>JAQUAP010000009.1:1002-24319 GCA_028687205.1 Candidatus Omnitrophota bacterium
GGAGGATTCATGATGTTCTGGATATCCGGCTGGATATAAAGCCACTGGTTTACGGCTAGCTTATAGGTAGTTTCAATGACCATTTCATATTTCTGCGGCTGCTTACCGGATTCGTCCTGGTATTTATTTAACCGCCTGCTCCACTGCCCATAAGCAACCGCGATGCCCGTGACATCCTGGCCGCGTCCGGGCAACAAACCTTTATAGGTAAGGGCGGCGTCGATAAAAAACGGGATCTCGTTTACATCGGGAGGCTGCAGGACAACCGCCAAAAACGGGGTAAAGCCCTGGTCATTTGAGCCGGGTTCGCGGTAAAGCATCTGGTCAGCGTGGAAATAAAGCCCGTAATTCCCGTAGCGTCTCTTCTGCGATAATCCTGTTAGCGCGGCGGAATTCCCGTTTTCATCCTGATACAGATCGTTGAAACGGCCGGTAGAATAAAAAAGCCCGAGTTTATAATTACCCGGCAGGCCTTTCGCTTCTTTATATTGGTTAGGAAGAAAGCTGAACTCCTGTATAAAAAGCAGCCCCTTATTACTCCTCCAGGAAAGGTCAGCGCCGTGCGCATCCTTGAGTTTAACGCTGGCGTCTTGATTATAGATACCGCCTTTCCAGGCAAAAGCGCTTACCGGGTTGACCTTCAGGCGCGCTCCCCAGACAGCGTTAGGATAGACGGAAAAGAAAAAGTTTATCGGCAGGTTGATCGGACAGCCGTCAATGGAATTAGTGAGGAATATCCAATAAAGCGGCGACTGGGCAAAGTCGTCTCCGGCGCCGAGACGGCCCACCTTAATGCTCGCCTTATTATTGAACATCGACTGCTCAAGGTAAAGGTTGTAAAGCTGCGCGTATTCTGAACCGTAGATGCTGGACGGAGGAAAGCGGTTGCCGATGTAGTCGCTGATGTTTCTGCCCTGGCGGTAGACCCCGGAAACATGAAACTGCAAGCCTTCTAAACCAAATATCTTTTCCAGGTCGGCATTGATGTCCAGCCCTAATGAATAATCATAAGCGAAGCGGCGCTTCTTCTCGCCTCCGGAGACATTGGTAAGAAGGTCAATGACATAAGTGCTGACAATATCAATACCCTGTTCAGCCAGCTTTTGCCTTGCTCCGTTCCAATTGCCTAAAAAATATTCGCCGTTCCACCAGGATTTTAATTGTTGGGAAAAATTATGGGGAGCTGCGGGAAGATTTACATCTCCCTGCGCAAAGGCGCAAGGGCAGATTAAAAAAATCGTAAGGAGCGCTGCCACGCTGATTTTTTTCATCTCTAATAAATATTATATAAGGATTTTGTTATTTAGCAATATCTTTAATCCGCGCTGCCTTTTATAAACAAAATATCAGCAGGTTGGCGAAGAAATACAGGATAGCGATAACCAGCTCTTTCGGGTTCCCCGAATGGGACATCCTCAATAGCCCTGCTGCCATAAGCAGGAGCGACCCCAATATTGCTGCGATTTGATATGCCTGAACCTTCATTTATACTCCTTTCAGCCTACTTTACCGCAAGGTAGGCACGGGCAGGATATCCGCGTAGATATCAAAGATATCTACCTGCTCCATATGCAAAAAATGCCCCGCACCCTTTACGATCCTGACCTCGCAATTAGGGATCTGCGAAGAGAGAAATTTGACGTCATCCAGGTCGATGATCGTATCTTTTTCTCCGTAGATCAAAAATGTCTTCTCCTTAATATCCGAGAGCTTGATCAGGTCGCCTATTTTTTTTGTCGAGAGTACTGCCAGCCCGTGCTCATAAAAGGCATCCAGGTTCTCCTGGCTCATCGAATGGAACTGGCTGATGATCTTATTCTTGATATTCTCCGGAAGGTTCTGGCCAAAGCTGTCAATCAGTATATCAGCCATTTTCTGCCTGTTCTTCGGGTCAACCGCTAAACCCTGCTTGATCGTCTCAATCATCGCCTCATTGGCTTTTGTCCCCAGGCTGGCCAGGCATAATTGTTTTACCTGGCCGGGATACCGACTGGCAAATGCCATGGCGATTATCCCTCCCCAGGAAGCAGCGCAGAGTGAAACGGTATTATTCGTGCCGGTAGCTTTGATCACCTCGCGTAAAATACTTACCTGTTCATTCAGCGTGACCAGCCTTGACCCGGAAACTACCCTGCCTTTACCCTGGTTAGGAAAATCAAAGAGTACGACCCGGTAATGCGGGCTATAACGCTCCACAAAAGTATGCCACATGGCCATGGACTGCTGCACGCCGTTAAGGCATATAATATGCGGGCCTTCGCTCTCGTAAATCCGGTAAGGGATGGAAAATCTTCCCAGCTCAATGGTCCCTTTTACAATTGCTGAGCCGGTGCGCGAATATTTAGTAAAACTGGCTGCGTCAGACATAGATCATTTCTTGAGGCTCTTTAGATACGCTTTTCTATCCTGGACTGCCTTTTTAACGCTCATCCCCACGCCGAAACCGCTTAAACCCTCGGCCTCTGCCTTATGCGCCGCGCCGGAAGCGATACGCGCTGCCTCTAAAGTATCGTCTCCGCTGGCCACCAGCTCGGCTACCGCGCTTACCGCGTTCTTTAAGGCCCTTGCCTTTACTCCCTGGTTCCATAAATCTAACAGCACAGTTTTTATATCGGAGATTTTTGCTCCCGACGCGAGCATCCTTTTTACCGAGCTTTCCGTAATCCGGATGAACTGGTCAGAAACACCCTGGCTTTTAAGCTCTGACTTTAACTGTCCAAGCGCGGTATCGGGCTCTCCGCAATACCCCGAAACGAGAGTGGCTAAAACAAGTATGCTAGAGAGAATAATTATGCGCCTGGTACGCATTTATAGTTTTAATTAGCAGACTCCCTGAAACGCACCTTTATCAAAAACGTCTGATTTAATTATGGCTCTTTTTGTGTATCGGGCTGTTGCGATCCCATCTTCTTGAAATAAAACTGGCTGGGAAGGTTATGCTTGCTTGCCTTAACTAACAAATCCCCGATTTTTGCCAATAATTCTTTTTTATCGATCGGCTTGACAATATACTCATCCGCGCCTCTTTCCAGGGATTGGACGATATCGCTTTCTTTATCTTTGGCAGTAACCATCATCACAGGCAAACCGGCATTTTGCGGGTCTTTCCTTAACATCTCGCAGACCTGAAAACCGTCTAACTCCGGCATCATAATATCTAAAAGGAGCAGGTCCGGGCGCGCTTTACCGACCATCTCTATGGCCTGCTTTCCATTATAAGCCTTCAACACGTCAAACTCTGCTGCCTGCAAGAGCGCTTCCAGGAGCTCGACATTCTTTTCATTATCATCAACCACTAAAATTTTTGCTTTTCCCATTTTTACCCCTCTACCAGGTTATAAATAGCAGTTTTAAGCCGGGCCGATATATTTTTCCACTAAAACAGGAAACTGCCTGGTATCGATCGGTTTGGGGATATAATCGTCTACGCCCAGGGCGATGATCTTCTCCCTGTCTCCTTTCATCGCCAGGCTCGTCACCACAATTATCTTTATATCTTTGGTCAGGGGGTCGCTTTTAAGTATTTTTGCCGCGGCAAACCCGTCTATCCCCGGCATCTGCATATCTAAAAGGATTAAAGCCGGCTTAAGCTCGCGCGCCATGCTTATCCCCTTCTCCCCATCCTCTGCCTCCAAAATTTCATAGCCGCGGTATTGCAGGATATCCGACAGCAATAACCGGCTATTCTCGTTGTCATCCATAATGAGTATTTTTTTGGCCATCGCGTTATGCTTTAACGGGTATGCTGAATATAAACTTAGAGCCCTTGCCGAATTCACTCTCTACCCAGATTTTTCCTCCGTGCAGCTCAACTAATTTTTTAGTCAAGGCAAGCCCTAAACCCGTGCCCTCAACCGTCTTGGTATAGGTAGATTCAATCTGGCTAAAGGTTTGAAAAAGTTTGGAAAGGTCTTCGGGTTTTATCCCGATGCCGCTGTCTTTTACGGAGATTTCGATAAAGTCTCCCGCAGCAGCGCCTTGAGAGCGTTTTGCGCTTATCTCAACGCTACCGCCATCCGGAGTAAACTTCACGGCATTAGTTAAAAGATTAAAGATTATCTGCTTAAGTTTCTTTGGGTCCGCTGCCAGGTTAATATCTGCCTCGGGCGCGACTTCTAAAGACAAGCTTACATTGTGCTTATGCGCCTTCTCCTGGAGCAAGATAAGCGAAGGCTCAAGGATATCTTTTTTCAAAGAGAGGTTTTCCGGCTCAAGCTCCATTTTCCCGGCTTCTACCTTGGAGAGGTCCAAGATATCATTGATCAGGCTTAAAAGATGCCGGCCGCTGGTATTAATGTTATCCACGTATTTTTTCTGCTTTTCATTTAACGGGCCGAAATATTGGTCCTGCATGACCTCGGCAAAACCAATGATAGCGTTAAGGGGCGTCCTTAACTCATGCGACATATTCGCCAGGAAATCGGACTTGGCGCGATTGGCAGCATCTGCCTGGATTTTTGCTTTTTCCAATTCGCGCTTCTGCTCAAAGAAGCGGCTGATGATACGGATGATATCGCCGAATTCAGTTTTATTTTTTTCCAGCCGAACAGCGCCCGCGGTACTTTCGCTTTTTAAAGCGCCGGAGATTAACTGCAGCGGGATTCTGACCCATCTGGTCAACAAAACGATGAAAATAACCAGGGATATCCCCATAAACCCGGTCATGATCAAGAAATAGTTTCTATACTCGAGGTTAAAATCCTTAATGGAGTCGGATTCCTTCCAGACGGTTGCTTCAAACGCCGGTTTGGCATCCAACCCCATAAGCACCCGGCTAAAAGAGATTATCCCTTTTTGCGGATTTGAATAAACGGGGAATTCTTGGTGGTCCATAAGCTCGGTCAGGTTTATATTGTACCCGCATAACTTGGCAAGCTCATCGATATAAGCCTTATGCCAAAGCCGGCCGACCAGAAAATACCCCTGCGCGGGAGTTTTCCTCTCCACATCTTTACTGGGATGAATGGTAGCGCCGCGGATCTCAAGAAGGCCTTGCGGGGTTTTGATATAAAAATGGCAGAAAGGCCCTTTGGCAAAAAGGCTGCTTAGCCTGTTTTCAAAGAAAGGAAGTTGCTTAAGGCCGGGGGTTTCCGGGTTAGCTACGAAATAGACCAGGGAACCGTCAAGCTTGAATACCCAGATTACATCCGCATTGTAAGGGGTTAACGCAGTATCGATATTTTCAGCCGCCCAGGTTTTATCCCCGCTGGCTGTAAATTTAACCATCTCATCCCAATGGGTATAATCGTAGGCTAACGTATTCAGCGCGCTTCCTTTAAGTTCCAGTATTTTCTCAAAAACCTGCTGGATCTCTTTTTCTTCATTGGTGAACAACGTAATCAGCCTTTGCTTTTCAAAAGCCCCCTGCAAGAGTATAGAAGAAGCAAAGACGATAACAATCGCAAAGAGTAAAAAGATTATTTTTGTTTGTACCCGCATCTTTTTTCCAGGCTTTCTACGCTATTTACCCTTGGCAGAGAGAACCTCGTTTATCCTCCGAACAAGCTCTTCCCGGTTAGAGGATTTGGATATAATATACCTGCCGGAGACTACTCCGTGCTGCGACTTGACTTCTTCTTCGGTGATTATACTAGTGAGATAGATTACCGGTATATCTTTGGTCCGGTTGTTTTCCAATAGATCTTCGGACACCTCGCTGCCTTTTTTATGCGGCATCATCACATCAAGAAGGATCAGGTCAGGCCTGTTTTCAATGGCGAGCCTCAGGCCGTCTTCTCCGTTGTCAGCGGTCAACATCTCGAATCCCTGGCTTAATAACATATCCCGGTAGAGTTCACGCTCTTTCTCGTCATCATCCACGATTAAGATCTTCGCCATAATTATCCTCCTTTGGTTACCTATACTGGATATTCCTGCCGCTTAACTTTTAAGGGCTAATTCAAAAGATTTGGAGTCGTTAGCATTATGCGCCGCTTCTTCCGCTGAAATTAACCCGGCCTGATAAAGATTCTTTAAAGATTGCTCCAGGGTCTGCATCCCCTCCTGCCTGCCGGTCTGGATGCTGGAATATATCTGGTGCGTGTTCCCTTCTTTGATTAAATGCTTTATCGCGGAGTTAGCTACCATGATCTCAAAGGCAGCGATGCGCCCTGAGCCATCCTTCTTGCGCAGCAATTTCTGGGCAATGACTGCCCTTAAAGAAGAGGCTAATTGCGTGCGGATCTGTGGCTGTTGATGCGACGGGAAAACATCAATCATCCTGTCTACTGTCTGCGTCGCATCGTTGGTATGCAGGGTAGCAAAGACCAGGTGCCCGGTTTCAGCGGCAGTAATAGCATTGGAGATGGTCTCCAGGTCCCGCATCTCACCGACCAGGATAACATTGGGGTCCTCTCTCAAGGTATCCCTGAGGGCAGTGGCAAAGGAAGCGGTGTCCAGTCCTACCTCCCTCTGATTGATTTCACAGAGTTTATTCTGGTGAACAAATTCCAGGGGGTCTTCTATAGTGATGATATGGCCTTTAATATTGTTATTGATATACCCGATTATCGCCGCTAAGGTGGTCGATTTTCCGCTGCCGGTCGGGCCGGTAACTAAAATCAAACCGTTTGGTTTTGTAGCTAGCTCCTTAATGATCGGCGGCAAGGCCAACTCTTCCAGGGTAGGGATTTCAAAAGGAATACAGCGCATCACCGCGCCTATGCACCCCCGCTGTTGATAGACATTTACCCTGAAGCGCGCTATCCCCGGCACGGAATAGGAGAAATCAAAATGATGGTCTCTTTCAAACGCTTCTTTCTGCTCCTTAGTCATAATAGAAAAGATATATTTTTCTATATCTTTGGAGGATAGAGGGGTAAGGTCTGAAAAGGAAAGCTCGCCGTTAACGCGGAAAATAGGCGGGCTGTCTGCCTGAAAATGCAGGTCGGAGGATTTCTTGATTACCAGGGTGCGCAATAGGATATCGATATTCGTCATCTTTTCTCTCCTTAGTAATCACCGCGCTGCTTTATTATTTACTGGGTAGATTATATAAGCAACAACCCGGTAAAGCAAGGATATTTTGAATTTAGAGCGCTACCTACAGGCTTGTCCCGACAGTCAATAAATCTTTAATCTTGCCAAAGTTTTTTTCTTCTACTCTCCCCGCAAAAGAATACCGCACGAACCCATCTCTATCAATGATAATTAAATTGCTCTCATTATCTTTAACGCCGTAAGCGAGGGACATTTTTCCGTCCCAATCTCCATAGATGGTCAGGCCTTCCGTCAGGGAGTTCTGCTTAAGATTATCCTTCCATGCAGCAGTAAAAAATACCCCCTTACAATTTATAATCGGCACTCTTAGTATCAACTTCTTTACGCGCTCGGGCTGGGCGTCATAGAACCTATTGAGTTCATCTTTTAGCTGACGATTTCTCTCCACCGTCTCTCTTGCCTCATAAAATATAACCGCGACTTTTCCCTTGATATCATCTAACGTCAATTCCTCATTGTTTCCTGATAATACTTTAAAGTAGGGGGCTGGAGTTCCGGCTGGAAGCCCTTGCGCATGGGCAAAGGCTGCTGGAAACAGGGCTAATAGGAAAAAAATATAAACTTTAACAACCACACTGCGCCTTTATTTGTTTGATCTTGTCGTCGATGGCCTGCTTGTATTCGCCGAAGGTTCCTTATTTTGCCGGAGCTGGTTGAGCAGCTGGCGCTGGTTTAGTAGTGACCTCTGAAAGAAAAGCCTTACCCCAACCGATAAGCTTGCCATCATCAAAAACAAGCGGCGTTAAATTAGCTTCTTCAACCGCGCAATTACCACTGTTCAGGCTAGTAACATAATATACTACTTCCAGCGTCCTGCCTGCGGTTTCAACCGTTTCTGTGCGATAAGGGGTGCTTATTTTAATCCGGGGAGGATTTTTTAAAGTCGTATGGTCACAATTATAAACACTGATCCTGGAGCCCATAATACCGAGCGCTTCCGACCTGCCCATGCCGCGCGAAAGATGCACCAGATTCATACTGTTATTTGCGGCCAGATCAGAAGTTGTCATTGTCGCGCACCCGCTCAACAATAACGCCATAACCAATCCAAATCCTAACTTTTTCATAGCTTCTCCTTTTTTATCTGCCGGGGTTTTTGCAGAGGTCAGCGTTTAGGGGCAGTAAAACGGCTGAATAACTCATCTAAGAACTTATACGCCATGCCGATCTCTTCATCGGTAATGTAAAGCGATGGGGCTAAGGTAAAGGCGTTCTTAAAATAACCCCCGACATCCAGCACTAAACCGTATTTCTTCCCTTTGTATTCCAGGCCGCCATCAAGCCCTGCCTGGAATATCTCATCCACCAGCCGCCGGTTCGGCGTAATGCCGTCTTTCTCGCAAACCTCAATACGCAGAGCCAGGCCCAGCCCCGAGACATCCCCAATCTCTCTATATTTTTTCTGAAGCTTCTTAAGCACGGCCAGGAACTTCTTACCGCTGCTATTGATACGCGCAGCCAGTGCTTTATCCTGGAGTATCTTCATCACTTCCAGCCCCGGGGTGGTCCCCATGGGATTTGATGCAAATGTCGAATGCGTAGACCCCGGCGGGAAAGCCTTTGGCTTAACAAGCTCTTCTTTTGCCCAAAATCCCGACAAGGGGTTCATGCCATTGGTAAGCGACTTGCCAAAGACCAGGACATCGGGCTTGACGCCGAAATGCTCAAGCCCCCAGAAGCGCCCTGTCCGGTAAAAGCCCATCTGCATCTCATCATCAACCAGGTAAATCTTAAATTGGTCGAGGATCTTCTTAAGCTTCCTGAAATAATCCGGCGGCGGGACAATATAACCGCCTGTGCCCTGGATAGGTTCAAGATAAAAAGCCGCGAATTCGCATTCGCCGGTCTTGGTATCGACAACCGAATTATATTCTGTTTCAAATAACCTCTCGAATTGAGTTACGCAATAATATCCGCAGGAGCCAAAGCGCTTGCCATAATGGCAGCGGAAACAATAAGGATAGGGAATAAATTGCGCCCGGTTGGAAAAATGGCCGTAGGGTTTCCTGTAGCGGTAGCTTGAGGTGATCTCCGAGGCGCCAAGGGTCCTGCCATGATAACCCCCTTGAAACGCGAAGAATAGGGTCTTGCCCGTTGCCTTACGGATGAGTTTAATGCTGTCTTCAATAGCCTGAGACCCGCCCACATTAAAATGCACCCTGCCTTTTTCCCGGAATGACTTCTGCATCTGCCTGGAAATGGCGGCGGAGAGTTCGATTTTCTCCCGGTGCAAATACTGACTGGCTATCTGCGGCAGGTGGTCAAGCTGCTTCCTGACCGCATCATTCACCCGTTTATTCCTATAGCCTAAATTTACCGCCGAATACCACATTTGCAGGTCAAGGTATGGCCTGCCGCTGTAATCATACAGGAATGACCCCTCGCATTCAGAGAAGATCTTCGGTTTTTTCAAATAATGGGCGGTATCGCCGTAAGAGCAATACCTGGATTCTTCAGCTAAAAGCCTTTTCTCTTCGTTAGTTTTTGTCATATTATTTATCCGTGTTTGTAGGTATTTTCATGCTGATACGAAGCGCGCGGTTTTTATTCACTTCGTCAATACCCCTGATTAAGTAATCTCCGGCGCTAGCCGGGATAAGCAGTGAACTCCCCTTGTGCAAGTGAATAAGCCAATCTTTTTTTAAAGACATGATCTCAAGTATCCCGTCGATCCCCATTAATACCTCAAATGTTCTACGATTATCAAGCTTAACCGGATTATCGTCTAAACCGGCCCGTATACGCTCAACCTTTAAGGCATTGCGCGTTACCACTGAATCAAGCCCTTTAGTTAACATCGCTTCCCATTTACCTTTACATTCTTTTTTCAATGTGGCGCTCTGGTTAAATTTAAAATCAATCGAAGTCAGCCCTTTCTTAATGTGCATCGGCCTCTGCCGGAGAAAATCATACACGCGGTAAGTCAAGTCGCTGGATTCGGCGATTTCAACCGCGACCGACCCCCCTGTCCAGCAATGCAAGACGCCGGAAGGTATATGGAATATCTCCCCCGGAGAGACATGGATCTTATGCAGTAAACCAAGGATATTCTCTCCCCTGCTGATAGCGGTCTCAAACTCCTTGCGGCTTACCTTATCCTTTAAGCCCATATATAAGACACACTCTGAGTCTTCATGCAGGTCAATGACTATGAATACTTCTTCTTTCCCCGGATCCTCTTCGCCTAACGCCTTGGCAATTTTATGCGAAGGATGCAAATGAACCGACATGTGCTGGCGCACATCAATAAACTTAACTAATACGGGAAAATCCTGCCCAAAATGTTCCACGATAGTATCCCCCAAGATCAGCCTGGCTAATTGCCTGTCCTTGAGTATATCCTTAAGGGTAAAGATCCTGTTATCCGGCATGAGGATACGCGAAGAAAATTTCTTATGCCCGGAGACTTCCCAGGATTCGGCTGCAACCGGCGTGTCCTTATCATAAAACATACCCTTCATGGCGTAGAGATAATGCCCGCCCCAGATATAATTAGCAAAATTCCCCTCTATAAATTTAATCGGAAATTTAGTCAAAAAATCTACGTCTTTGCGGCTGAGGCTCAAGCTACGCGGCTCTAATCTCTGGTTAACGGTATTGGTATTTTCAATGCCCATGGACAGCTTTCTCCTTAGATGTTTTTTGTTTCAGCAGCATAAAACGGACCCCTTCTTTAAAAGGCCTTGGGGTATCCACATTCACCATATGCGTATTAAGCGGCTTGGCTGCGACGCCGGTCTGCTCAACTCCGGTAATAGGGTAAGAAAAAACATGGCCGGTCAGCTCATTGCGCGCCGCGGCGATTTGCTCGGCCATTTCCTGTTTATTTAACCCTTCCGGGCCGTTGGTTTGATATATACCGCTGCTTTCATAATCAAGAAGCTTCAATAATGTCCTGGCAGCATCTTCAAGCAGGAGCGGGTGCTTAATCTGGACATTATCCGCTTTCAGCGGCTCAGGATTGTCTAAACTGACAATAAGTTTGCTCACGGATGTTTTTTTATCGCCTGGCCCGTTATAGCCGTAAAGGGCGCCAAAGCGTACGACTAAGGCATCGGGAAAACTCTTTAAAGAAACCTGCTCGCCCTCTAACTTTGTGCGCCCGTAATAATTAATCGGCCTAGCTGGCGAATCCGACCCATAGGGGCCTGAACTTCCGTCAAACACATACTCGCTGGATATATAAACGAACTTGCAATCTTTGGCGTAGCGGGCGAGGCTGGAAACCGCATCAACATTCAATGCCCGCGCCCTCTCTCTTTCTTTTTCAGCTACATCCGCATCGGCTTCTCCCGCAATATAGACAACGACATCAAACCCGGAATGGCCGGAAAAATATTGCTTAATTTCTTCTCCGGAGGTAACGTCTAATTTATCAAAACCTAAAGCAGCTGCTTTACTGAAACCCGTGCCCCTGACAGACTTATATTCCCGGCTAAAAAGCTGATAGACCGCGCTTCCCAGCAGGGAGGTCGCGCCGATGATCAACACCGATTTATCGCGCTTATTTACCTGCGGTAGTTTTTCGGAAAGGATGAATTGCAAAGAGGCGGCGAGCTGCGGAATTTTCTCTAATTGACGAAATCCGTCAAGGGTAGTCATACCCAACATAGGCAGAGACGATTTTTTTACAATGTCTTGCAGCAGCTCTACCAGCCGTTTATCCCCGGCAAACTCTTCTAAAGATGTAATAACCAGCAATATTTTCTCTCTCTTATTTCCTAAAACAGTGACTACTTCTGCGAGGCGCTTCTCTGGCTGGCTGCCAGAAATATTTATGAATTGCCTGGCATCTATCCGAAGGACTTCCTTTATCGCCTGCCCTGAGGCGTCATGGCAGAATTTATTGACCGTTGCAGTAATTATTCCTTTTTCAGCCTGTTCTTCAGCTATAAAAACAGCGTTATTGAATCTGGAGAGCAGGCTGATAGCGCGCTCAACATCAGCTCCAAACAACGCTGCTAAGGGTTGTAAATTACCGGTTTCTAAAGGACTAATGCCCGATCCCGGATACTGGCTTAATGCGTCATTAACGTTCGACATAATTTCTAGTTTATGCGGGATAAAATATATTGTACTATTTTACAATAAATAAGCGTTTAGTCAAGGAGTCCCTCGTGGATCACCGGCCCTTAAGCTGGCCGGGCTTAATAGACTTAAACAAACCGACTAACCCCATGCCAAGATACCCGTAAAGTAAAAGCCATAATCCGGGCATAATGCTTACCCGCATGACCGTTTTATCCAGATTAGTGGTCTTTAGCTTATAGGCGCCCACCGCAAAAATCAGCACGCCGATAATCCCCAGCGCAAGGTTAAACCATCTATTCTCTTTAAGAAAAACGCAGGCGCAAGCCAGCAATACCGCTAAAAGCGGCACTCCCCAGATTAACCAGCTTTTCTTATCAACATCCTTTACCCCGGGATTAAAAAGCTGGAGAACCTGGACCATAAACTGGGAATCTGAACGATTGGCAAGTATAGGCACCTGGAAGCCGCTTACCTCCATAAATGAGGTATCCTGCTTCACGTTGAACATCTTGAATATTGTACCCGTTACCGGAGAATTAATATTGAACCAGGGAAGAAAAAACGAGACAAAAATAACGCAGGCAAATAAAACCACTAAAATTAGGGGTATATTCCTCATTTGGCCCTCCTTTCTAGACCTTGCCCAGGAACATCAAGACGCCTATGGCGACAAAGAGCGACGCGCCGACATACCTTATTATCTCCGGCCTGATATATTTACTCAAGGCCGCGCCTATCAATACGGAGATAGCCGTGACTAAAATATACCCCGCCATAGACCCCAACAACACCGTTAAAGGCTTGCCGGATTTAGCAGCCATGCTTATCCCGACCAGCTGGGTTTTATCGGCAAGCTCGGCTATAAATATCGCCGAAAAAGTCGCAAAAAATATCCTCCAATCCATATCCTCTCCTCCTTTAGCCTAATTATAGGCGCAATACCTCAATATATCAATCCTATTTTGCAGCCTCTTTGCGCAAAACAAAGAAAACCGGGATAGCCGCTATTTCAATGAAAATGCTGATAAGAATAACCGCAGGTAGCGAGTTTTCATACAGCAATCCGACAAGGGCGCTGCCGATAAAAATCGCGAGGCCGTAAGCCGTATTAAATATCCCATAGCCTGTCCCTCTTTTCTCTAAAGGCGCCAGGTCGGCGATGGCGGAGCGCATAATCGTCTCGTGGCACCCCATAACAATGCCCCAGATGACCGCACCGGCTAAACATAAGGAAAACTTCGTCGAAAAGACAAAAGCAGGTATAAATAATGAAAGTACCGGGATGACGATCAAGGTAGTCAAGCCGGACTTTTCGTTATTACGCCGCGTTTTAAAAATATCGTAGGCCTTGCCGATCGCCAGAGCCGCTACGGCATCCACTCCCATGGCTAAAGCGTAAAATAGAGGGATTTGCGCGTCAGTTAACACGCGCGTAACTTTAAAGTGGTAACCGATTAAGGCGAAATTAGCAAAACCAAGCGTAGTAACAAAAGTGAAAAACGTATAAATCCAAAAGACTCTGCTTAATTTGTCTGTTTCGCGGCTTTTGACTATGGAGCGCTCTAAGACCTGCGGGTCGGGTACGCGGCGCCAGGCAAGATAAACGCAGAGCATCACTAAAACCAACGGGATCCAAAGCAATGCGTACCCCTGCTGATAATCTCCTACGCCCCTGTCTCCTTTACCCAGCAGCACAAAAAGTACGGTAAAAATTAAAGGGCCGCTGATCGCCCCGACCTGATCAAGCACCTCAGCTATCGCAAAACCAAAACCTGTACCTACCTGCTTGGTAGCCTGTGAAAGGATGGTATCTCTTGCCGGGCTGCGCAGGGCCTTGCCTAATCTTTCCATGACAATAAAAATAACCGCGACCTGCCATATTCCGGCGAGAGAAAGTAAAGGCACGCTCACCAGCATCCCATAACCCAGGAAAGTAAATAGCCAATAAGCTTTGGTCTTATCGGCAAAATAACCTGAGGCCAGGCGGATCGCATAGCCTAAAAACTCTGCGATTCCCGCGACTACCCCTACGATGACGGCATTGGCACCTAACGTCTTAAGGTATGGGCCGTTAACGCTGCGCGCCCCCTCATAGACGATGTCGCCGAAAAGGCTGACCAGGCCGAAAAGCAGGATCAGTTGGAATGCGGTTTTCTTTTGATTAGCCATCTTAAGGGCTTTTTGGCCTGCTGCGGAAAAATAATCCGCTGATCTTCCCTTTTCCCAGCACCCTGCCTAATTCCCTTATGCCAAAAAAAGGTATAAAAATAATGAATACGATCAGCGTCTTAGCAAGCCAGATATAGGAAAAGTCGCCGGTAAACCTGGGGATGATCGCGGCAGGATTGCCGGCTTGCAGTAAGGTGCGGATCATTACCTCGATGACAGCCAGGATCATCACGCATATTGTAAAGAGGAATGACTTATAAAGAGTAGGGACGATCAAGGGCTTATCTTCAAATCCCTGGCCTATGTGGAGATGTTCTGCGATTAATATGACTTTAGCCAATATCAGGCCGTTTATCAGGCTGATCCCATAATGCGCATAACTGATCTCATAATGGGCCAGGATTAATCTTGTGTAGTTGGCAAAGACGCTGAGGAATAAAGTTATATAGAGCACATTGACCCAATAGCTTTTAAATACGTCCCAGATCTTCTCTTTTATTCCCATATTAGAGGCAGTTTTTAATAGGTAAGAGCTCAGATATTTTTTAAACCAAGGACCCTTACCGCATTTTTATAGGCTATTTTTTCGAGGTCAGGCTTATCCACAGGCAGATGCTTTAAGAAATCGACCGCGACTTTATGCGATTCATTCGGCCAGTCAACCGAAAATAATATATTTTCAACTCCGATCGTACCCAATGCACACTGTAAGGATGGCACCGAAAAATTGCCGCTTGTTGTTACGACCATGTTCTGTCTTATATAATCCGCCGGCTCCTTTTTTAGTTTTGCGGCTTTAGCATAAGCTCTTAAACGGTTGTTTATCCTGTCAAGATTATAAGGTATCGATTCACCCAGGTGTCCCAGGATTATCGTAAGTTTCGGAAATCGGTCAAATATTCCTGCGGTCAGAAGGCGCATGAAATGGCAGCTGGCGTCTATCATGAATCCCCATTCAGGGCCGCCCAATTCCTCTCTTCCTTTAAAATACGTCTCCATTACTGAAGGAAGAGGAAAATGCGGGTGTAAATATATCGGCGCGTTGTGCGCCTCGGCGCATTCAAGGATCGGCCAATATTTTTCGTTATCAAGAAATTCGCCCTCCATATTTCCGCATATGAACCCTCCCACGAAACCAAGCTTATCCAGCGCACGTTCAAATTCCTTGACCGCCGCCTTGGGGTCTGCGAGAGGTAGCGCCGCAAATGCCCTAAACCTGGAAGGATATTTCTCGATGGCCTTCGCTGCTTCGTCATTTGCTCCGCTCATTATTAAAACAGATGTTTTAGCGTCCGGGATCTGGGCGAAGGAAAACGAAAGCACCTGCATATCCACTCCGGCATCATCCATAGCTGCTATACGCCCTTCTCCTAAATCCAGATTTGCCTCATTTACATCTTCTCCTATAATCTCGGTTGACGTCTGCATAGTGTATTTAGCCCAGGCAGGCATACTCCCTCCAAGGCTCAATGCGTCTTTAGTGTAAAAACCTTCTTCCAGAGCTATGATCTTCATGATTATCTCCTTTTTCTATACTATTAAATTACTCCGAAATTGCTTATTTTTCCGCGATAACAAGCATTTCAAAATCTTCTGTGGTCAGCTTGTCGTTTCTTGAGTATGCCCCAAGCTTAGCTCCAAAAATTTCTATTTTCTTATATCCAAGCGAATGAAGCAGCCAGGTGATTTCGCTGGGGACATAGCACCGCTCATTGCATTCCAGTACTTTCTTATTTCCCGCATCATCTTCAAATTCAACGCGGTTATGATCGCGGAAGGTCATCAAATCGAAGGATATGCTTTTACAAACCGAGCCCCCTTCTTTACCCGCCGACTCATAAAATTCCTTTACCGAATGAAACAGCGGGAACAATCCATTCAATGCGGTGAATATAAACTTCCCGTTATTTTTCAATGCCCTGGTTGCACTTTTAAGTATTTCAAAATTCATTTCATCCGTTTCCATCAAAGAAAAACCGCCTTCGCAGAGCATAATCACCAGATCAAGCTCGCCTTTGAAGGGAAGGTTTCGTGCGTCATGCTTCTGGAAGCCGATCTTCACTCCTTGCTCTTTTGCTTTTTCTCTCGCCCTCTTAAGCTGCGACTCGGATAGATCGATGCCGGTTACCTGATACCCTCTTTTTGCCAACTCAATAGCATGGCGGCCGGTACCGCAACCGATATCCAGGATCTTTATTGACTTATCACGGTTTATCTCCTGTTCAATAGAATCACATTCCCCGGATGTTCCCTGGACGTAAGCTTCCTTATCGTACTTACGGGCATAATTTTCAAATAATGACTCGTACCATTGTTTCATTTTAATTTCTCTATTCTCCGGATGCTATACTCCTTCTACAACTAAAATGCCCCGCGCCCTGGGCGACCGAGCCGAAGGCGAGGAAGTCCCTTTAGGGAGGGCGCTCCTACATTGAGCGTGCAATGGCGCTCGCTGGGCCGCTCGCTTCGAGCTAATGCAATGCGTGTGCGGCGTGGCTCGCCGCTCTACAACAACAAAAAAATCCAGGGTCGCGGCGTGCGTCCTCGCTTCAGCTCTCCGTACACCTTAAAAACAAAAATTTTTTTAGGAAAGAAGAGCTCGTCCGCTCCCGCCTTCAACAGAGAAACTTTAGCACGAGGCGGCCTGCCCCGCCTCTCGCGGTCAAGGCTTCAAAACCCTCCGGCAAAATTTGGTGCGGGCAAATTTTGCCGCTTCAAAGAACAAAAAACAGATATTTCAAGGCAGAAATTTGTTTTAAAATGAATAATTTTGTAGAACCATTCTACAGAGAAATTTTTTCTCTGATTTTCTCCGGCTTATGATCTGTTTTTCTATAATAATCTTTATCCCCAATAATTTCGTTGTGATTTTTAAAGTGATAAAAATATTTATTCAAAATATCGTGTCTTGCCTGTATTGCCGTTTTCTCCCCTGCAGCTTGAGATATATTTGTCTGAAAATTCAATAATTCCTGATACATTCTATCCATATCAAGCCCTTTGGGCAACTGCCATTTTAAAGTTTTCATAAACTGAACGAAGAAATCAACGAAAGTTTTAATTTCTCCTTTTTTATTACTACTGATTAATTCACTAATGAACAGGAATATAGAAACAGCAATAGCTCTATTTTTAACATAGGTTAGACTATTACCAAAACTGTCTACTATGGTATCGAATTTCTTGGTGATTTCAGCTGTAAATTTCTTATCGGAACTAGTCATTTGACTAAATTGCTTAAAGAAATCTTGCAAATCTATGTACCGAGATCTATGAAATTCATTAGTACTTCTTTTACTGAATTCATTTAAAATAATTTGGGCAGCAACTTGTTCCTTAGCGTATCTCCTCTGAGGGATGCTTATTTTCTGAAAAAATTTATGCTTATGAATATCTAGAAAAATCCAATCCCTCATATCGCCGGTCATAGCATGTAGTTTTTCTCCAGCATTTAGAACAGATGCTATCTGCAATCTTAGAAATAGGAGGTTCAATTCTTCGTCATGTTCCACTTCTTCAATTATTACAATATTCAACTCGTAACCGAGTATCTTATCTTTCCATTTACCGTCTAGGTCCTTATATCTTTTAGAATCCGCTGTTTTGAATCTTCCTCTATCGTCATATATTTCATTTTCCATTTTAAGATGGAAGGCATTATCGTATTCATCTGAACCATTTTTCCCCAAGTATGACAGGATAGCGTTAATCCGCTGACGTCCATCTATGCAATCGTATCTTTCCTTTGCATTCTTGAAGAAGTATATTAAAGAGATATCAAATCCTCTTAAAATGGAATCAATTAATCTCTGCTTCTTATTTAAATCCCAAACGGTGGGCTCACGTTGAAATTCAGGATAGTCAATCATACCCATACTTTCTAATAATTTCGTGATTTTCCATTTTTCAATTTTAATTTTCATTTCATGCCTCCTTAATATAATTTCTAAAGAAATTTTTGTTAGTATCGACAGCAATACTACGTTTACTTATTAAATTTTCCCCCTTAGCTTTAAGCCAAGTATCTAGAATATTTATTGAACTATTTTGAGTACTAAGATAATCTATCATGGAAGTCGAGATGCTTTTTCCAGATGGATTACTACGAAATGAATTAAATATATAGTCTTTTACTTCTGTTATATCCACGATTGTATTAAACCTTAGATAAGGATATTCTTTTTTTATTTCTTCACCTTTATCGGAATAATTAATTAATTCAATAATATATTCTTTTTCCTGGCTATTTAAACGCTGTGTAGAATATAATAACGAAATCAACTGCCAGTCATTCCTATTTAGCGAACACCCAACTACGCGTAAAATGTCGCAATTAAGCATCTCTTTAGCTTTTCCCCAAATAAGACTAAAGGGATAATTATTTTTGTTCTTTTCTACTCCCGGTGGAATCCAAAGCACGTCGTCTTCTATTTTGATCTTGTCCACGACACAAACTGGAAATTCATTTCTCCAGTTAAACGAGCCGTGCAATTTTAAAAGAGGAATGGATTTAATATCCAT
The DNA here is from genome assembly GCA_028687205.1 of Candidatus Omnitrophota bacterium. Taxonomy (GTDB): domain Bacteria; phylum Omnitrophota; class Gorgyraeia; order Gygaellales; family Profunditerraquicolaceae; genus UBA6233. The sequence continues at coordinate 19,723 of JAQUAP010000009.1, forward strand.
ATTATTTTGCTTAAATTGTTTGCTTTTATTTCGGAAATTAATTGCATAGTCAATGCAACCTTTAACATTAAAAATTGCTTTTTCAATAAGATCTTCATAATTCAAGGTTATTATCCCATTAATTTTCTCATCTATCTCTTTTATTTCATACATATCAATAAGCGCAGCCAGCATCTTAGGAGAGAATGGGGCTTTTTTAGAGCCCAATAGATTTAAACGCGTTTCTATTTCATCTTTATATAATTTTTTTAGCCCAGAGGCGATTCTTCTGTATTTACGATTACCGGCGGACTCGTAAAGTGTAATTAACTGTTCGATATCAATATTGGGATCAGCAAGATCATTCTTTATCTCATAAAGATATTTTATCCTTTTTCTCGTTATCTTATTCAAAATGCCCTCTGCGATATCTCTTGCCAATAATTTAATTGTAGTATTATGTAAACTTACTTCTGCTTGAGTAGATCCACTGCCAAAAAGATAAACAACGCTTTTCTTATTTTTGTTTTTGTCTACCATCTTATTGATTTAAGCTTATTTCTCAAAAATAACTAAACTTTCCCGATTCGGTACTCTCTTATATTCCAGCATCTGTTGCGAACTATTACCTCGATATCTTAATATATGAATATTTTTTATTTTTAAACCTACTTGCTCTCCGATTATTCCAAGTAGCTCATCAACAGGAATTACAATTCCTGCAAATCGGACATTACTGACCACTATACCTATCTTACCTCTTTTTTTAATGACTTTTGACATTTCTCTTAAGGATAAATACATATCTTCAAAATACCCCTCTAATGTTGGTATTATCCTAGGGTTATTTAGTGGCCTTTCTTGAAGTTTCTCTACTAAGGATAAAAGTAAAGATGGATAATGATACCCTTTTGGATTATGTTTTTTCTTAGCTTCTACATGCGATCTTAATGTATCATATCTGAGTTCTTTCAGCGCCTTGTTACTTGTAATGAATCCTACTAATAGCTCTAGTTCGTATATTCTAGTATAATCGTGCCTATTTGGGTAAGGAGGCGAAGTCAAGATTGCATCAAATTTCTTATTTTTTAGCCAAAATGGATAATGGCGCGCATCACCAATATATGCTTTAACTAAATTTCCATTTAACTTCAACTGTTCCACATCTTGGATAAATCTCTCACAAGTCTCCATAAAAGTTTTCTTTATAGAAAGTGGCCCTGATCTCCTTCGACAAGTTATTCTTAGGAATCCTCCTGATTTCTTAGCTTTACTAACAGAATTAAGGATAGTCAATAAACATAGAAGAAAAAAATCGCGTTCAGGAGTATCAAATAATTCAATTGTTTTTTTCAAGGAGAAAATATATTGAAGGGCTGAATCAGAAAAAGCTTTCCTTAGAATATCTACATCGGGTATCAATATTTCACGATTTGCTCTATGTGTAATTTTCTCTAATATCTTTCTAAGTCTTATCGAATTGTAAGAAGTAGTAAGCGAATTTGTCAAGAATACCGCAAAAGGCGATATATCTAAGCCTATAGCATTATAACCAGTAGTCTTCGCCTTAATTAATGTTGTCCCTCCTCCACAAAAAGGATCAAAAACTATATCTCCCTTTTTCAAAGAAAATGAGTTGAAAATATTTTCAACTAGCCCACTACCAAACCGATGCTTAAAAGAATACCAATTATACGGACTTGTGTTTCTATCAGAAATAGGCGAAACAAACTTACCCCATTCCAGTTTTTCCGCTATTGGTAGTCTTGAACTCATCATAAACCTTCTATTTAAGATACTTTATTTCTGGAAATCATTAACTATTGTAAAAATTAAGGCTACCGTTGCCGAAGCTGTGGCCTTAGAAATCGTATTTTTCTTAGTCTTCTCTGTAGCCAAGTGCACTGAATTTCTGAATCGCCTTATTGCTGAAGCCAAATTACTGATCTCTTCTTTTAAAAATCCCTTTTTGTGACATATTTCTATTAACTCTTCAAATTTCTTGTTCTTAATATTTTCGCTTTTGCTTTCTAAAAATAACCTTAATAATTCTTCTATTACCCCACCAGATAAAATTACGGCCGGTTTGCTATAACCACTTTTTGCCAAAATATATGCTTGTTCAACATCTCTAAAAATAATATCTCTCTTAAATTGATTCTGGACAAAATTAATGCGTTTACCAAATTCACGTTTACTTATATCGAATTCTTCTTGAATACTCTGCCATGCTTCTTTTTCTTTACCCAAAGCAGTTATATCTCCCTTAGGCGTTCTATCTGGTTCGTAATACCACCCCTCTGAATAACTCAAATAATTAACAGGACAATTAACTATTTCTTCAAGCTTAACCCCAAAGGAAATGGCTTCTTTGTCCTTATACATTTCTTTCTTAAAATCATAAACCTTACCTCCCCAACATCCTAATATTTCTTTAGTTATTCTGTGTTTTTTTATAAATAAAGTGTCAGTATTATCGACTGGCCTGATCTTATCTATATTCCACCTTATCATACCCAAAGTAAATAACGTTCTATTATTGTGCAACTTATTCCAATGATTATCCCAATTCGTGACCATTATATATTTCATATTCCCCTCTTTCTATAGTTAATCCTAATATAAAACAAGGCAATCCTTGTTTTATAAAGAATTGCCTATATCCTACTATCTAAATCTGAATCCCATTTTTTCCCTCTTTATGTTATAAAATATTATACTACTATTCTGGATAATATTAAGCTTTTTTCTTGAAACATTATGTTAGATTTTACCATTTATTGCGTCTATTATCTTAGAAAAGAAGGTTATTTTGATTGATAAAAATCTAAATGTGAGGTAATATATGTTTGAGCAAACTGGAGATCTAATGGAGCATAGAATACAAAGACATATTTGTAAAAATGACTTTATAAAGTGGAAGAAAGAAATCCACATCACTATAACGCAAAAACCTCTCAGAAAGCCTTACTTTAGCGACGAAGATTGCACCTTCTTCCTCTTTCAAGAGGACTGTTTACAATTCCTTCCCCTATTGCAAAACAACTCAATCAACATGATATTTGCTGATCCGCCTTATTTCCTTTCCAATGGGGGCTTCACTTGTCATGCCGGGAAGGTCGTTTCTGTCAACAAAGGCAAATGGGATGTATCTAAAGGGCTAAATGAAACTCATGAATTTAACTTGAAGTGGCTTAAAGCTTGCCAAGATGTACTAACCGAGAATGGCACAATTTGGGTTTCAGGAACCCAGCATATTATATTCTCTATTGGCTTTGCTATGCAAGAATTGGGCTTTAAAATTTTAAATGACATAGCTTGGGACAAGGTTAATCCGCCCCCTAACTTGTCTTGCAGATATTTTACCCATGCAACTGAAACTGTTATTTGGGCCGCGAAGAATAAACAAAGTAAACATCATTTTAACTATGAACTTATGAAAAGAATGAACAATAATAAACAAATGAAAAGTATCTGGCCCATAATGGCACCGGGGTCGGAAGAAAAAATATTCGGCAAACATCCCACTCAAAAACCAATGGCCCTTTTAGAGCGTATTATTTTAGCCTCAACTCGGAAAGGCGATATTGTTTTGGATCCTTTTAGTGGGAGCTCAACAACTGGACTTGCTGCGTATAGATATGGTAGAAATTATATTGGGATTGAACTTGAGAAAGAATACCTAGATTTGTCCATTAAGCGATTTAACTACCAAAGAAAAACCATTCCTGATTTAGTCGAAGCATAACTACTCGTTATCCCGCAAATACCAAAGAGATTCTAAATTCTTTATAAAATTTCTGTTTTTCTTATTTTCTAAAGCGACATATTTTGATAAAGGTGGCTGACCACTGCAAACACTCATACAAAGATTATCTATCTCCTTAGGATTATCAATAAACTCTCTCACCCATCCTTGATAGAACAAGGTCGGTGGGTCAAAATTACTTTCCCTATGGTAGCAATATTCCTGCTCTATTATAAATAATTGGCTAAGGACGCCAATTATAGGCAATGAATTAAGATAATGCTCGAATTTTTCTTCTTTTAAATCCTTGAGTTCTTTCAGAGGGTCCCTACCATAGAAAATATTATCAAAAGCGGCCAATAGCCTTTCCTTCAAATCCTTCCGGCTTCTTATTCTCAAATTTAAGTCAATCATAACTCTTAGATGATTCGGCCTAAACTCCCTCTCCCCTTCCTTTAGCCATATTTGAAAATTCTTCTTTACATCGTAAGTTTTAAAACGTTTAGACAAAACTGAAGGACGAAATATTTGAACTTCTGTATTATCCTCTTTATATACAGTATGCTTATTATCAAAAGCCAGCTTTTTTACTACATCTAGCATAGAAACTTTATCCATAGTTATCCTTACAATAAATTTTTTATACTAACTCAATGAAGATTTTGGGTCCTTGTATCCAAAAGATCGAAGGTTCTTCTTACTCACCTAAATCCCCCGGGTAAATCCTCTAGTGAAACAACTCTTTATCCCCGCGCCCTGCAAACAAAATTTTTCCCGGAAAGAACTTCTTCCGCTATGTTAATGAGTTGCCCCGTCGTTTGCCGTTTTTGTTTATAATACCGGGGTAAAGCTGGTCTCTAAGGAAACATC
>JAQUAP010000069.1 GCA_028687205.1 Candidatus Omnitrophota bacterium
AGCCAGAAGACATCCAACCACCGGACATTAAAATATTAATACTATAAACTTCAGTATTAGAAAACTCGTCCATAGCAGTCATTATTTGTCCTGGAGTAACAGCACTACCATTACTTCCATTAGTCAACCAGACTATAGAAGTATTCTCTTTTGGCATATACTGAGGATCGTCTCCAGATAACGAAGTCTTATCTAGCACTGAAAGATATTCACTATCTTCAAATACCTCCCCTATATAGATAGATTTGCCATAGCCATCAACAGCAAGAGGAGCTCTACTGCATAAGAATTTCTTTACTTCTGTTGTTGTTTTTCCATTCCGTTCATAAAGAGTAATATAGAATTGGAGATCATTTAAATACCCAGTTCCGGTAGCTGTAACACCAGCCCAATTGGATTCCAATTCTAAACTTGTATTGTTGGTAATACTCTTTACTTTAAGAGAAAAAATAGACTGAGCTGTGGGAAAAATGTAATCTCCAACAGCTACTTCAGTTAGGAAGAGTGTACCAACCCCAGTAACTGTTGCACTGCCATTCGTAAATGTAAAAGTGCCAGTTAGCTGTGAGTGATTATGAGTTATTTTAACTCCAAGATCATTATTATATGTTCCTGGATTTGGTCCGAAAAGAGCAAATACAGCATCTGCATCATCCCAAGTATAGTTATCTTCAACAGGATCAGGGCAGCCACCTGGTAAATCTATTCCGGCGGTGTCTAAAGAAGAACCTAGTCCTGGAACTTCAACCCCACCGTACAAAGCACCATTAATAACTCTTTGACAGTATAACCTATTTCCTTTAGAGAGGAAAGACAGTCCAGTATAGTGAAAATGGTTGTTAAGGACGGGCTTTCCATAGTAATTTATAAAATCTTTAGTGTTAGTAATGAGTGTGGGTTCCAAAGGACCTTTATTGGAAGGTCCCACTACGCAACCAACTCCAGTAGCAACCGCACGGATTACCGTGGATAGATCTATTTCAGTTGTGTAAACATCTGGGGCTATGGGAGACAAGCTAAAAGCAGGCATGTAGTGCCCTCCTATCTTTTATCATTTAGCTAATGATTTCTCTTTCGATCAGAACTTTCCCATCAAAAGAGTATATGCTCTTAATTATAGTTTCAATACGTTTAAGTTCTGCACTAGAAACTACTAGAAAACCCTGTACTGTTAAATTCGTTTCAAAATAATATACGCTTTCCTTAGTCATATCCTCTCCACCTTCCTCCACATCTTTATGAATTTCATCTGCAAGGACAAGTGGGAGTTTAAGTGCCTCATTGAGAAAGCTTATATTCATCATTGGTCTTGTAAATTTTGTTATGTAAAATATTCTTTCGTAGTCGTCTAAAAGATCTTCCCTTTTAGCATAGATTCTTACAGTATAAGCAAAATCACAAGCAATGAGCTTTATATTCATCATAGTTCCGTTAGTCATTTCAACATCTATTCCTGATCTAACGAGAGCCATGTTAAGAGGTGCTCCTGGTCGTGATGCAACAACGGAAGAATCTGTTCTCCAGAATACTAAATAAGGGAAGAAGTCAGCTACTTCAGAACCCTTTTTATTAGCTTGAGTCCTTCTAATTTTATCGGAAGCAGTGTAGACAACATTAGTAAGACTAAATATGTTTTTGAGTTTTAGAGCTAAGCTGTCTTGGATTATATTATACATTTAAATACTCTTAAATCCGAAATCTTTTAGCTGCTGTCTGTCTATTGGAGATTTAAGATGAGCAGCGATTATTTTGCCAGCTGGAAAAGCTATTTCCAAAGCGTATCCCTCGTTCTCCTCGATATCGGTATAAACAACTACCTGATCACGATCTACAATTACTACTGCATCCTTGCCGCCCATCGTACTCTCTGCAATAAGCGGACCTCCAGGTACTTCTTCAGCTCCAGAAAAGGCATCCCAATCTAGGTCAGTAAATTTTCTCAATTCCAAATTAGCCATCTTTTCTCCTTATATAAAGAAGTATAATGGGCAGCCATTGTCGAAACTGCCCATTATACTAAACTCCTGACTGCCGGGCAGAGTTTATCTATATTATTTACGAATTTGGCGAAGTAACCTACGAGCTAATACTTTGTGACCTTTAGAAGATATCTGATTAGCTATCGCTTTAATCTTAGCTTTCTGGGTGGAACTGAGAGTTACTTCCTCTTCCTCAGAGTCTTCTTCTGCACCTTCTTCGGCTCCTGCCTCTTCTTCACCGATTTCTAAATCTTCTTCGGCTCCTGCCTCTTCTTCGCCTTCTTCTCCTTCACTAAGAATCTGGTCTTCCTTAATGATGTCCTCATTAATTCGTTCCATAAGTTCAGGAGCGGTTTCATCCTCTATTGCTTCCATAAAAATTTCTTTCGCTATGGCAGGCTCACCACGACGAGCAGCTTTATAAGCAATAACTAAAAGTTTTGCTGATCTCATATTGATCGCCTCCTAATACCTATAATTTTAAAAGTTTAAGGAAAAGGGCACCATCACTAATGGTGCCCTTTTAATTTATTTCAATAGTAATTCTGTAAAAGACTAGATTCTTTGACCTCGACAGATTGCTCGGCTGTTGGCGATTGCCATACCTTCAACCTGATACAAGAACCATCCACGATAAGGTTGAGCAACCTGAAATTTGTTAATTGGTTCAGAGGTAAGCTCTGTTCTCTGGGTGATCCCACCGAGATTCTGAGGAGAACCACAGAAATAGATCTGACCTTCACTAAGGACTTTAAGATTCGGTTCCCGGAAAGCGTCGGTCATAATTGAAACTCCCAGGATGTCTCCAAGGTATCCTTCAGTAATCAAAGTATACTTGGAAACCTCATCAAACCAGAGTGAGAATCCAGAATCCGCAATAATATCATCCCAAAGATCAAATGAGATCATCGCAGTTGTAACCGGAATACCCCAACGAGCGATTTGAGTTCTCATCTGGGTAAACGCTGCAGGTGTAAATGTGTTGAAATAGAACAGGTCGTTGCTGACTCCTGCCGCAGCATTTGCCAGAGTTAAGAACACTCTATCCTCACCAACCATGATAGCTTCCAGACCGTCTTCATATTTTTCTGAGAGGATATCTCCAGGATTGCTATCGATTTCTTTGATTTCGATGAGCGGAGATGCGCTCAAATAAAATTCTGCAGGATAGACATAGGACTGTCGAGCGATTGATTGCGGGTTTCCAGCAGCAGTGGTTGCCATGAAAGCCAGCACATCTTTCTTACGAATCCTTAAACGACCAACTTCACCCTTTCCTAGGGGTTTATAGAGCAGAACTTTCCGTGCAAAACCTTCTCGTTTAAGAGAAGTCCAAATCTCGTCTCCGAGAACTTCTCCAAGTACTGCCCACTGTTCTCCGGTTTTATCTTCCAGAGCAGCTTGAACAATTTCCCTACGAGCGGCAACTGTCTCAGCCGATTCCGGTTCTCTCATCAGATCTCCCTTTTGGTAGGAATCAATGAGGACACCAATTTGTTTCATGAGATCTTCTTTAGAAGAAGCATTGAGTTCGCCGTTACTCCCACAAAGTCTACTGCCTCGATGTTTGAACAGCTCAATTGGTTCGCCACTAGCGGTTACGATTTTTCTGGAATCTCTATTTACTAAATACGGATTTTTCTTCATAACTAAATCACCTCCAATCCTTGGTTGTTAAATTATTTCGATTCCGAGATATGGATTATCTGCATCAGGCACATGAATTACTCTCGCACCGGTAATAGCAGTTCCAGCACCGTTCTGGTCGTCCAGCTGACCATCATCGGCAGTCTTAATCGATGTTGCATTCGCCCAATCCCTCTTAGGATTGTATTCGGATGTGTAAATAATGCAGGGAGGTTTGATAACTCCGATCTTACCAAACACTACTGCGGAATCAATATTGATTCCACCTTCCCATACAGTTGCCTGCAGTTCCAGAGCGGTAGGACTGTATTTATAGGTAACTGTAATTCCCAAACCTTTTTGAGCGGTATGGAAAGTAACTTTTCCAGTATCACTACATACGTATGAACCATCAGCGATGGCTCCAGCTTCAGTTTGTTCGGTGCCGGCAGTCAGCTCAATATGAATTTTGTGATCATTAGCACCATTCTTAACAACCGTTGTTTTAGACAATTGAATGTAGCGATCCGCATCGACTGCTGTATCAGGAATTGTAAATTCCTCTACCAACGGAATCTCTACGGGAGACTTCTGGCAATTGATAGAAAAGCCAGCAAACACTTCTACCCCACCCCCGGAATGATTAACAGTGTCTTCACCACTTTCCAGTGCGCTCACTAAGCACATACCTTCTTGAAGGACAGAACCAGTGGACAGAATGGGGACTTCGATAACATCATAAAATTTGCATCGACTCAAATCTAACATGGTTGATCACCTCCTATATATTTTTGTTTCCAAGACGTAATTTAGCCTTCATTGCGTCTTTACCAGATGCCATACCAAGCAAATCAACATTGATATTAGCTTTGATTAGACGTTGGGCTAAGTTTGCAGTTTCAATCTCTTCGTCCTGTTCTACTTTTTCTTCATTCTCTAAAACTATAGCACCGCTATCCTTGATAGCCTTCGACATTTCGTCACGAACTTCATGAGATTTCCCCATAAAATCCTCCGCCTTGGTAAGCACGATATTGAAGAACTCATCTGCACTATCAGAAAAACAGGATTCGATGATATCTGAAGGATTCCGCACTCCGTACTTATCGAGAGCAGCCCACAGATTAGCCTTCAGAGGATTGTTTAGATCCCTAAAGAAATTTTTGTTAAAACCTGCTAATACTAATTTGATGCAATCACTGTAATCGTCTTTAAGTTTCGCTAATGCTTTCTTGTTTCCTTTATTCAAATCATCGGACAGCTCTTGCCGAAGCTTTGTAGCAAGTTCCGATTCTTTAAATGCGTTGATGTAATAGCGAGCCTTGACTTGGTCAAGAACAACCTTAGCACCAATTTTAGAAATCGCTTCTGCGAGATTGTCTGCATAGGTATTGCTAATAAATGCTTCAACGATCTCCTCGGGATTAGGTTGATCTTTAAGAGCAACCCTGGCTACTGGATTCCCTGCCAATATTACATTCCAGAAAGGATTTTCACCCTTCTGATCATGAAGTACCAGTTTAACATCCGCTTTAGAGTAGGTAGACTCTGGAGTGACTGCCAGAACAGGAATAACCAAATCACTATCTTTCTTGGCTTTTCCTTTACCCTTTCCTTTACCCTTGTCTTTTGAGGCTGCCACCTCTTCCTCTTCAGAGGACTCCTCAGAACTTTCTTCGGAATAATCCTCTTCAGAACCTTCTTCAGAACCTTCTTCGCTACCGACTTCTAAA
>JAQUAP010000010.1:0-5073 GCA_028687205.1 Candidatus Omnitrophota bacterium
CCATTATGTCCTTTTAACGGAAGCAATATTTACACTATTCAACAAATTTTTCAGAAAGCCTTCAATGGTTCGATAAATCGTTGTTGATGGTTCATTGGAAAAATATTCTGTTTCAATGACATCAATTTTTTCTCTCCTAATATTCGATGTCGTATTGCTTTGTAAACACCCAGCTGATTGAGACTCCTCATAAGCTGCACGACAGACAGCATTTTTCACACCTTTGGGAATTTCCTGATAAAAAGCTAATTCTTCAGAAGACCAATCTTCAGTACTTCCATAATAGCTATCATCCCAGACTCCGTATCGTGGCCATTCAAGAGGGTTTGCCCAATCCATTTTCACGCCTTTGAAAGAGAAAGTTTCTACATAATCCATTCCTCTCAAAATAGCCTGTTCTCTCACATCAGTTGAAAGCGTGGACCAACCAGTTAAGCCAAGATTGCTTACGAAAGTATCAACTTCTGCTACTGTTACATAGGAATTAGCCGATAGACTTGCGGCGGTTCCATCTTCTATGATTAATGTCGGCATAGCTCATTACCTATCTATTTTGGTTTTTGACTGCCTTATTTTTTTCTCGCCAATAATGATATTTGGATTCATTTCTATCTCTTTTATCTTCTGTTTGTTGTCAATCTCAATTCCATCAATTGCCTCTCCCTCCAATTTCTCTGGCTCAGGTTCTACAACAGTTCCAGGAGGAGTTGGGGAAAATCCCTTAGTTTGAATTACGGTTTTCCAATCAACAGCATGATGGAAAGAATGTCTTGTTCCTTCTTTGTCCCAAGCATAAAACATTGTTGCTTTTGTTGATGCCATATAATCTCCTTTACTGTAAGCTTCTTGTGGTAAATACTGCCGTTGAATCTTCTTTTAAATCATTAGCTACTGGAACAGGCTGAATCGCCTTAAATTTTATCGGAAAAATTGTTTTCGCCATTTGTGCCTCTAACTCCCGCAACATCCCTTCTTTATAAGGGGCGGAGGTTTTTGATAACAGCTGAATCAATATCTGTAAATGCTTTGCTCCTTGCTGCATCTGAATTGAACACAAATGAAACATGGCAAAAGTCAAAGCTTCTGGCCTCATGGTATAAACAAATCTGTTTTTCTTTAGTGCTGGATTATTTTGCCATTGTCCAAATATGCTGCAAAAATCTTTTGCTGCATTTAAGGCAAGTTCTTCATCTTGTACCCACACCCCATATTCCAGAGCCGCCATTGCTAAATCTAAATCTCCCGGCAAATCCTCCAACCCTATATTCAGCCATTCTTTACACCTTTTCTTATCCCCAATTTTCATCAACTGTTTAATCATGGTGAAATAAAGAGATTGATTGAAGTGACTATTAGCCTCTTCTTTGCATGTAAGATATTTTTCTCCCCATTTTATTGCCTCTTCATGGCAATCGTTATTCGCATATAATTGGCACAAATAAAAATAGGGAAGTCCTTCATGTACCTCTCCTGTTTCAACCTGCTTCAACAATAGGGTGCTTGTTCTTTTAAATTTTGCCTCTTTTTGCTCAGGTGTCAAATCATACCCATAATGTTTTATTTCCAGCATAGGGCAAAATAATGCTTGCCCCTCGATCTTTGGTTGATTGTGAACAATCCCTTCATATCTAACTCTATTCTTTTTGAAAAATCTTGTAGAATTGAACTGCAAAACATTCAATTCTTTCTGAATGTCTTTTACCACCAATGCAGCTGCATTGTATTTACATTCTTTGAAAAACCTCTTGATGTTTTTTATAGGAGCTTTGTTGACAAAACAAAGCTCCTCATCTGCATCAATGATTAAAATCCACTTTCCTTTAGCATAGGAAATAGACTGGTTACGATGAAGAGAAAAATCATTTGCCCAAGGATGCTCGTAAATACGAGCATTGAATTTTTTTGCTATTTCAATCGTATTATCTGTTGATCCTGTGTCAACAATAACAATTTCATCGGCCAGTAGTTTTACCGAATTAAGGCATCTCTCAAGATTTTTCTCTTCATTTTTCACCATCATGCAAGCAGAAATCAAAATCCCGGAATTTGACATATCCACCCCCATTACTGCTTAGAAAGCCACATTTTGAACCGGACATCAGTTTCATTTATCGTCCCAGCACAAATAACATAAGCTCTCAAATAACGTAGAATAGTTCCCGCAAAATCATTATGGAAAGGAGTTCTGTAGAGTCCTGTGCCATCCTGAGTAGCAGACGAACTGCCCGTGGTATCGGCATTCTGAGTACCGGAAACATTTCCAAACTTCACAACCTCTGCCAGCTTAAACGATGCAGTAAATGTAGAAGTTGTTGAGCCCTGTAAAACAATAGCAATAGTACTATTGCTTACGGCAGTCGTATGCTTAGTTTTTGTGGAGACATCGCAGAAAATCATTCCACTTGTATATCCTCCACCTGTATCAAATACCTTCGCAACACCATCAACAGAACCTGCCGAGGATGCTACAATTGCCTCAGAACCGGAATTGTCATTCAAGCAGCATTCTTCGTCGATTATCACTTTTCTGTTATCCAACATTATTTATTACCTCCTCAAAAGTAAGATTTTATTTATTAGGGTTCTATTACGCCGTGACAGCCGAATTCGGTAACCCATAAAGCCTTGCCGCAGCCAAAGGTCGCAGAATTGCCAGCGTGATATACCATTCAACTCTTGTCCTGTAAACAGGCTTGCTCTGCTGCTCGCCAAGATCACGAACATCCATCTCGGCATTCTGCAATCCCAGAACTCCGTTCTCTGCAAAAGACACACAGTAAATGGAAGTCATTTCTGTGCCGTCCCCAGAGCCGGACTCAGTAAATGCAAGAATTTCCTGATTGTCCTCATCCTTATCTGCAATAAGAATTGGAATATCATTATAACGAGTCACCCTGCGGCCAAAAGCATCCAGATCATAAGTGATGTATCCGCCTACAGTCGAGACTCTTGCAGCTGAAGAAAGCCTCCGTCTCATCGTCTTATTCATAATCAGATGAGTCGGCTCATCTACCGCATCAATCACTTCATCAAGTTTGGCCAGAGATAAAGCAGCAGTAGAACCAGCAGTTGCCGAACTATTGATGAGCTGATCCCCAGTGCAACGAACCTGAAGGCCATCAAATCCTTTCGGATCAGTATCAACATCGCCCTTTATAAACTGCTTCGTTAGATTCAAGGAAAGAGCCTTAATTTTAAGTTGCTCCTGAATCGCACGCTGATTTGCTCCTCCAGTTTTCACCAGAAACACATCAACATCCAAGTCCCCACCAGCAATGGCAAGAGACTCAATGATTTTCTCGACCTCACCAGTGCTTTCTGTGTAAGCCTCGTTCACTCCTCTAAAGGCTACTCCAGGCAGCATCTTCTCTCTGTCGAATTTCAGAGCGTTGCCTGTAATATTCTCAAAAGGTAAATTCGCCATCAAATCAGAATTTTTTGCAAACAATTCCATAACTGTTGCCTTGAGCACTTCATCTCTGCCCAATGCAATTTTTGCTGATTCTATAAGTGTTAAACCCATCTCAAATACCTCCTAAGTTTTAATATTTGTTGAAATAAAAAATCCCAGAGCAATCTAATCATAAGATTAAATCCCTCTGGGATTCCGTTTACAGCTACCAGCCTACAACTAATTTTTTTATGCTACGTTTGCGAACTCACCGAGTCCTATTTTATGTTGCTTTTACCTCCCCATGAATCATTTTCAATCTTTCTGAAGCAGGTATTTTGCTATAATCAATTGCACCCTTTCCTGCCGCCCCACCACGGCCATCATTGCTACCGCCGCCAGCAGACGGCTCAAATAGGAAAGGAGCCACTTCCATCTGAACAATCGCCCATTCCTCAAAGGTCATCTGTTGCTTGCCATCTTTTCCATAAAGAATTTTGTCATTTTCTTTTGGAACAGGCTGGCCATTTTCGTCAAGATGCCAAACTCTCCTTCCTCTGGAAAGAATATCTGCCATTGCACCTGCCCTTACTTTTCCAGCAACAGCCTTTGTAATCTCGGAATCTATCAGAACTTCTGATAAGCGATTATTAGTTTTTGACACTTCTTGATTTTTAATGTCCACCGCATCCTGCAGTGCTTTAATCTGGTTTTCATATTCCTGGCGCATCCTCTGAACTTTCTGCTCAACAAGTTCATCGATTTTACCAGCCTCTATCATTTGCTTGTCTTCAATGGCTTGAACTTTCTTCTGCCATTCCTTTACTTTTTCTGGATCAGCTCCGTAAGAATCAATCTTCTTTTGAAGGTCTTCCTTCTCCTTCATCAGTTTGACATTGTTCTCGCGAAACTCATCCACTTTCTTTTTAGACTCTGGATCAGCTTCAGCGTCCAAATGAAACTTGCCGTCATCTGCACGTTTGTAAAGATCTCTGTATTTCTCTTCAACATCCTCAATCTTTTCTACGACTAATTTAAGCACTCAAGCCCTCCTCTCCCGGTTTATGTATAATACATTATAATTGTTTTTACCCATAAAGAAAAGAAAAATTTTCGTTATTGCGAAAATACAAAATTATTTTCCTGTTCAGGCAATGGTTTATCATGTAAATTGTCTCCATAAGCAATCTCATCTGGAATGCCATCCGGTAATGCCTTACAGACAACCCTTTCCGTTTCTTCATTTTCATCATCCTGTTTGATTCCAGTAAAAAACTTACACCCTCTTGTATAGCACTTCGGCTCTTGTAACATTCTATCCCTCCTTCCCCATCTCAGCGTTTTGTGTAATAATGATCACATCTTCTGCCTTTTCAATCAGTGATATCAGATTGGACAAAGTGTCCGCAATATCCTGATTTTTAGGCGTCCCAAGCCAACTCAATTCTTTCATCAAATGATCTGTCTTGAGAATACTACCTTCCTCAAATAACTTTTCCAGTTCTTCAGTATCAGGATGCTTTCTAATATAAATAGCCAGATCGTTCAAACCTTTGTTGCTTGCCAAATCCCCAACATATCCTTTACTATCATATATGTAAAAACTCATAAGTCCTCCTTTATCTTATTATAATCTTATTTTTGCCTTAACCTCTTTAATAATTTTTGTTCAAAATTATCTT
>JAQUAP010000010.1:5173-22903 GCA_028687205.1 Candidatus Omnitrophota bacterium
CCGCTTCTTTTACAGCCGGAGCCTTCATTGTCTCAACATAAGATTCAAGCAATTTTGATTTTTCTGTCCAAGGCAATTTCTCAAATCCAGGAGATGCTTGTAGAATTGATTCTTCTGCCTGTTTTGCAATAACAGGATTTTCTTTCAATAATAGATTATACTTTTCTTCCGCGTTTTGCTGAATCAATCTCGCTGCTGCTCTGGCTGCTTTTTCTGCTTCTGCTGTCTGTTTAATTTCTGCATAGTATTGAGCTGGAGTTTTGCCTTGAAGAATTTTGGAGAGATCAGGTATTTTTCCGGATACAATCTTTGTAGCAAACTCCTCAGCACTCTTGCTCTCCATCACCAATTTCTTCAATTCATTCTCAATAGCAACTTGCTTCTGTGCAATAATATCTCCTAATTTAGCTTGCAACTCCTTCAATGTCAATTCCCGGCCAGTGTTGTCAAGTAAGTCTGCTACATCAAGCTTGTTCTCTGACCACAGCTTCCATTTGCCTTGACCAAGAATGCTTTGCTGCTCTTCAACTGGTTGTGTAATCAGCCAATCCTGATAGGTCGTATCCCCAGCAACTGGACCATTAATAGAAGACCTTTCTCCAACAGGAATATTATAAAGAGTTTGCTGCTGATCTGGAGTCAATGGTGATTTTGGACCAGCCAATGCTGCCCAGGATTTTGTAATTGGAACAGTCGTACAGCGGCAATTGAAATGCATCGGAGTTCCTGGCCACGGTAAATTATGTCCAACCGGATTCAAATTCATATCATACTGCTTGCCATCGTACGGTCTGCATGTGGGACAAGTTCTGGCATCAAGAGTAGCAACAAACTGTATTCCATCAAGAACGTCTGAATTGGCTTTATATGTTTCCTGTCTGACAGCATTAGCAACCTGCAAAACTG
Source organism: Candidatus Omnitrophota bacterium (assembly GCA_028687205.1). GTDB lineage: Bacteria > Omnitrophota > Gorgyraeia > Gygaellales > Profunditerraquicolaceae > UBA6233. Next base: position 6,080 of record JAQUAP010000010.1, read on the forward strand.
ATGTTCTTGCTAATGCTGTCGCTTCTCTTTTCGTCAAACTCATAATGCCGGGAGTAGTCTTTGTTCCTCTAATTCTGCTGATGAGTTCTCCAACACTTTCGCCTTGAACCATGCCGACCTGTAAAGCCTGAGTTCCTGCGGCCATTGCTGCGGCCATTTTAGTTTTAGTTGTCTCTTTTACATTATCCCACCAGTCTCCAATAACCTTACCATCTATCATTGTATTTTCAACGATGGCTTTTACATTGTCCGGAGTCAATGTTACATTAAAAATATCAGCACCAATATTTTTATTGTATTTTTCAACAGTTGAAATGGCTTGCGTTTTGCCCATTCCAGTCAATTCTTTGCTGACATTGTTGGAAATATCCTTAAATGTAGAATCCAAAATATCACTGATGCTTCCATTCAAATTCTCAAGTCTGGCCTGTTTCCATTTCGTCATTGTTGGAGCAGTTGGATCGATTTTAGCAATTACTCCAGCAATTTCATTCTGCGCTTTCGTCAATAAGATTTGAACCTGCTTAGAGAGACCATTTGCATACTGTTCAGTGTATAACTGATTCTTAATGGCATCATCCAATAATTTATCGGGAATGGTCTTGTCGGGCATTCAAATTGCCTCCTTTGTTCCAAGGAATCTTTCCTTTAAGAGCCAAAGAAATCTTTTCTCTACACTCCATTGAAAGATGTCTTCCTTTTAAAGAATCAGAAATTTTCTTCCTCTGCGCAGCAGAAATAATTTTGCCTTTTGCTGCTTCAGACATTTTTCTCTTTGATTCTTCCGACCTTTTCTTTCCTGTATTAACTTGAACTCTTTTTATTATCTCCTCCTTTGATTGAATTCTGCCTTTTGTCAAATTGTATAATCTTAATTTCTCTTCAGGACTGGCTGGAATACCTTTATTCCATGCTGGCCTACCTTTATGACTATCTGATAATCTCTTTCTTGTTTCTTCAGAGATTTTTATTTGAGATAATTTTTCTTTTGCAGCAATAGACATTGGAATACCTTTATTCCATGCTGGTTTTCCTTTCATAAGTTTTGATTGTTTTATTTTTTGATTATCAGAAATAATTTTTCCTTTTGACATTTCCGAAAACTTTTTCCTGGATTCTTCTGACCATAAAAGACCAAATGTTCCTTCTCCTCCGTCTGTCATATTGGCAAGTATCCCTCCTTGGTCTCTTCGACCATAAAAAGAAATCAATTCTCTTTCTTTATCAAAAGCTTGTTTTTCCAAGTCTGTAAACAAAACAATATCATAATCTATTTGATTCCCTGATCTCAATATCTTTCTAACAATATTTTCTTTATATTTGTTCACGTCTCTATGGGCAAGAGAATCTGATTCATGAGCTTCGATCCTAAACCCTTTGCAATTTCCTTTACCAATATAGAAAGGAATACCATCTGGTCTTTTCAACAGATATGTATAGAATTGACCAGGATGGTCTTTAATCAATTGTTTAGCTTGTTGTAAATTCATACATATTGTCCTTGGTCGCCCAATAAATTTTTGCCAAAAGGAGAAATTTCTCCAATGAGTATTTTTTCTTCGGAAATTGTCCGATTAGGTGGCAATAACTCTCCAAGTTGTAAGTTATACAAGAAGGTGTCCTGAGAAATTGTTCCAGCCTGTAAAGCCCCAACCATTGCTGTCAACATCGGAGCATCAAGTTTCAGAGAGACAAAATCCCTATTCAGAGTCATTTCTGTTTTTGCTTCTATGCCTATCCAGTTACCAAGCCAATCAATTGCCTTCATCATACCTTGCTCAATACAATCTACGACATTTGATAATGTAGCACTATCGCCAGCATACCTCATTCTTACAGTATCTGCTGCCTCTGCTGCTTTCTTCTGTTCTTCCAGCATCCTCGCCCCAACAATAGCCATTTGTGCTTCCAACTTATCAATTGCAGATAAAACAGCCCCTAATCCAGTTCCCGAAAACTCAAGATAGCCGCACTTTGCTTCTGGATCGTCACTTACCCAAGCCTTATTAGCTCCAATATACAGTTCTGTATTTTTACCAAAACCTGCTGCCCACGGAGTCGGAATAGCGCAATAATGAAGCCCGTGATAATAGTCAACTGTAAGCTGCCAATGTTTTATATTTAAATTTGCCAAATCCATCAGAGGAGGATCATCTGGGACAGGAGTGTTACTTAAAGAACCCAGAAATATGAAGGGGATTTCAGTAATGTTTTTCCCTCTAATTTTTGGAAAAATATCCTCTCCATCTTGCTTCCATTCTTCCTTGCCCTTTGCAACAGATACAGCCTCTTTCTTATATAGTCTTACAACAAGCATGCCACCTTCAATTGACAACACCCTAATTCTCTCAACAATAACTTCTGCAAAAGGATTTTGAGCATCAATCTCAGACTCTTGCTCCGATAAGGCCAGCATTGTGAGCCTCTGATCAGAACCTTTTCTTTGGGTTTGTAAATTCAGAATTGATGTCGGTGAATATAAGGCAAAATATGGAGTGTTGTTCTCTGATGGCTCCGCTGGCATATCAACCAGAATACCATAATAGCCATATCTCAAAACACTTGTTAAGCAAATCTTGATTACTTCCTGGATTGATTCTCCATACAATGTAATATGAGACAATAATTTATCAACTGAGGCATGAGTTTTAATGACTGGTTCTTTCCTGATAATAGCACCTGTCAAGCCTGTTATTGTCCTCAAAAAAGCATTGAAAAAAGTGCCTCTCTCTTTATAGGCGCTATACTCTTTTGCAGTTTGGCCTGATAATTTAGGAAGATAATCACTTCCTGAATTTTTAATGGCTTCTTCTCCTGCACAAATTGTCTCTATCTTTCGCCATTTATCCACAGATGACTGATAATACGCTGATTTAGTATCTGGTTGTAATTTCATTTTTCATCTCCTAATTTTGTTTTAATCTGTCTCTAGCCGCACGCTCCGCAGCTTTCAGCGAAGCAACCATCATTTCAAAAACAACCTTGTATCCCAAATAACCACCATGAACTGCTGAATATCCGGTCTTTGTTTTAACATTCGGATACATATCAATCCCACTTTCAAAAATTGTCGAATGATCAATATTGCCTGAGATATTGATGATTTTTATCAGAGGATTCTCCTTTAAAATTCTGTCGATGCTGATAACGCTTCTCTGCTCATCATTATCTGCTCCAATCCATAACAAATCCCTGTTTAAAACCTGATCGTGATTTGCCACTATTATTGCATCAAAATTTTTCAAATGATTAAATGTCGATTTGCTATAACTAATACCATTATTATTCAACATTCTTTCATAATATCCAGACCACAATCCCGCTGACAACAATAAATATCTGTCATTCCAGACAGACAACCCTGAATCAAATAAGACCTTGAGTAGTTTAAAGCCCATAGAATCTAAAATGCCCGAATTGATCTCGTCTGTTTCAACCAATTCTATTCCCTTGCTTAAACACGCGGAAATATCGATGTCTGATGGCCTTATTTGCTGTTTTGACATCATGAGTGCTATAATAGCAGTCCCCTTCATCATCGCCACGTTTTGGGCTGTTATAGGGCGGACAAATCCAGTATTGGTTATTATGTCAGCTTCTGCCATTTTATCCTTTGAATTGGTTTTCTCTATTTGAGAAAAAAAACTTCCCGGATCATTTGAACCGCAGAATAAATCTTCATTATACAAATAAACTTTTTTTGCATTGGCTAAGGCAGGAATAAATCCTGCCAGAAAATAATCCCGTGTTGCTAATTCAGTAAAAACTGTCAAGCCTGATAAATCCAACTGGTATTTATCAAGCAATTTTTCAATCCAATTCAGCTTTAACTTTCCTTTTTCTTCCACCCAGAATATTCTTTTTGTTTCATCTTTAATTTCCACTCAGAAAATCCTCCTTGATTTCCGATAAAGTTCTCAAGCCTTTTAATTGCTGGCATAATTGAATCAGATAATTCATCGTACCAAAATGATTGCGATTGACAAAGGCCATTGCATCATCTACATCTCCTCCCGCTGGAAAATTATTCCTGAAAACAGAATATGTGTTCCAACAGTCTGTATTCAGAAAAACATGTAATGGATGGAAACACAAAATCTTTAGGCCAGGAGATGTTTCTGGATTTTCCCATCCAAGATTATAATTTACCTCTCCATCATCTGACCAATAATAAGGCATTCTAACGATTAATTTGTTACCGTATCTTGTAATTAATGGTTGTATATTCTGCATCCCTCCCAAATATACTGAGCTATCAATAGACAAATCAAATAAAGCGAATAACTGTGCTATTGAAGCAGAGTAAACCATTGCGTGTGTTCTAACTGCTTTTGCTGTCGGAAAAATCTCCTTCAAACTTTCCATGATTTGAACTGGATTTTTGCCTTGAGTCGAGTTTTGAAGAAAATTTGGATGAATGCCAATTTCAACATCTGGCGAGGATATCAGTTTTTCACAAGCTCGACTTCTATGTGTCATAAACCATGTGGACTTAATTCTTAGGCTGGAGATCAGACTTGCTGTATAATCAATTGCAAAGTCCGGTGCCCAGTCACAATCGAATGAAATAGCGGTTTCGTTCATCCTCTCTCCATATATGTTTTCATATCTCGCAATCCGTCTTCGTATGAATAAGCTGGCTCCCAATTCAAATCTCTTTTTGCTTTATCGATCAAAAAAACACAGCTCTTTTTTCTTACCTCCTCAATATCTTGCCTATATATGATTTTGCTTGCGTAATTACTAACAACCCTGACTGGAAAATCTGGAAATTTATTGGCCGTCTCCATATCGCAAACAAAACAATCATCCTGTTCAGCACAAAAGACCTTTATAATCGCCATTGCTTCGTCCACAATAGTCATACCTTTTCCTGAGCCAATATTATACCATCCTTTAATTCCTGGATTCTCAACAGACTTGATTATTGCTGACACAACATCTTTTACATAAATCATGTCCCTTTCTGTCGTTGGAGGGTTCCCCCATATTTCAATATCCTCTCCCTTCTGTGCTTTTGCAATGAACTGGTGAAAAGGAGAATTGAATCTCGTGTCCTTAGAACCATAACCCCTGATATTTGCCAATCTCAAATTCACTCCGTTTAAAATCCCCTGATCTGTATATGTATCAACCATATCTGCTGCTGCTATTTTTGATGTAATAAAGGAAATGGAATTCCTTTCAAAAGAATTGGTTCCATATCTTTGTTCCTCATCATCGTGGATATAAACAGAAGAGCATCTGTTTGTATCTGAATGTGTCATTGCATAAATGAATTTCGGAATCTTGTTTCTTCTTGCAAACTCAAGAAGGTTATACGTTCCTAATGTATTAACCTTGAAATAATCTTCTGGCCTATGCCCATCAATCATCAGTAAAGCAGCAAGGTGAATTACAGCATCAATGTTTTCTTTGTTATCAAAATGCTGCCATGCCTCCATATCCGATACATCAAGATAAGAAGTGATTAATCCCCATCCCATATCCTTAATTTGTTGTGTTAAATATCCACCAATAAAACCATTTGCCCCTGTTACCAGCACCCTCATGTTAAAACCTCCCGAATTGTTTTTGCAATCTCCTCAACCTCATCCACTTTTAACTCTGGAAAAATAGGCAATGATAAAACCTGAGATGTCAACTGTTCTGCATTAGAGCAATCAGTCTCGTCTCTATATAGAGCCCAAGGAATAGCTTTTTGCTTATTCAGTGAAACAGGATAATAAATCATGTAACCAATATTCTTCTTCTGAAAAGCTTCAATGATTTTTTCTTTGTTCTCTGTTCTGATAGTGTATTGATTAAAAGAATGAAATGATCCATCTGCATAGCTCGGTAGAATAATGTCTAAATCCTTTAACAGCTCCTGATACATTTGAGCAATAGAACTCCTGGCAATTAAATCATTTTCAACTGATTTCATCTTCTCCAGCAGTATTGCAGCCTGAATCTCATCAAGTCGGCTATTATACCCAATGTCTTCATGGATATATTTAGTCTTGCTGCCATGATTCGCAAGCATCCTTATTTTATCAGCAGCCTCTTCATCATTTGTAACTATGGCTCCTCCGTCTCCATAGCAACCAAGATTTTTTGATGGGAAAAAACTAAAACAGCCAATATCTCCAAAAGTCCCAACCTTCTTATTGCCTACAGTAGAGCCAAAAGCCTGAGCACAATCCTCGATAACTTTAACCTGTTTTATTTTTGCCAATTCCATAATCTCATCCATTCTGCAAGGATTCCCAAATAAGTGAACCGGCAATATGGCTTTAATTTTTTTTGTCATTAAAGATTCCATCTTTTCTGGATTGATATTGAAAGAACTCATCTCAACATCAGCAAATACAGGAGTCGCTCCAACTCTAACAATTGCCTCAGAAGAGGCGAAAAAACTAAAAGGAGTCGTAACAACCTTATCCCCACGCCCAATCCCACAAGCTTTTAATGCCAGAATTAAAGCATCTGTTCCATTGGCCACGCTTACACAACGCTTTGATCCATGGTACTCTGCAAACTTCCTTTCAAACTCCATACATTTTCTATCTTTGATAAATCTCCCTGACTGCAAAACATCTTGTATTGCCAAATCAATATTGTTTTTGTCCTTAAAGTATTGCCTCTGTAAATTAAAAAACGGAATCATTACCCTCTCTTCTCCTTTGCTGGATTGCCCATAACTATTGATCCCTCTGGAACATCTTTTGTTACAACAGAACCCATGCCTATTGTGCTATCAGACCCAATTGTTATCCCATCCCTAATTAAAGCACCAAAACCAATAAAACACCTGTCCCCAATTTTAACACCTCCTCCCAGTCCGGCAAAAGCAACAATTATGCAATCCTCCCCAACTATTACATTGTGGGCAATATGAACAAGATTATCAATTTTCGTTCCTTTGCCAATTATGGTATTTCCGAATGTTCCTCTATCTATACAAGAGTTTGAACCGATTTCAACATTATCTCCTATCTCCACGCCTCCATAATGCCAAAACTTTTGCAGAGAATTGTCCTCTTGTCTCTCATAAGAAAATCCATCTCCCCCAATTACACAGCCAGGACAGATAACAACATTAGAACCGATTTTTATTTGCTTCCCCATAAAAATCACATTTGGGAATTCAGGCAAGGGTTCAGAGATGCAGTTTTCATTGACAAAATATTTATCCAATATTCTGATAAATAGCTTGCGTGAATCCCGTGGGATGACAAAAGTTCTTTTCTCCAAATCATTTTCATCTATTAAAGAATCAATCAAATCATCTACCAAAGAAGGATCAACAATAACAACCCCTCTCAGCGTTGAAGTCTCAAAAGAAGGATTAATCTTTGACAAGAAAGCAATAGAGGTATCATCTGTATTGGAAATATCAGCAGGATGATCAAATTCACGAGAAAGAGAACCTATAATTGCCGAATATGGTTCCAAAGCCATAACAACGTCCCAGATAACCATTTTATTTCTCCTTCTCATTACAGCAGATTTCCAGTTTCTTTCCCTTCATATCCTTGACATATGCAGGGTTGTCACCATAGTCTCGATGAATTATCCTGATCTGATTTGATATGTATCTCTTTATAATTTCTGAATAAGGAGAATCTGTCTCGGCATAATAAAGAGGATGCAACAAAATCTGCATAGGTTTCTTCGCTGCTCTAACAAATTCATAGGGTTCTTTTGCTCTAAAATTCTTACAAGAGTCTGAAATGTAATTGCTATCACCCCAGACTTTCTTATCATAAGCATCAATGAAACCCTCTACTGAAAATTTATTCTTGTAAATTGATGGATTATGTAAGCTGATGGACTTGACACAGTTCTTTTTTGGTAGCATCGATTCCAGTATTTTTATTTCCAACTCACACATATGTTGTATCTCTGAAGAATAAATAGCTGGATCAAAGTGCAATCCTATCTCAAATCCTTTTTCGCAAAACCAATGCAGTAAAAACTTTAGTGCAAATATGTTATATGTCGGTGAAGCAACCCTGAAAAAGAAAGTTGACTTGATAGAAAACTTGCTTTCTACTCCTGCCAGATAAAAAGCAGCTGTTGGATCCAAATCAACATCGTGTCTTAACACAATCGGATTATCCACCTTGTCCATATTTTCAAACGAAGTTACTGTTCCCTGCTCTCCCAGAAATGCAAAATATTTCCTCAACCCATCATATGTAAATTGCCAGCTCATTTCTTTTTCCTCTTATTATATCCCGATGAATAAATGGCTCTCCCTTGAGCATCAGCTTTTTTCTTAGTTGGATATACTTTCCCTGATTTGCCCCATTTCCAGCCGCCCTTTACTTTATGTGTTGGCATGTTCTTCCATCTCCTTAAACGGTAAAACATAAAAATATTTATACTGTTCCAGAATTGCCTCTTTAGTCACCCAAGGTTCTAATGGCCTGAATAGCAATGTATGATATGTGTACGGAAAAGTTTTTCCTCCAAACCTGCTTTTGAAATGCTTAACCCCATCCATTCCAACAACCAGAGAACCACCCCAATTCCAGTATTTGTACCCTCTCTGGGCAGCATCCATCATGGCCAGATGAATCAAAATATGCAAAGGATCAATGCTTCTATATTCCAGAGATGTGGCAGGAATCATATAGTCAACGGTCTTGTTATAATATTTCAGCAATAGAGCCGCTGCTGGATCATCTGTTTTCTTATCATAGGAAATGAATAACTTATAATCTTCGTTTTCCTTCAGAGTCTTGATGATATCAAATTCCTTTGTTTTATAAGGAGCACCAACTGCCTCCATATTCTCCTTGTGAGTTTTCATCAGGAATTCAAAAGCCTCAGGCCTGTAACTCACTTCTGCTCTACATAACTCAATTGATTTTCTCAGTTGATTACGAGTTTTCTGATGGTACATTCCAATTAACTGATGCTCCAGCAAATCCTTATCCTCTATGCTTTTGCAATCTGGCAAGGTAGTCATTGTCCCAATTCTATAATCCTCTAAATATCTCCCTTCTTCTTTCTCACAAAACAAATCTTTATAGTCCCACTGATTTTCATGAAAAGGATTTGATATGATAGTTGCAGAAACACAATTTGTCCATTTTGCAGTTTTGAAAAAGGCATCCACCAGCTGTTTTGAAACTTCTGGGGAGTCGGCTATCACTCCCGGATTGCTACCAAACCAAGGCAAAGAGTTTAATACAGCCCCATAAATCCCTTTCTTCATAAAAGCTGGCAAAACTCCAACAACCTGCCTTTCTCCATTTCTGGCGATAAAATAATACGGGATACAACTTTTATCAAGCAATTGAGTCAGGAAATACAAAAACTTGAGGGAAGCGTTGAATGAAGCGAAAGAGAATTTATTGATAAATTCAGAATAGTCAATTATATCTTCTTTTGAGGAAACTACATCACAAGTTATCATTTCAAGCTCCTTTTATATTATAAATGAAATAACCATTAAAGAAAAACTAATTCATTCTTTTTTTGATATACCAGTCAATTGTTTTCTCCAATCCATCTAACATTCCTATTTGATGCTCAAATCCCAAAACATCTTTTGCCTTGAAGGTATTGGCGATATGTCTTCTGATGTCTCCCGATCTTTCACGTTCATGCAAGATAGGCTTAACATCAAGTCCCTTCTTTGCCAATATTGCTTGAATTGTTTTTATCAACCAGCCAATAGAAATATCATGGCCAGAAGCGATATTGAACACCTCTCCTTTTAAATTCTTCTTCTCCATCATCAGCAAAGCAGCTCTAATTGTATCTTCAACAAAAATATAATCTCTTGTTTGATTCCCATCTCCATAAATAATAGGAGATTTCCCATCCAGGATTCTATTTATTGTCAAGGGGATAACTCCGGCATAGGATTGATCGTTCTGTCTGCTGCCATAGTTATTAAATGGCCTGATAACAGAAATATCACAATTGAAAGTTTTGGAATAGGACATACAGATAAAATCTCCTGCTGCTTTACTGGCAGCATAAGGAGTTGATGGTTCAATCGGATGATCTTCGCCCATAGAAGCATATTGTGCTGAGCCATAAACCTCAGACGAACTAAAATGAATCAATCTGTTATAACACCCAATCCTTAATAGCTCGCATAAGTTGCAAATAATCTTTATGTTAAGACCAACATTATGAAAAGGCTTTTCCAAAGAATGAGGCAAGGGCAATACAGCCAGATTGAAAATGATCTCAGGCCTCTCCTCTATTATAGAATGCAGCAGGGAATAAAAATCTGATGCATCAATTTTATAATTAAGAGCTTCTTTGGGAATGTTTTCTTCTTTACCAAGGAAGAAATTATCAACAACGCTCACAATATGTCCTGCTGCCAAAAGACCATCAACAAGATGACTACCAATAAAACCAGCCCCTCCTACAACCATCACTCTCATGTTTTTTAACCTATCCTTCTTCCTTTTTCATCTGCAAAATGATGAAAAGAACCCTCGCCTACTAAATAAGCATCCTGATATTGGCATGTGTCGAAAGGATTTTCCAATAGAGCATCCAAAGAAATCAATTCGGTGTATTCCTTCAACTCCCCATTTATAAGCATCGCAAAGGTTCTGTCTCGACCTTTGTCCCTCAGCTCCTTCCATTGCTGTCTTGAATAAAACAATTTGCCAGTTAAGCCTGTCTCTGTCAATTTCTGACTAAAATCAAATCCGTGATTGCTCATTCCTTCTCCCTTCTATTATAACTTATATTTCACCATTCTTTCGATAAATCTAAATCTGGATAAATAGGCAAAGAAATAACATTGTTAAACAGATATTCTGAATTAACAAATGTGTCCTTCTTCCTTGTCGCAAAAGCATCTGGATACATATGGCAAGCATAAGTTCCAATCCCGGTCTCGAACCCACGGTGCTTGAAATAATTGGTTACAGATTCTCTTGTCCCTGGATCACACAAAGGAGTGTATGACTGGTAAATGTTTCTGTAACTGTCTGGCACCATTAGCCTGTCTTTTAGGATTGAATCATTCTTGATTATTTCATCCCATTGTTTCGCAACAGCTTTTCTTTTCTGAATGATCAAATCTATTTTTTTCAGTTGAGCCAGTCCAATGGCAGCAGTTATATCGGACATCTTGTAGTTGAATCCACGCTTATCAAATTGAATCTCGCCAGTTCTCTCATGTGCCCTTTCCATGCCAAAAGCAGAAAGCTTTTTGATCTTTTCTGCCCACCTATGATCATCTGTTACAACAATCCCTCCTTCTCCAGTTGTGATTCCCTTTCTGGCATGCAAGGAAAAACAGCCTAAATCTCCCTGAATTCCTACCATCCTCTTATTTGTTTTTACATAAGATGCTCCCAATGAACAGGCAGCATCTTCAATCAAATAAATTTTCTTCTTTTTCGCAATGGAATAATGATTCTTGATTTCACTCTTGATTTCATTCATTCCAGGACAAGGTTGGCCGAACAGATGAACAACGATGACGGCCTTTGTATTTGGTGTTATCGCCTTGACAAAATCTCTGTGCCTTATACTATACGCTTGTAATCCTACATCGGTAAATACTGGCCTTGCACCAGTTTGCATAACCGCCAATGCTGTTGCCGGAAACGTATAATCTGGCACAATAACATCATCTCCTCTACCTATTCCCAAAGCTATCAGAGACAGATATAGAGCAGAGGTACAACTTGAAACAGTAACAGCATATTCGCTATCTACATATTCGCAGATAGCTTTCTCAAATTCGGAGCATTTTCTGCCTTGAGCAATCCATCCAGATTCCATCACCTCTTTTACAGCATCTAATTCTTCCTGCCCATAATAAGGCTTTGTAAGAGGAATCATGCTGCTTGCGCTTTCTTTACTGGATTCAAATGTGATAAAATTTTAAAGAGCTTTCCTGTCTCCTTAACTGCAACCTCTTTCCGATTAACCTGCTTACTTTTTTGCCGAGCCATCTTTTCAAAATCCTCTTTCGCCAGAATGTTTTTAGCTGGAAAATACTGTCTCAATTCAACAGCTCCCCTGCTCGTGCAACAAGGACAAAACTCTTCCTCCTGACGATAAATCATGTCGCAATCTAAACAAACAACCGCTTCTCTCACAAACATGTTTTAGTCCTCCTTCCATATTTTTTTAAGTCTTATTTTTGCCGGATTGCCCATAACTATTGATCCCTCTGGGACATCTTTTGTTACAACAGAACCCATGCCTATCAATGATCTCTCTCCAATTGTTATTCCCGGAGCTATAACGGCCTTTGCCCCAATTCTGGCATTCTTTTTTACAACCGTTTTCCTCCACTCAGCCTTATGGCTGGGAGGGTATTTATCATTGGTAAATAGCACTCCTGGACCAATAAAACAGCCGTCTTCTATTGTAATACCAGACGGAATAAAGCAGAAAGCCCCTATTGAAACATTATCCCCAATCACCACTCCTGGACCAATCTCAACAAAAGCCCCTATGTTGCTATTGCCAATAATACAAAAAGAATCTTCATTGCCATAAATATTCACAAGCTCAGGATGCCATATTTTCGCAAACTCTCCAATCTTAACAAATCGCTCATCGATCATGCTGATGCTCCTCTTATATTATAAGCTTATTTTTAGAAATCCCGATAAATAATATCTGGGTTCCTAAATCCGTCTAAATATAACTCCCTATGCATAATCAGATCAAACAAATATAAATATTTTTTCAGGATTGTCCTTGTCTGGAAATTTATGAATGCAAATAAGCGACTTGTTGTTCCCAGCTCTCTGACTTCATCATATTTGCCTATTAAGTTCTTAATCTGTCGCTTCAATGTATCCTTCCTTACGATCACCGTGGGATTGTCTGGAAAGAAAGTCATTATCCATGGATCAAGACAGCTCATCACTACATGGCCAAGATACATGCTCTCAACTCCACTTATTCCCCAAGCACTGTGAAGACTTGTGAATGTCACATGGCTTTCTCTCTTCTTTTCCAAAGCCTCTTTATTACTCATTCCCTGAATAATGTTAAGTTCAACATCTTCGCCCTCTTGCTGCAATTCCTTGATCGTCTCTCCAAGAACATCATACCCTTTTAATGGATGACCTGCTGAGCCAGCACAAATCTTTAATGGATCGCCTTTTTCATAAGGAACACAAAGAGGAATTTCTTCCCATTTCATATCTCCATAGGCCGTCAGAAAAGAGTTGAGATGATAATATGAGTTTGGCAATAAACCCGTAATGCTCCAACCTGTTCCAGTAATAGCCGCAACACCAGTCTTTTCGTGAAAGGCCTTTATCGCTTCTGAATTTTCTCTCAATTCAGAACCATAATATTTCACGCAACAATTGTTTTTATTCAGGAGCTTATTGAAATCAACTCCCGGCCAATTAAATATCCCTCTCCCAAAATGGAAAAAATCACATTGGTTACACCAATCCGCAGCTTCTTTCTTAGCAGCATCTGAATTCAGAATGATGTCCTTATCATAAGCAAAAGAATCATCAAAAGCTATGATACATCTGGCCTTATGCTTTGTATATTTATTGATTGCTCTCGTCAAAGCAGTTGGTTGGCCTCCGATATTAAAGTCACTAATAATAGCTATATTCATTTGCAAAAAACTCCTTCATCCACCAAACAGGCTTCAAGTAAAATCAGATAATTGATAGCGTCTCCTATTTTCTCGTCCAGTAGAGCTTGAGTTACCTGCTCTTCACCCTGTACGATGTCATAAATAGAGACCAAGTGTTTTGTCATGTAATTCAAGCAAACAGTGGAAGGATTCTGTTTTAAAAAATCAGCCCCTCTCTCAAAATTATGCAATCTGTCATCTTCAGAAGCATACTCTTTTGCTTTCTCAATCATCACCTCTCTACAAGCTCCCACTCTTCTGTCAAACAACCTTTCAAAATCTTTGGCTACCATATTTCTCCTCCCTCCTGCAATATTTTATCTACAAGCAATAGATATTCTATCATAAAATATGGATATGTTTTTTGAAGCAATTTGGCATTTGGAATAATACAATGCCCTCCAATCCTGCCCTCTGGAGCATCTAAAATATATCTCTGTTTATCTGGCCTTTCAGTTCTATTTGTCAACCTGTTATATTCTTCATCATAACTTTTAATGTCCTGATAATCCATCCCCAATTTCTGAGCAACTGCATTTGAATATCTGGCAAATTCAATATTGATTCCATAAATGGTTGTCGATCTTAACTTCAGAAATTCTGTATGATCTGGCTCCTCAAGCTGGACAACGTCACAGAAAGCCTGTTTGAAGAAAATATAAGCTTTTCCAGAATGGCCTCCCATATATCGCTTATGAATTAAAATTGATTTTCTCATGTTTGTGTGATCTCCCTCGATTGGAGAATGAACAGCTGGTATTTGTTTGCACGTTCCTATTGGCACACTTGAAAACACAATTGCCGGTGCTCCATCAGCTCTTTGAATAAATTCCTTAACCTGCTCAACGAATACATCGGAATAGGGAATTGCCACCAGAAGAATATCAATAGGCAAATCCCATATTGTATCCAACCCCTTCTCTGGATCATATATTTCGATGTCGTGATAATATTTAAAAGCCTCATAAATTCCCTGCCCAACTTCTCCATATCCTATTAGTAAAGCTTTCATTTTCCTCCTTTATGGTAGATTCCATCTTTTCCTATATTCCATCTCTTGTTCTGCAATATCCTTCAAATCAGCAAACTTCTTGTTAAACCAATTCTGATCTAACAGCCATGCCAGATAGCTTGTTGGAACATCGCAAATCAATTCTCCTTTATACTCTCCAAAAGGCATTGGTTTGTCTTCGTAACTTCTACTCATATTATATCCTATTTAATGTGTTGCGCTATAAATAGTTCTGTCATCAATTGATACTGCAACCATTAATGTTTGAAAAACAATACTGTTCTTCTTTACAGACTCCCTATTTACCATGTCCAAGGCTTTGCTCAAATGAATCTGGGCATCCTCAAAAGCTTGTTGAATCTCTGGGGATGAATCAATAATATCACGAAAAAGACCTTCTTCCTCTTCATCTGTCATCAGCGCAACTGATCCTTTCCAATTTCGATTCTATTTGTTACTCCACTTTTTCTGAATCCATATTCATTACTGAATTTATCAAGAGCGTATTTCAGATAAAAAATGTCTCTCGGTTTAATGCCATTGTCATCAAGGATTTCCTCATACATTTTGTCGTAAAGAGATTGCATATCAATTTTCATGATATCAATTTCCTGTTTATAGCTGATAATGATTTTCCTTTCTTGCTCTCCTGTCTCCCATACAGCTCCCTCAAAATCAGCATTTAATAAAATAGCCAAATCGATATAGTGAATAAAGAATTCGTAGAAATTGCCTCCCGATAGCTTCGGATTCCCTTTCCAGCTATTGAAAAACTGCTCGTTTCTCACCATGAAAGCTCTCACTGATTCGGCTTGTTTTGGCAGATTCTCAATATATCGCAATTGCAAACAGATATTTATTCTATCGTCATCAATGATAGGTTCCCAAGGAAGACATAACGGTTTTTCACAGATGATTTTAGCTTCTGTCGTCCTCAATACCATCTTGCAATGAATATAGTGCAGGTAATTTGGACTTGTAATCACAACCCAATCTGCATTGCCCTTGCTTGCAAAAGACAGATTCATTTCCATCTCATCTCCACCATATTTAGGTGGATCATATATCCAGACTAAATTTCCTCCAATATATTTTATTGCTTTTTTATGTCTTTGAGCAGCATATCCATCACCAATAATACCAAAATTCATTGAGTCTCCTTATTCCCATTTATCTTCATATGGGTTGTATTTAAACCTCTCGTTCGGTTCCTTGTATTGCCACTTGTCCTCATAAGGATTATATTTCAATTGTGATTCTGGTGTCTCGTAGTTCCAGGTGTCATTGTATGGATTTCTCTTTAGCTGCCTTTCATCTATTTGGGGTTTATCATAATAGTCCCGATCCAGTTCTGATATCCTTCCAGCATAACAAACCCCGCCTAACATCAACACTACCGCGATTCCACATATCAGCTTTTTCATTTTAGCCCTCCTTCTTCCGAATGTTTCATCCACCATGCTATCGCTTCAAGATCATCGGCGGTAAAGTTGCCGCTAAGATAAGCATTCTCCCACCCAACTTCCCAATCCAAACGCCATAACGCAAACTTCAGACGGCCATTGTCTCTAATGGTTCTCCCCAATATTTTTCTCGCCTTTGCCTCATCCATCTTATCCCCCTTCTTATTTCATAAAATCATCTAAGCTCTGCAAGATGTCCCGCCAATTCTCTCATTGCATAATACTCTGGGTTAATTATTTGAGATAATAGTGTTGAAAAACTAATCACAAGGAAAATCAATGCACTTAAGAATAATGCGCCGCTTATTATCGCAAAGACAGCATTTCTATCCACATATTCAAAATCCGCCTTTAGATAGTTTTTCCAAAATATTACTCCTAATATAACCAAACCAATAGTGAACACAGCCAGAGAAGTATAAGCGAACACTATTTGCTGCTTAACATACCACGGGAATACCTTATCTGCTGTAGTCCCAATTTGTACTGCAAGCTGTTGGATCAGCTTAGTTATATTATCTCCTATATCTATTGATGCCTTTACTTTATCCATTTCACTCCTCCTTTCATTTAATCCTGCCTTTTGTTAAGTGTCTTCTCTTTGTATCCTTTCACAGCAATGCAATCTTGTGTTACAACGTAAATATCATTGAACCTCCCAACTGTTTTTGCGGCAAATTTCTCTGCCAATTCCCAAGCTTCTTCTTCTGTTTTTATCGGCACCTCCCTTGCTAATTTACTGGGGAAGAAAAGGG
>JAQUAP010000070.1 GCA_028687205.1 Candidatus Omnitrophota bacterium
TGGAATTTGCGGTTCCCAGTTATATGATTTAACTAATCCCAGATGTTCCGTGCCTCTTTTATTAGGGCACGAGGCTACGGGTATTGTCGTTAAAAAAGGTAAAGAGGTTACGCATGTGGATGAAGGTGATTATGTTTTAATCAGTTGGATACCATATGAGGCAGGCCCTGATACGGAGTACGCAAAGTGGTCTTATGTAACCTGGGGGCAAAAACGCATTAAGAGTCTTCTTTTTACCTGGGCGGAGCATTCAATACTCAACAGCCAATTCGTCAGCAGGATGGATAAGGGATTAGATAAATACGTAACTGCTATTCTAGGTTGTGCCGGAGTTGCCGGATACGGAACCGCAATGAATATCGTAGAGATAAAGCCTAATAACTCGGTAGCTGTCTTTGGGGTAGGAGGGCTGGGTTTACTGGCAATAAATGGGGCAAAAAATTTGGGAGCCAACCCTATTATCGCAATTGATGTCAAAGATGACAAGCTGGAGTTTTCTAAACTTTTCGGCGCTACACACACAATAAATTCTAATAAAACCGACCCGCTAGAAGAAATTAAAAAGATCGCGGCTAAGGGCGCGGATTTTGTTTTTGATATGGTCGGGATTCCCCAGATAACGGAAAAGACTATCCTGGCTACCAGGGAAGGGGTGTGCGGATACCGGGAAGGGGGTACGACTGTTTTAGTCGGTTTCCCCAAAGGACCGGCGGAATTCAATCCGCGTTCTATCCTTTTGGGCCAACGTACTTACAAAGGCTCTCGGGGAGGCGCTTGTATAGCTAAAAGAGACTTCCCCCTGTTTTATGAACATTATAAAAAAGGGATTTTACTTTTAGACAAGGCAGTTACCAATCGTTATAAGTTAACCCAGATTAATGAAGCAGTCAGGGATTTAGCGGAAGGAAAAATTTTAGGAAGAGGAATCATTGAAATCAGTTAGGCGAGAGGAGTGTAGCGGCAATGGATAGGCTCAAAAAATCAAAGGTAATCTACAGGCGCAGCCAGGCGGTTATTGCCGGTCCCTCAACCTTCAGCAAGGGCCCAGATCAATTTGCCCACGGCATTACTCCTTATGCATTAGCCTCGGGCAAAGGAGCTTATGTATGGGATGTAGACGGCAATAAGTATCTTGACTACATAATGGGTTTGGGCTGTCTTATATTAGGATATCGCCATCCGCATGTTGAGAGGGCGGTCAGAAAACAGATTTCCAAGGGTTTTTCCTTTTCTTTGGCGCATTTCCTCGAGATAGAAGTCGCGGAGATGCTTTGTAAGCGTATCCCCTGCGCTGAAATGGTGCGTTTTGGCAAAAATGGGAATGACGTTACTTCTGCCGCTGTGCGCCTTGCCCGCCACGTGTCCGGTAAAGAGCATATACTTTTCTGCGGTTATCATGGTTGGCAGGACTGGTATGTATGCCAGACCTCCATGAATGGGGGCATACCGTCAGTAATTAAGGAATATTCGCATCGTTTTAAATATAATGACTTGGTTGATTTAAGCCGGCTATTGGATAAATACAAAGATAGTACGGCCTGCATTATTATGGAGCCCGTTTCCCGGGTATACCCGGAAGCAGGCTATCTTGAAGCTGTCCGGGAATTAGCAGATAAATATAAGGTGATTTTAATATTCGATGAGATAGTTGCGGGTTTTCGGTTTCACAAGGGCGGTTATCAGGCCCTTTGTGGCGTTACTCCGGATCTGGCTTGTTTTAGTAAAGCGATGACAAATGGCCTGCCGCTTTCGGCTCTCGTTGGCAGAAAGGATATTATGTCCCGATGCCCTGAGATTTATTTCTCCTTGACTGCCGCCGGTGAGACTTTAAGCCTAGCTGCAGCCAGGGCGGTTATGGAGGTATTTGACAGGGATAATGTCGCGGAAACAATCGATAAAAATGGGAAAAGACTTATGGAGGGAGTAGAGAAGCTTATTTCTCTATATGAATTGAAGGATTTAGTTTCCATAGAAGGTTTTCCCTGCAGGAATGTTATGCTTTTTAGAGATTTTAAAGGTACTCCGGCAGTTGACATCCGGACTTATTGGATACAGGAGCTCGCTAAAAGAAATATATTATCAAATGGTTCTCATATGATGAGCTTTGCGCATAAGGATAAGGAGATTTCTTATACCTTGGGTATATATACGGAAGTCCTTAAGCTTATTAAGGACGGGTTATCCGATGGAAGTCTTTCAGCTAAATTGCAGTGTCCACCGGTAAAAGAACCAGCCAGGGCTCTATAAACATGGAAATTTTAGGTAAACATATGGAAAAACAAATCAGTGGTATGAAGCAAACAACAGAAGAACGCCTGCAGAAGCTACTGAATTCTGTATTTCCTTCTCGCGGCGCCTATTTTAAGGATACTGATAGCCCCAGTGAAATTTCCGGGTGGGATTCTCTTAATCACCTGAATCTGGTTATGGCGATAAACAATGAGTTTTGCGTTAATTTAGGTTTTGAAGAGATGTTAGAAATCAAGCGGGTTGGCGATATAAAGGTTATACTAAAGAGGCATAAAGTAGATTAGAAGATGAATATTATCAAAAGATGCCCTATCCGGTTTACAAGATGACTAAGAAATCCAAAGGAATTAAGATTGAGAATAGGATATTAGGCGATAATAAAAAGTGCTTTCTTATCGCTGAGATAGGGTCTAACCATAACCGCTCTAAAGCTACCGTGCGTAAATTGATTGACGCGGCAGCGAAGGCTAAATTTGACGCTGTTAAGTTTCAAATTTACGATGCCGAAGAGGCTTTTAGTAAAAATGTGACCACTTCCGATGTAAACTTGGAAAGTATGTACGGTAAGGGCCCCTGGTGGAAAATAGCCCGGGATAAAATATTAATGCCGCGTGCTTGGTTTGAAGAAATGTTTGATTACGCCCGGAAAATGAATTTAATCCCTTTTTCGGCCGTTCATAGGCCGGAAGATATAAAGTTTTTGTTAGATTTAGGGGCCCCGTTATTTAAAATTGCTTCTATAGACTGTAACCACTTGCCATTGCTTAAAGAAGTAGCCAGGCTTAAGAAACCTATGTTGATTTCTACCGGGATGGCCTACATCAATGAGATTGATGAAACGGTAAAGGTCTTAGAAAGTCTGGGAAATAGTAAAATAGTCCTTCTTCACTGTATATCATGTTACCCGCCTAAGCCTTTGATAATGAACCTGCGTAATATAAGCATGCTTAGGGAAAGATACGGCTATCATGTGGGGTTTTCTGATCATTCACCGATGAACGTTTTTTCGGTTGCTGCCGTAGCTTTAGGGGCTTGCGTGATTGAAAAACATATAACCTTAAACAGGAAAATGAAAGGCCCGGATCATCCCTTTGCCCTAGAACCGCAAGGTATGATAGAACTTGTTCAATCTATAAGAGAAACAGAGAAGGCTTTAGGAAGTCAAGAAAGGATTCTCTCTCGGGACGAAATAGCGGCCAGGAGAATGATAAGAAGGAGCATAGTGGCCAAGGTGGATATCAAGAAGGGGACACCGATAAAAAAAGGAATGGTTAAATTTTCCCGGCCGGGAACAGGCATAACGCCGAATCTTTTTGAGAAAATAGAAGGAAGGCGCGCAAATAAAGATATTAAAGCCGAGACAGTTATTTCTTGGAGAATGTTAGGTTAAGCTTATGGAATTAAAGTGTAGATTGGACCACATAGGGATAGTGGTGAGGGATTTAGAGGAAGCCAAGGCGTACTATAAGCAATGTTTTGGTTTTGATGCCTCCTCTCCCATTGTGGATGAACCGGCCCAAAAAGTAAAGATTGTTTTCCTTGAGACCGGTCATGGGGATGCCCCTAGCATAGAGTTAATCCAGCCGGTAAGCGAGGCCTCCACCGTATTTAATTTCTTAGAAAAAACCGGCGGTGGGCTGCACCATCTTGCTTATTTAGTTTCGGATTTTGATGAGGCTATCGAGCATTTTAAAAAAAATAAGGCATTAATGGTCGGAAAGGTTTATCCGGGTGCAGGGCATAAAGGCCAAAGGGTTATTTGGTTCTATACTGCGCGTAAAGATTTAGTTGAATTGATAGAAGAAAAAAAATGAAAAAAACTAAGTGTATCGTCTGCGCTGGCATAGATTTAAACGAACTAATCCGCTTTGACAGGTATCCGCTTTGTATCGGGGTCCTGCCTCCGGAACTTTTGGGAAAGGTTAAAAGTTTTCCTCTTTCAATAGGGAGGTGCAATGATTGCAGCCATATTCAACAACTCAATCCCATAGCCGATGACCACAAAAAGATTTTATATGAAGATAAGTACTCTGGGCTGCTCTCCACAGTGCTTACGCCTTCTAAGGGTGAGGTGGGCTTAGTGGAAACAGAGAAGAGTTTTAATTTCTTTATGGGCTGCGGACTTCCACGGGGAAAGGTCTTGGATATCGGCTGCTATGACGGATATTTTTTGTCACTGCTTAAGGAACAGGGTTATGCGGTGCGCGGCATTGAGCCAAACCCAGCCGGTAGTATCGCAGAAAAGAAATACGGTATTCCTGTCATAAAAGATTTCTTTTCGGATAGGTATTTTAAGCCGGAATCCATTGATATTATAGTGATACGTAATATCCTTGAACACATGTCGAATGTAAATGATTTTCTAAAAAGTGTGGTTACAATCCTTAAGCCCGGCGGCCATATTTTTATTGAAGTCCCCAATGTGCTCTCTTCGTTTAAAGAAGGAGCTTTGGGGTGTTTCTTTCATCAACATTTATCTTATTTTTCACTTGAAGTGCTACTTTACCTTCTATCAAGATATTCATTGGAACATGTAAGCTCTTGTGAGGATTATTTCATATATCTTTGCGTAAGAAAAAATAAAGAAAACGCTAGGCGTTCCTCCGTAGTTAATAAAAGAGCATACCGGCTCAATAAGGAAGTAGATGCATACTTTTCTAAGTTCGAGAAAAGAAGATTAGACCTAATGAAGCTATTGGGGAGCGAAGATAAAGTTGCCATATTTGGCGCAGGAGGAAATACTACCGGATTAATCCACATGTTAGGCAGAAGCCTTTCTCAAAAGATCAAGTATGTATATGACAATAACAAATTAAAGCATGGTAATCTGCTTGCCGAGCTTCCGCTAGAGGTGAAAGCGCCGGAACTAATGAAAGAAGATAAGCCAAATTTTGTGGTAATTTCTACTTACCTGCATCAAAAAGCAATAGTAGAAC
>JAQUAP010000011.1 GCA_028687205.1 Candidatus Omnitrophota bacterium
TCGCTCGACTTGCATGCCTAATCTACGCCGCCAGCGTTCACTCTGAGCCAGGATCAAACTCTCCGAAATAAATTTCAAAGAATTATATATGATGGCTCTAGTGATTTATTTATATTACTTACCTCATAAAAATTGACCTTAGTAACCCCGCTTAAAGGTTACTATGGCCTCGCTTGGCTATTCAATTATCAAAAGAGCAAAAAAATACGCCCCAACGTGAAGTTGGGGCGCACAAATTTACACTCCTCCGTGCGCTCAATCCCGTCGGTCAACTAACTACATAAATTTATCAAAACCTCTATTTGTCTTTTTCATAGACCCCTTAATTAGAGGGAGTTCTAAGTTTACAACAAATCTGTATTTTGTCAAGTATTTTTTATTATTTTTAAGTAAAGCCAAACTCTATGTATTTATTGGGGTTAATAGCGCTCTAAAAGCTTTAGAGCCGGTCAACCACCTTTAAGAAGGCCTCAACCACTTTGGGGTCAAATTGCGTGCCGCTATGTTTCTTGATCTCTTCTACCGCCGCCTCTTTGGTAAGGGGGATTTTGCGGTAAGAACGCGCTGAACGCATGGCTTCGTAGGCATCGGCAAGATGGATAATCCGCGCGCCTAAGGGGATATCCTCTCCCTTGCCTCCCACGGGGTAGCCTGTGCCATTATAATGCTCATGATGCTGCCTGACTAATTCGATTACGTCATTTAAGAAAGTAAGGGGCTCTAATATCTGGACGGCGATCTGCGGGTGCCGGCGGATCTGTGTCCATTCCTCATCCGTCAGGGAACTGGTCTTGCCTAAAATACAATCCTCAACCCCGATCTTACCCAGGTCATGCAGTTCGCAGGCCTGGCGGATAGTCTCGACATCTTTAGCCGAAAGCCCCATTTCGGAAGCGATAGCCACGGCGATTTTAGCGACATTCTCAGAGTGGCTATGAGTATAATGGTCGCGCGCGTCGATCGCCTGCGCTAAAACCTTGATTGTGCGCATATACGTAGAGCGTAAATCTTCATAAAGCCGGGTGAGGTTTTTGGTGGAATCCTCTATCCTCTTGGCAAGAAGGGTATTCTGTTTCTCTAACGCGGAATTGCTCTCTTTTAAGCCCTGCGTCAGCCTGCGGTTAGCTATCATGAGCGTATGCATATCGATGCCTTTTTTAACCAGGAAAAATAATTTTTCCAGGTTGATGGGCTTGGCGATAAAATCATAAATACCCAGGCTGAACAGGTATTCTAAGACCTCCTGTTTATGTTCATCAAGGAGCGCGATAATATTGCAATCCGGGTCAATAGCCTTAAGCTCCCTGATCAAATCCTGGGGGCTTAAGTCAGGCATCTGGGTCTTGGCAATCACTAAATCAAAGCCGTTATCCTTGAAGGTGGCCAAGCCTCTCTTCGCCGTCGGCTCAATAGCGACAAAATACCCGCCATCCACCATTAATTTTTCGATTAAATAGCGGGATAATTCATTGTCATCGCAGATAAATAAAATTTTATTGTTTTCCTGCATCACTGCTCCTCTTTACCCGCCTTTGATTATACCGCGGAGCCTATTTTATAGCAACGGTTTTATCAAATTCGGCGATTAGGGCGTCTTTGGCTATTCCCGTGTCAATAAAATCCCAGGGGAGGATATCTTTTGTCTCTTTTTGCGCCAGGTAAAACTGCGGGTCTATATTCAAATCACTGAAAGCGCTGAGCCATCTATCAAAGTTAAAATAATTGCTCCAGGCGTCAAATCGCGCCCCGCCTTTAAAAGCGGCATAAATCACCGTGGACAATTTCCTGTCTCCCCTGGAAAGCACGCCCTCTAAAATACTCATCGCAGCGTTATGAAAACTTAAATTAAGCCTTTTGGATTTTTTGGCCTTCTCCCTTAAATAATCCTGCTTGCGCTTTATCTCCTCTAAATCCTGCGTCGGGAACCATTGCAAAGCAGTATGCGGCTTGGGGATCAAGGTATTAATGCTGACATTTACGCCTGCCGCGGGTTTACCGCTCTTTTTTCTTAATTCCGAAACCTTTAAGGCAAAATCAATAATCGCGTCCAGGTCTTCTTCTTTTTCCCCGGGGAGGCCGATCATAAAATAAAGTTTTACATGCTGATAGCCGGAGGCGTATGCCTGCTCAAGCGACTTAAAAAACTCGTCGCTGTTAAAATCTTTGGCTAAAAGATTACGCAGCCGCTCACTCCCTGCCTCAGGGGCAAAAGTAAGGCCGGTCTTTTTGACTTTAGCGATTATAGAAGAGGCATTCCCCACTAATGTCCTGGCCTTGATTGACGGTAAAGACAGGCTCACTGCCTTGGTGTCAAATAAATTCATTAAACTCTGCAGGATTTTTTCTACCTGGGGGTAATCGCTGACTGAAAGCCCGCCTAAGGAGATTTCTTCGTAGCCGGTGCGCTGGTAAAGCTCTTCGGCTAAATGTAACACGTTCTCCAGCGTTCTCTGCCTGAGAGGAAAATATTGCGTGCGCGCCTGGCAAAAACGGCAGCGGTTAGGGCAGCCGCGCATAATCTCTAAGGTAAGGCGGTCATGGATGACCTGGATATACGGCAGAAGCCAATCCAGGGGATAATAAGCTGCATCCAGGTTTTTTATGAAGCGTTTCTTAATCCGCGCGGGGAGAGAGTTGAACTTTGGCTTAAATTCCTTAAGCTTACCCTGGCTATCATAGGAAACCTCATAAAGAGATGGGACATAAACGCCTTCAATCCGGGCAAACTTTAGCAATAATTCCTCTTTGCTCAACTTTGCTGCCTTATATTCCTCTTTATGTTTACGGTAGAGATTAATTATCTCTAAAGCCGCCTCCTCCGCTTCTCCGATGACAAAAAAATCAAAGAAAGCGTGCATGGGTTCCGGATTAAGCGTGCAAGGGCCGCCGCCGACGATTAAAGGATAGCGGCTATCGCGGTCAGCTGACTTTAAGGGGATCTCCCCCAGCTCCAGGAGATTTAAAACATTGGTATAGCCTAATTCCGAACCCAGGGAAAAACCCGCTAAATCAAATTCGCTGAGTTTGCGGCGCGACTCTAAGGAAAGGAGCTGGCGCTTGGACAGGCGTAAGAGCCCTTCCATATCCTGGGCGGGAGAAAAAAATCTCTCGCAAATTACATCCGGTATATTATTCAGCAGCCCGTAAATAATCTTTAAGCCCAGGTTACTCATCCCTACTTCATACAAATCCGCGAAACTAATCGCGAATTTAATCTTGGCGGATGCGAAATCTTTTTTTGAGCTGTTAATCTCCTGACCGATATATTGGCCGGGCTTATTTACTTTTAATAACAGGTCTTCATACATTTTTTAAAATAAAGGGGACGTTTCTATTTTTCTCATCAATAGGGACGGAAAAATAGAAACGTCCCCTTTATTTCTCTAGAATACCGCCCTGGTCTTATCGATGTTCACTAAAATCCCCAGCGCGATAAAGGTAACCAGAATGGATGAGCCGCCGTAACTCATTAAAGGCAGGGGAATCCCTACTACCGGGGCAAGCCCCAGGTTCATCGCCACATTCACCGCCACCTGGATGGATAACATCAAAGTTATGCCAAAGGCGAGTAACTTCCCGAAGGCGTCCTGGGTCCTTTGCGCGATTAAAAATCCCTGCCGGATTAAAAGAAAATATAATAACAATAACGCGGCGCCTCCCAGAAAACCCCACTCCTCGCAAAAAGTAGCGAAAATAAAATCCGTATGCGACTCCGGAAGAAAATGCAACTGGCTCTGCGTCCCGCTTAGCCAGCCCTTGCCAAAGAAAGCGCCTGAGCCGATGGCTATTTTAGACTGGATTACCGTATAGCCGGCTCCCAGCGGGTCAATATTCGGATTTAAAAAAACCAGCAGCCGGTCTTTCTGGTAGTCGCGCAAAAAATGCCACATAAAAGGAAGCGGCAGGATAACGCTGGCCAGTAAAATGATGATATACCTTAGCCTGACGCGGGTCAGATAGAGCATGGAGATAAATAAAAGCATCAGGATGACGCCGCTGCCCAGGTCCGGCTGTTCAATAATCATGCTTAAAGGGATAGCGGTAAAGAAGAAAGGTAAAATTACGGCGCTGAATACCCCGAATTTAGAACAGGAGAGTTCGATATCATCGCTGGATTTACGGCTAAAATAGCGGGCAAGAAATATCGCCATTGCTAACTTGGCTAATTCCGAAGGCTGGAAATTAAACCAGCCAAACCGCAGCCAGCGCTGGGCGCCGAGGCGGGTTGTCCCGAGTAGAAAAACCAGGAATAAGAAAAATAAAGCGGCGAGGTATAAAAAATAGGTCCAGTCCCAGAAACGGCGGTAGCTCATATTGGAGACGATGGAGAAAAGCAGCAGTCCCAGGATTATCCAGAGCAGCTGGCGCTGGAAAACTGTCTGCCAGAGCGAGCCTTCTTTCTGGTAGGTGCTGCTGTAGATGGATAATACGCCGAGCGAGCAGATTAAAAGCGCGATGATTAATATAATGAAAAATGAATTCCGCATTTTTATATAAGCCCCTGATTATTCATCTCCTGGATTATCTGCTTGGCCACGACGCAAGAGACATAGCCGGGCCCACCATGTTCCAGGAAAACGCAAATCACGAATTTCGGATTTTTAGACGGGAAAAAACCCGTAAACCAGGCATGCGCCTGCCTGGGCGGCGCTTGGGCAGTGCCGGTCTTACCCGCAACGCTGACCGGCAGGCTGGCTAAGACATTAGCTGTGCCGGAAGGGCTGCTGACGACACTCTTTAAATCCTCTTTAATAGCATCAATAGTCCCTTTCCTTAAATGCACTCTCTCGCTCTTTCTCTGGTAAGCGGATAAATCGCGGCCGTCTATGGCTTTCACAATATAGGGAGTAACTAAATACCCGCCATTAGCAAAAACCGCCAGCATGCGCGTAACTTGTAACGGGGTAACCAGGACTTCTCCCTGGCCGATGCTCATATTAGCCGTATCGCCGTCAAACCAATTCTTAAATTTATTGATCTTCCTCCATAGCGGCGAAGGGATAAACCCCGGGACCTCATAAGGCAGCTCAAAACCGCTCGTCCTGGCAAAACCTAATTTAAGCGCGTAGTCATGTATGCCTTGCGGCCCGACCAGCAATCCGGTCTTATAGAAAAAAACATCGCAGGAGTGGGTAATGGCTTCCTGTAAATTCTGCGCGCCGTGCGTATTCCAGCACTTAAACTCCCGCCTGCCTATAAGAGTACTGCCCTGGCAGACAAAAGAAGTGTTCAGGTTAATTTTTTTATTTTCTAATGCCGCGCTGGCCACAACCAGTTTAAATACGGAAGCCGGCGCGCAGGCAGCGCTTACCGCGCGGTTCATTAAAGGAGAATTTGAGTTATTCAGCAGGCTGGAGATAGCGGAGTTATTTTTTTCCGCGAACGCCTCCGGCTTGAACGCGGGAGAACTGGCCATAGCAAAAATCTCTCCTGTATACGGGTCCATAATAATCACGCAGCCCTTCCTGCCGGAGAGATAATCTTCGGCTATCTTTTGGATTTTAATGTTCAGGGTAAGCTGGATATCCTTGCCGTTAAGCGGCGGCTTAAATCCCAGCGTGCGGATGAACTTTCCGCGGTGGTCTACCTCAAAAGAAATCCCCCCTTCTTCCTGGCGCAGGTAATAATCATATTTCTCTTCCACGCCGCCAAAGCCGACGATATCTTTAGTTTTATAACCGTAATCTTCAAGCTTGGTCAGGCGCCAGCGGTCAATCTCGCTGACATAACCTAAAACATGGCTGGCCAGCTTTCCCTGGGGATAGTGCCTTAAGGGATTGGCTTGCACGATGATTGCCGGCAGGTCTACCTTAAGTTCGTCTAAGGCAATGGCCTCTTTTAAGCCTATGTTCCTGGCAATCGTTACCGGGATGGACGAAGAGATATACCCGTTATTAAACGCGCTGCTTAAATCCCTGGCGTTTTTAAGGAGTATGCGGCTGGCGCTTAAAATTATTTTTTCCTTTTGGGCCTCATCCTGCGGTAGAAGCATTAAATCATAAGAAAGCCGGCTATCGGCGATAACCTGACCTTGGCGGTCAGTTATCCTGCCCCGGCTGCCGTCTTGGCTGACTAGCCTGATGCAATTTCTATTACCCAGTTCCCTGTAGGCCCGGCCATGGATAACTTCCAGGTTAAGTAAGCCCACCCCAAGTAACAAAAATATGCCCGCTACAATCCAGGTAACCAGCCGGAGTCTCATCATACCCTGACTTTCATTATTTTTAAAATTAACGGCAGTAAGAGCGCCGTGTATAAGGCGCCAAAGAAAACCAGGCGCAGGAATATGCCTAAGGGTATAAAGCTGCCGGAGTAAACCAGGACTAAACCGCTGATGATATTCTGCAGCAGCGCGATGATAAAAAGCAGGAGCGTACGGCTAAGGTTATCTTCTATGGATACCTTGCGGGTTATTTTTACAATCAGGAAACTCCAGAGGCTGAATAATAATATATCCGCGCCGAACGCCGAGAGCGTAAAGGCATCTTTGAATATGCCCAGCGCTAAGCTGAAGATAACCGCCTGCCTGCCTTCCAGAAAAAGGCTGGCCAGGACAACGCTGACCAGGAAAAGGTCGGGTTGGGCTCCGAAAAACTTAAAATAATGCAGGGAGGTCAGCTGAAATAGCCCTAAGGCCAAAGCGATAAGCGCTAAAGTAGAAAGCTTCATGGGATAATGACCAGGACTTCTTCGATATTGGAGAGCTCGACCGCCGGCTTGACTAAGGCGTACTGGCTTAAGCCGGAAAAATCCCTGCCGATATCAACCACTCTTCCGATAAGTAAACCTTTAGGGTAAGTCTCGTTTAATCCGGAGCTGACGATTACGTCCTGCAATTTTATATCGGCGTCATCAGGCAGATATTTCATAATCAGGTTGGCCCCCAGCGTACCGCAGACCAGGCCCTCCTGGCGCGAACGCTGGACTAAAGCCGAGACGCCAAGGTTCGGGTCATTAAGCAGCATTACCTTAGCCGTTGAAGGCGTTGTCTCAACCACCCTGCCGGCTAAACCCAGGAATGTAGCTACTGCCAGGCCCTTCCTTATGCCCTGGCTGCTTCCTTTATCAATCACCAGGCCTGAAGACCAGTTATCCGCCGGACGGGCGATGACCCTGGCGGCAATAACTCTGAGGCTGGATTTTTGCTTAAAAGAAAGGGTTTTTTTCAGGCGGATATTTTCCAGATAGATTTCATTCAGGGCGTTAAGCTTATACCTTAAGAACTCAAGCTCTTTATTCAGCCTTTCATTTTCAACGAGGTTATGGTGGTAAAAGAGCATACCGCCGAATTCGCGCTGTAAAAAAGCAACCAGGCTAAACGGCTGCTGCGTAACCGCCAGTATAGGGGTTCTTAAAATTATTATGGAAACAGAGAGGAAGACAAGTAATGCGACAATTACGAGGAGTGGGATTAACTTTTTGTTTTTGAGGTTAAACACATTTTATGCGGCTTACGAACAGATCAGGTATTTAATTCGGGCTTTATGGAAACGGTGACTTTTTTCAGGTATTTGATTTCATTAAGCACTTTGCCTGTGCCGTTGGCTACCGCCGTAACCGGGTCATCCGCGATATGCACAGGTAAACCCGTTTCTTCCGAGATTAGTTTATCTAATCCTTTAAGCAACGCGCCGCCGCCGGCCATGACAATGCCGTGTTCAATCAGGTCCGAGGCTAACTCGGGAGGCGTGCGTTCAAGGGAAATCTTGGTGACTTCTAAAATCGCCCGCAGCGGTTCCTGCAAAGATTCTCTTATTTCTTCCGAAGTGATGGTGACGGTCTTGGGTAAACCGGCAATCAGGTCCCTGCCCTTTACTTCCAGGCTCATCTCTTCTTCTAAGGGATAGGCTGAGCCGATTTTTATTTTTATATCTTCGGAGGTACGTTCTCCGACCATGAGATTATAGGTCTTCTTAAGGTATTCAACAATGGCGTCATTCATCTCATCTCCGCCAATACGGATAGACTTGGAGAAGACGATGCCCGCCAGTGAAATTACCGCGATTTCCGTGGTGCCGCCGCCGATATCTATAATCATATTGCCTACGGGCTCCTGGATGGGCAAGCCCACTCCGATAGCCGCGGCAACGGGTTCTTCAATTAAAAATACATCTCTGGCGCCGGCGCGCTCGGCTGATTCCTTAACCGCTCTGCGCTCAACCTCGGTAATCCCTGAAGGGATGGCGATAACAATGCGCGGCCGGATCTGGAAACGGCGGTGCCGGACTTTTCTGATGAAATGCCTGAGCATCGCCTCGGTCACTTCAAAATTGGTAATTACGCCGTCGCGCATCGGCCGGATAGCCACGATATTGCCGGGAGTGCGGCCTAACATGCGCTTGGCTTCTTCTCCTACTGCCAGGACATGGCTTGTCCCGCGCTCGACCGCTACGACTGAAGGCTCACAGAGCACCACGCCCTCTCCCTTGACATAGACCAGGGTAGTAGCTGTGCCTAAATCAATACCTATATCATTAGAAGCTAAATCCAGTATGTAATCAAAGATTTTTTTGAAGATGTAGCGGATTTTACCCATTTTTACTCTCTCCTGGCTGTCTTCAGATAGGCTTTGGTATGTAAAGGGGATTTTAACAGAGATTAAACTATATGTCAAATAAAAAGTTAAGTAAAAAGTTCGCGCCTGCCTTGCCTTGTATTGTGGCGGGTCCTGCACTACGCGTCTGGCTTGCCTTGTTCCTCGCTGGGACACTTGCTTGCTGGACTTCATATGCCCCTGCTTAAGAACCAAGCCAAGCCATCCGCTAAAGGACACCAATTAAAGCCATCCGCTGATAAAATGGCACTGGCAGGTTTAGCCGCCAGGTATTAAGATTTTGCGGTTTTGGCAGAGCAGCGCATTAGAAAACTTTCGGCACGCCTATGCGGAACGTGTGTGCAAGGCTTTACGGCGAACGGAGGAATTGCACCTCGCGTAAGTCCTTCCGGGAGTAAGCCGTAAACCGCAGCACACGGCGAAAGTTTTAGAGCGCTGCGGAGCCAAACCGCAAAATCAAGGCTTGAGCGGGAAACTTGACAGGGTCATTACTTATATATGTTTAGGCTTTTTAAGGTGGTGAGGAAACCGGGGAAGGATTTGTTGATACAGGATATATCGTCTATGCGGGTCTTGCCGCGGGCAGCCAGCCCGGCGATAACCATGCTCATTGCCGTGCGATGGTCGCCAAAACTGCTAACCCTCGCGCTATAAAGCACTTTTGCGCCTTGAATAATGATATTTTCCTGGCCCCCTGATTTGACTACCCTTATCTTGGCTCCCATTTTCGCCAGATTAACCAGCATGGATTTAATGCGGTCGGTTTCTTTAACCCGCAATTCACCCACGCCTGCAAAAATAGATTTTCCTTTGGCAAAACAGGCAGCGACCATTAAAATCGGAAGCTCGTCAATCAGGGAGGGAACCTCTTTTCTCCCGATCTTTATCCCGCGTAAGCAACTGCTCTTAACCAGGATATCTCCCATCGGCTCATTGCCTTGAGTTTTTAACTTTGAGTTCTCTATTTTAAGCGCGGCGCCCATCCTCTTTAAGGCCTTGATAATGCCTACCCGGCCGGGGTTAAGGCTTACATTTTTAATGAGGATTTTTGCGCCCGGGATAATGCTGGCAGCTACCATAAAGAATGCCGCCGAAGATATATCCCCCGGTATATAGAGCGCGCCCGGAGAAATTAATTTTTTCGCGCCGCTTACAGTAATACTCTTGCCTTGCGTTTTTAAATTGGCCTTAAATAATTTAAGCATGCGCTCGGTATGGTCCCTGGTCTTAAGCGGTTCGATGATTTTAGTTTTGCCTTTAGCGTATAGACCGGCCAGGAGGATAGCGCTTTTTACCTGGGCAGAGGGAACAGGAATTTTATAATTTATAGCGTTTAAGTTGCCGCCATGAATCATTACCGGCGGGTACTCTTCTTTTTTTATTGCTCTGGCTTTTATCGCTGCGCCCATTAATCTTAACGGCTTAATCGCCCTGAGCATGGGCCGGCGCGAAAGAGACGGCCCGGCCATAAGCCTGGCTTTAAAATCCTGGCCGGCTAATACACCGAGCAATAACCTGAAAGTCGTCCCGGAGTCTTTTATATAGAGAGCGCCTTTAGGTGCATTTAAACCAAAAAGCCCCCTGCCGGATACCGTTGCCCGGCAAGAGGCCTTATTTAATTTTATTTTTACGCCTAATTTCCTGAAGACGGCAATAGTCGCCAGGCAGTCTGTGTTTAAGGGGATATTTTTAAGATTGGTTTTGGCTTTCGCCAGCGCGCTTAAGATTATCGCGCGGTGAGCTATGGATTTATCGCCGGGTAGGAATACTTTACCCCTCATTTAGACTTCTTCACAACCCTGTCGCCTTCCTTGACCTTATTTTTTACATCCCCCGCTACAAAACCTGCCGCGGACATGACATCCTGCACCTTCTCTACCTTAACATCACCAAGATAATTATCGCCACGGTAGACCGAGAATAATTCGCCGGCAGCCACGCCGTCTTTGGCGCCCAGGTTAATAACCACAAAGTTATATTCTTTATTTAATACTAAAACCTTGCCTTCTAAGCCCTGCGCTGCGCCGGAGGAAGCGGCCTTAGCTACTTTAGTTGCTTCTGTTTGGACGGCCTGGCCTGTTTCCGGGCTGACGACGATTTTGCCTAATTCCACGTCAGACTTTGTTTCAAGGTTCTTGATTTTTGACTCTAACCTTATTTTTTCAGTATCAATTTTCTTCAGCTGGTTTTTTATGACCCGCACATCATCCTGGGCCTTATTCAGATTTTTCTCTAAGTCCGACCTCAGCTTCTTCTGCTGGTCAAGGTCTTCCTGCATCTGGGTCATCCTGGCCAGGGCTTCTTCCTTAGCTGTCTTCTCTTCCTGCAACTGGGTGGTTAAAGCAGTGATCTGGGTGGTGGCATCTTTAAGTTTGGCGTCTAAATTAGCGAGTGTCCTCTGGGCTTCGTTTAGTTTTGCCTCGGTTATCTTCTGTTTAGCGCTTAAGTCCGCTACTTTGCTGGTGAGCTCAAGATTTTTAACATGTTCTCTCTGAAAAAGATAAAAGCCTGAACCGGCGAGAGCCAAAGCAACCACGAGCATTATAATTAATACTAGACCCTTGGATTTAAACTCCATTTCCCCTCCTTTTAATCTAGATAATATCGACCCAATATTTATTTTAATATAGCAATAATCCTGTAAAAATCAAGCCTTATTTTTGCGCATAACATCTAGAAATGCCTGCGGTAAAGAAGAATGGAATTCGACAAATTTACCTGTGGACGGATGGATAAAACCTAATGCTTGCGCATGGAGCGCCAGGCGCCTAAACTCGCCGCTCTTGCCGTACTTCTTATCCCCTAAAACAGGATGCCCGATAAAAGCCAGGTGCACCCTTAACTGGTGCGTCCTTCCGGTAAAAGGCTCCAGTTGCAACAGGCTTAAAGCATCAGTACGTTTTAAGGTGCGGTAATAAGTCTTGGCGTACCTGGCATGAGTAGAAAAATTTACCGCCATGTTTTCCCGCTTCAATGCGTGCCTGGCGATAGGCGCCTCAATGACATTTTCGTCAAATTTCATCTTGCCTTTAACGACGGCCACATATTTACGCTTGATAGAGTGTTCGGCGAATTGCCGGCTGAGCTTTAAGTGGCTGGAATTATTTTTAGCGATAACCATAACCCCGGAAGTATCTTTATCAAGGCGGTGCACGATGCCCGGCCTTTGCGGGTTGATATCCGATAATTCCTTAAAACGGGCTAATAAGGCGTTGACCAGGGTATGTTCGTAATTCCCGGGGGCAGGATGCACGACCAAGCCGATAGGTTTATTAATAACGGCCAGATCTTTATCTTCATAAATAATCTCTAAGGGGATTTTTTCGGCTTTTAGGGCGGATTTAACTTTATCCTCGATAATAATCCTGATTTTATCCGCCGGCTTGACTTTATAATGCGCCTTTGCGCGGAAAGAGTCCTTAACGGTTATTTTTTCCCTGGAGATTAAATCCTGGATAGCGGTACGGGATAACCCTAAATTATGTTCCTTAGAGAAAGCGCTGAGCAATAAATCCAGGCGCCTCCCCTCCTGTTCTTTGGATACCTTGAGGGTGTATTCCCGCATCTAAAACCCTAACCTTTTTTTATTTTAACGCAGAATAACCCGATTACCCCGGCCAGGAAAATAGCCAGGCTGATAAATTGGAATAAGGTCAATCCCAAAAGGATAGTTGGGCTATCCCCGCGCCAGAATTCGATAAAAAATCTTTTGGCGGAGTAAAGCAGCAGATAGGCGAAAAATATCTGGCCGTCTTTATGCGGCCGCTTTTGTAAAGCCTTTAAGATAATAAATATAAAGATTAACAACAAGGCAGAATAAAGCTGCGTGGGAATTAATAACGCTCCCTGGCTGGGAGAATATATCCCTGACGCCGATTCTTTGCCAAAACAACAACCGTTCAGGAAACACCCGATCCTGCCGATTGCCTGGGCTAAAGCGACAAAGGGTATCAATAAATCCGCGATCTTGAATACGGGGAGTTTCCTGAGCTTTAAATAGAGGATGCCGGAGGCCAGGCCAAAAATCAACCCTCCAAACCAGACCAACCCTCCCTTCTGGAGCATAATCATCTCCAGGGGGTTGCGCAAATAATAAGCTAAATTATTCAAGATATAAAAAATACGGGCGCCGATGATCCCGCAAATGAGAATAGTAAAGTTCAGGTTGAAAATAATATCCGGGTCGATCCCTCTTTTTTTTGCCTCGGCGCAGGCTAACCAGGTGGCAACGCCAAAGGCGGCAACCAGCATAAGGCCGTAGGAGTAAATGGTTAGCGGGCCGATTTTACAGATTTCAGGATGCATATTTTTATTTTTGCCTCAATAAGGCCCAGCCTAATAATATCGCGCCGATAGTGATTGCGCTATCCGCGAGGTTAAAGACCGGCCAGATATAGAAATTCAGGAAATCAATGACATAACCCAGGCGCAGGCGGTCAATAAGATTGCCCAGGGCGCCTGCCAGGATAAGGCTTAAAGCAACAACGTAATATTTGTTATGCCGGTTTTTCTTTAGCCCGAAATAGATTAAGACGATGGCTGCGACGGAGGTAATGATAAATAAATAAAGCTGATTTTTTAATAGCCCGAAAGCCGCTCCCCGGTTATGCACAAGGGTAAGGGCGCATATCCCGTTGATTAAAGGGAGGGTCTGGTTAAGTTGCAGGATTCCGGAAATAAAGGCTTTACTGAGCTGATCTAATATAAGGATGGCAAATACGATGCTAACAGGAAGCATAAAGCAGGGAGTGCTTAGCGCTTCTCCCTTTTCTCCTGACATTTAACGCAGAGGCGCGCCTGCGGCACTGCCCTGAGCCTGACCTTGGTGATGAGCTGTTCGCAATCTTCGCATATCCCGAAGGTCCCGTCTTCTATCCGTTTAAGGGCGTCGTCCAGCTCATATAATGACTGCCTGTCGTTAGAGGCCAGGCCTAAAGAAAACTCGCGGTCATAGTTATCGGTCGCTACATCCGCCATATGGTAGGTATAACCCGATATATCGCCCGAGGCGTCTTTCTGGGATTTCTTCAGCGTATCATCGGAGATATGTTTTATCTCGTCGTCAACTTCTTCTTTTCTTTTTAAAATCAGCTTCTTGAATTCTTTCAGCTCTGTTTTGTTAAACTTCTTTTTCAATTTTACTTCTCCTCTCCGATGGCTTTTTCGCACTTATCGCAAAGCAAAGGATGTTTTTCGGACTTGCCTACGAATAAACTGTAATTCCAGCAGCGCGGGCACTTTTTCCCTGCGGCCTTAGAGACCTCGATTGCAATATCGGAGATGCCGCTCTTGAGCTCTATTTCAACCTGGGAAACCTTGAAAATCTCGGTTAAATCGCCTTTTAAACTTTCTAAGAATGTATACCGTTCTTGGCTGTTTGTCAATAGTTTTATTTGCGCATCAAACGAACTGCCGATCTCGCCTTTACCGCGTTTTTCTTCCAATAATTTTGCTATGCCAGGGATCAGGCGGATAACGCAGGCATCAAAATCAAGCATTTCTTTTGCCTCGCTATCAGAGAGCTTATTTTTATGTTGGGGCCAGTCCAGAAGATGCACGCTGGAAATGTTTTTTAAGGCGCTTGTCTTTGGCATATTCTGCCAGATTTCTTCAGCAGTAAATACTAAGATAGGCGCGGCTACACGCACTAAGAAATCGAGTAACTCATAAAGGACAGACTGCGCAGCGCGCCTTGCTTGTGAATTTTTACCGCAAGTATAAAGCCTGCCCTTTACCATATCAAGATAAAACATGGAAAGGGTTTCGTTACAGAAATCATAGATGTTTTTATAAGCTTTATAAAATTCAAATTTGTCGTAAGCCTCCTCAATCGCTTCCAGGGCTGATACCATCTTAAAAATAGCCCAGCGGTCTATCTTACGTAATGCGGACGCAGCCACATAATCGCTATCCGGTTTAAAATCATACAGGTTACTTAAAATAAATTTGGCGGTATTGCGTATCTTGCGGTAAGCCTCGGAGAGCCGCGCCAGCATCTCCTTGGAGATGCGGATATCTTCATTATAGTCGCTGGAGGCTACCCAGAGCCGGATAATGTCCGCTCCGTAATCCTTGATAATATCCTGCGGAGGAATAACATTGCCCATGGACTTGGACATCTTCCTGCCTTCGCCGTCCACCACATGGCCATGGGTCAAGACGCTCTTAAAAGGCGATTTCCCGTCGATACAGATAGACGGGATAAGGGAAGATTGGAACCAGCCGCGATGCTGGTCAGAGCCTTCAAGGTACATCTCGCAAGGCACCCCAGCCAGCTCTTTACGTTTCTTAAGCACGGCTTGGCTGCTTACGCCGGAATCAAACCATACGTCAAGTATATCGGTTCCTTTTACAAATTCGCTTGCGCCGCATTTACATTTTAATCCGGCAGGAATAAAATCTTTGGCCTCGCGGATAAACCAGCAGTCTGTCCCCTCTTTAGCGGTAAACTCCCGGTATTTTTCAATCACTCCCGGGTCTAAAAATTCATGATTACATTTTTTACAGATCAGCGCGGGGATAGGAACGCCCCAATACCTCTGGCGGGAAAGGCACCAGTCCGGGCGCAATTCAACCATGCTCGCTATCCTCTCCCTGCCTGCCTCGGGGATAAAATTTATCTTATCTTTGATTTCTGCCAGGGCCTTTTTACGTAAATCATTATGGTCGATATTCAAGAACCACTGGTTAGTCGCCCTAAAGATTATCGGATTTTTACAGCGCCAGCAGTGCGGATAGGAATGCGTTATTTTATCCGCTAATAATAATAATTTTAAGGATTGTAATTTTTCAACTATCGCTTTATTGGCGTCATAGACATTCATCCCTTTAAAATCGCGAGCGCTGGAATCGAAATTTCCCTTAGGGTCAACCGGCATGATTACCTCCAGCTTATATTTTAAGCCGGTCAGGAAATCATCCGCTCCGTGGCCCGGGGCTGTATGCACCAAACCGCTCCCCTCTTCTGCCGAGACATAATTTGCCAGGACGACCTTGCCCTTGCGCAAGCCGAACGGATGTTCATACCCTGACCCCTCAAGTTCCTTTCCTTTAAATTCCTTAAGCACTGTGTATTTTTCAATCCCTAAAGCAGGCAAGGCCTGCATCCGCACATTAGCGACAATGATGTTGCCTTTATCCGTCTTCAGATATGAATAGCTAAAATCAGGATGCACCGCCACCGCGACATTGGCGACCAGTGTCCAGGGAGTAGTTGTCCAGATGACCAGGTAGCTTTCTTTTGGGAAATCATTGCCGGCCTCAAGTTTAAACTTGACAAAAACCGACGGAGAAGTATGGTCCTCGTATTCTACCTCTGCCTCGGCAAGGGCGGTCTCGCACTTAAAACACCAGTTAACCGGTTTTAATCCCCGGTAGATATATCCTTTACGGAGCAGCTCCAGGAAAGAACCGATAATCGCTTCTTCATATTCGCGGCTTAAAGTAAGGTAGGGATTATCCCAATCACCAAAGACGCCCAGGCGCTTGAATTCTTCCCTCTGGACAGCGACATATTGCATGGCGTAAGCATGGGCTTTTTTACGGAACTCAACCTGGTTGATCTGGTATTTATTCATTTTAAGTTCTTTAAAAAGCGCGTGCTCCACCGGCAGGCCATGGCAATCCCATCCCGGGACATAGGGAGAGTTAAAACCGCGCATCGTCTTATATTTTATGATGATGTCCTTAAGGGTCTTATTCAGGGCATGGCCGATATGGATATTGCCGTTGGCATAGGGAGGCCCGTCGTGCAAAACATACTTGCCCTTAGGATGCGGCTTTTTACAGATCAACCCGTAAATATCATTTTCCTGCCAGGTTTTTAAAAACAGGGGTTCCCTTTTCGGCAGGTCAGCCTTCATGGCAAAATCAGTCTTGGGGAGATTTAAGGTCGGTTTATAATCCATCTATTTTATATATTTTCCAATAATGACAGCTAAATCTTTTCTGGCCTTGGGCGGTATAAGCTTTCTATCCGTAACAATCGCGTATTTAAGCGCCTCGCGGCAACGGCAATCCTGCACGCAAGAAATATTCCTGACCACTGACATTAAAATCTTCTTGGCGTTCTCGATATTTTTATTCAGGTTCCCGATAATCATATCTATGGTTACGGATTCATGCTGCGGATGCCAGCAGTCATAATCGGTAACCGCCGCCAGGGTCGCGTAGCACATCTCTGCTTCCCGGGCAAGCTTGGCTTCGGCGAAATTAGTCATGCCGATGATATCCATACCCCAGCTGCGGTAAAGGTTGGATTCGGCTAACGTAGAAAATGCCGGCCCTTCCATATTGATATAAGTCCCTTTAGGATGGATATTTATTTTAAGGTCTTTTCCTGTGTCATAAATCAGCTTGCTTAAGGGAGAACATACCGGGTGCGAAAATTCAATATGCGCTACTATCCCCTCGGTAAAGAAAGACATCTCCCGGGCGGAATTTGTCCTGTCCACAAACTGGTCTACCACGACGAAATCCAAAGGCCTGAATTCCTCTTTTAAGGAACCGCAGGCGCTTACCGAGATAATTTTTTCCACGCCTAACTTTTTCATCCCGAAGATATTCGCGCGGTAGTTTATGCGGCCCGGCGGGATACGGTGCCCGACCCCGTGGCGCGGAAGGAAAACCACTTCTTTACCCTCAAGCTCGCCGAGCATAAATTCATCGGAAGGGCTACCAAAAGGCGTGTCCACCGCAACCTTTTTTATATGTTTGACGCCTTCTATTTTATATAACCCGCTTCCGCCGATAATCCCTATTTTAGGCATATTTATAATCTCCTTGACAGGTCTTGCGCCCGTTTTAACGCTGCCTGCGCTGCCTCTTCCCAGGAGCCGCCCCTGGTTAAAATCTCTAAGGCTGCCTCGGTAGTGCCGCCTTTGGAAGTAACCTGTTTCCTTAATTCGGGGGCAGGCAATTTTGTCTTGCGTAATAAACTGATCGCGGCATTCGTCGTGTTAGCCGCCAGGAACGCCGCATCTTCGGTAGAAAAGCCCAGGGTTTCGGCAGCCTTCTCAAGCCGGCGCATCATGTCGTGCCTGGCATGCTCCGGTATATTCCCGGGATCCAGCGTACTGTTTTCTATAAAATAGAAGACATAGGCCGGCCCGCTTCCCGAGATCGCCGTTGCCGCATTCATCATTGATTCATCAATAATCCTGACTGCGCCAAGATAATAGAATAGCTCCTGGGCTAACTCTAAGTCGTCATCCGTAGCCAACATCCCTTTGCATAAACAGGTAACGGATTCAGCTACCTTTGCCCCGATGTTCGGCATCACCCGGATGACCCTGGCCTGCCCGAGGATTTTTTCAATATGGCTCGTACTTATGCCGGCAGCAATAGAAATAATCAATTTATTGCCGGCCGAGCCCTTAATCTCTTTTAAGATATGATCAAAGTCCTGCGGTTTTATTGCCAGGATAATTACTTCAACCCTGGACACCAGCTCCCGGGCATCCCGGGCAACCTTTATTCCCCCGAGGCCAAACAGCTTGCTTTTTTCCTTATCAAAGACAAAGACCTCGTATTCGTCTTTTTGCTCCGCAAGCCTGCGCGCAATCACCGAGCCCATAAAGCCATAACCGATAATCCCGATTTTCTTAAGTAAGTTAACTTTCAAAGATAGCCCTCCCGATTCTGAGCATATCGCTCCCCTCTTCTATCGCTACCGCAAAATCATCAGTCATACCCATAGATAAAATCATTTTACTGTCCAACCTGCCCCTTAAATCCTTCAATAACCTGAAATAAGGCCTGGTTTCTTCCGGGGACTTTAGTATCGGGGCAACGGCCATTAAGCCTTTTATCTTTAGATTCTTAAAACCGGAGGCCTCTCTTATCACTGCGGGAGTTTCTTCGGGGCTTAAGCCGAATTTTGTCGCTTCCGGAGAAATCTTTACTTCCAGGAGTATCTCCTGAACTTTATTGATTTTCAGCGCTTCCTTATTAATCTCCTGCGCCAGGCGCAGGCTGTCCACTGATTGAATCAAATCAAAGATCTTAACCGCATCCTTTACTTTATTCGTCTGCAAATGGCCGACCATATGCCACTCTATCGGCTTAGCGCTTAGCGCTAACTCCTTAGCGTTATATTTTAAAAGGGCTTCCTGAACCCTGTTTTCGCCGAAAGCGGTTATCCCTGCCAAAAGAGCCTCTTTGATTTCTTCCGGGCTCCTGTTTTTGCTTACTGCGATTAGTTTTAGCGTCTCCGGCGCGCGCCCTGCCTTCAGGCAGGCGGATATAATGCGCTTCCTGACCTCGAAGATATTCTCCCTAATCATACGGATAAAATATTATACATCAGAAAAAATGGAGGTCAATTGATTTTGCCGGATGAGCTAATTTGGTTGATTTAGGGATATTTTAAGGTAAAATATTAATACTATGCGCATAAATATAGCTAAATCCGCGAGTTTTTGCTTCGGGGTAAAAAGGGCGTTGGAGATTGTTTTTAAAGCCGCACAGGAAGTTGGCCGCGTTTACACACTCGGAGATATCGTGCACAACGAAGACGTGGCCGGGAGAATAGAAAAATCCGGGATTAAAAAAATCGGTAAGCTGAAAAAAATAAAATCCGGCAGCCTCTTAATCCCGGCGCACGGCGCTTCCCGCAAAATATTTACCCGGGCCAGCAGGCTTGGCTATACGATTATTGATGCCACCTGCCCGATGGTAAAAGAAATACATAAGATAGTAAAAGAGATGCGTAAAAAAGGGTACCGGATTATCGTGATAGGCGATAAGGACCACGACGAAGTCCGCGGGATAGCCGGGCAGCTGAAAGAAAAAATCCTGGTCATAGAAAATATTAACCGGATCCCTTTAGCCAGAATTAAAAAAATTAAGCGGGCCTG
This sequence comes from Candidatus Omnitrophota bacterium, assembly GCA_028687205.1. GTDB lineage: Bacteria > Omnitrophota > Gorgyraeia > Gygaellales > Profunditerraquicolaceae > UBA6233. The sequence goes on from JAQUAP010000011.1 coordinate 19,411, forward strand.
CGTAGTGGCGCAGTCAACGCAAAATTTAAAAAACGTATTAAAAATCGTGGCTATCCTTAAAAATCATGTTCCTGATTTAGAGTTCTTTAATACCATCTGCAGGCCGACGAGGACCAAGCAGGAAGAAATAAGGCGCATGCCTTTAGAGAACGACGTAATGATCATTATCGGCTCTAAAAACAGCGCCAATACTAAACGGCTTTATGAAATATCCCGTTCGCTGAACAAAAGAAGCTGGTGGGTAAACTCTCCGAAAGAAATAAAACCTGCCTGGTTTAAGGGCGCGCGTAGCGCGGGAATAAGCGCAGGCGCCTCTACCCCCGAAGATACTATCAAGGATATCGTTAAATATATCCGTTCAATACCAGGCTGATTACGCGCAGCTTAACAGCCCTTGATAATTTTTTCTGCCTCGCGCCAATCATCCGCAGAGGTATTCGCGGGCTTGCCTTTTTTCTCCCAAATCTTTTTGGCCAATTCCGCTATCTTTTTATCGGTCGCAATCTTATTCTCTTCAACCAGGCGGTTATACATCCGGGCAATGGCAAAACCCAGGATTGCGGCATAGATAAAACCCCAGAGCGCTCCGATTATACTGCCGATGATGGTAGGCCGATAGCCGATATAGACCATTGTCATCATCTTGCCCCAGGAATTTCCCCAGAAGTACATCATATCCAGGAGCCCCAGCAGGAAAGTCAGGCCGCCCCAGACAACCCCTAATGCCACACTAAAAGCCTTAACATCCAATTTACACATATCCCCCTCCTTTTTACATCAGACCCGTTTCAAGACGAAGCCCTTCCAGGCATTTTCTAATTGCTGGAGGCTATTAAAATTATAAGTCCTTAATAAGGCCTTTCCCCATTCTACCCCGTCCCGTAACGCCCGGCTAAAATCCAGAAAACCAGACTCCCCCTGGCTATGGATAAGAAAAACAACTAATGAGGCTGCCTGCGCATAAAAAACAGCAGGGTCAATCTGGCCCGGATCGCTTAGGGCGGAAAACTCTCCTAATTTAATATATTTATCTTCGCTAATGAGCTTCTTGGCCAGCTGCATACGCAGCCCTAAGCCGGCTTTCTCCTGTGAACAGGCGACCCCCTCTTCAATCCAAAGCGGGAATATCGCCTTATTTCCTACGAATTCGCGGAAGATGATATGGGTCATCTCGTGCGGGAGTATCGTGTCAAAAAAATTCTCCTGGCCCACGAAAGTCTTGATTTCCCTGCTTCCGACCAGGACCACCCCTGCCGCCCAGGAGGCGCGCTGGGTATTTTTTTGGAAATCCTCCGCGTCTTTATAGAGATAAATCCTGGCGCGGTTATCCCAACTCCAGAAATCAGAACGGCGATAGCCAAGCTTATCCACGATACTGTTATAATAATCTTCGGCCCGGTAAATAAGCTCATCCGCAAAGCCCGCCGGGGAGTTGTCCTGATAATAAATAATAAAATGCTGGGATTTCTGGGTCTGCCAGCCGGAAGGCGTTGTTTCAGCCCAGGTGGGGGTAAGTAAAAACATAAAAATTAGAAGGAAATTTATACTGCTCACTTACTTTAGCGCGGAGTATTTATTTTTTCCTGGCAGCGGATTTGCTTAATTTTTCAATGGATTTTATAAATTTCTGGTCAACCGCGACTCCCAGCTCTTCTGCTTTGCGCATATCCTGGAGGCTCTGCTCATACTCATGTTTATAAAAATAGGTCATTCCTCGGTTATAATAGGCGCCTGCATAATCAGGGTTCTTTTTGATGGCATCGCTGAACATGGCAATAATGCTATCCATACCCTTTTGGTCGGTCTCTGTCACGGCTTTAGCCCCCGGCCTTCCTAGCGGCCGGCCCGAGGCTTTATCCTCCTTGCAGACAGTAGCGCAGCCTATCAAACTTAAGCATAAAAGAATAATAATTTTTTTCATAATTCCTCTGTTTTTTTAATAGGAAACCTAATTAATGCAGCCTGAAGACGCAGAAAAATTCTTGCTATTAAAATCAGTGCTGGTTAAGTTATAGACACAGGCGCCGCTTTTAGCCGTAGCGGTAATCGTGGCTACCCTAGCTCCTGCGCCACCGCTAACCGCGACCTCATAACTCCAATTCTGCGTATTTAACATAAGCCTGAGCAGGGTGTTGCACCCTGTCGCTTCAGCGCAGCTTGTTGCGTTAGTGCAATTGCAATCCATATAATCATGATTGTCTATATAATATATTTTCTCCTCTGCGGCAATAAGTTGAAGGTTGGCAATGGCCTCTCTTTGCTCGGTCTTACTCTTAGCCTTGAGATAATTAGGGATAGCTATTAAAGCAAGTATGCTAAGAATGGCAACTACCAAAGCAAGTTCTATTATCGTAAACCCGGTATTTTTCCTCATTTTTTTTATTTTAGCATGCCCGAGGCGGCGTTTCAAGCCTTTTATCAAGGCCAACGGAAATACTGCCACATGGGCTTAAGGGGCTTAAAGAACTTACGTAATATATCCAGGGCTTCCTTAACGCTGAATTCGCCCAAGGGGAGGCTATTCGTGGTAATGGGCGCGGTAATCTTGACCAGGCTCCTTAATTTTCCGTTAATGACAACCCCGAAGAATTCATTGCTATGTTTAGCGGAATAATCTTTTAACCTCGTTGCCGAGTCTTTT
>JAQUAP010000012.1 GCA_028687205.1 Candidatus Omnitrophota bacterium
AAAAAAAGAACTATTCATCCCGCAACCGCTAACCGTAAAAAATCCCGGCTAATGAAACGGCTGGGCAAGGGCGCATAACTTAACAATCAATTTTTCCAAAGCAAAAACGGGCTTGACTCTGCCCGTTTTTATTTCAATATCGCACTCCAAAAGGAACCTGATCCTGCGCTTGGTCTCTGGCGCGCTCATCCGGCTGTTCTCTACCGCATACCTTAACCCGCCGAGTATCCTCTCCGGCCGTTCCCCGTCCTTTAAAAGCTGGCTCAATACTTCAAGCGCGTAGCCGGCATTGCGCTGTTCTATCCTGCGGCTAAGATTAAAGGTATTCAGCGCTAAAACCTCCTTAAAGCGAAAAATCCTGGCATATTTATAGATATTCCTTAAGAAGGCCTCCTTTTTACCCTGCTTTTCCATATCCAAAAGCAGCAGGATATCTTTAGAGGCCTGCTTTGCCCAACGCAGGATAAAATCATCTAGCTCCGGGCCCAACTCCTGGGCATTTTTGATGACGACAATCCTTTTTGCTGACTTTACCGGAAGGGCTAAAAGCTTTTCCTGCAGTTCTTTGAGCTTTAATGTCTCTGCGTATAGGATATCTAAATTAAAGTCTGCTACGCTTTTGGGGAGAAACTCTTCTTTGATTTGTTTTAAGCGGGTATCTTTGTGACTAAGCGGAGCGTCTGGGGACCTGGAGTCCTGGCCGATAAATAAATAAACCATTTTTGCTTACCACTGCTCGACGGTGCGTTCAACAATCCGGCGGCTAAGGTCCTTGAGGGCGTCGACCACCGCTGTATCTTCCGGTTTTTGCTGGGGGCCTGAGGCAAAATAGCTGGTATCTCCGGTAAAACCATTTTCCTGCCAAAGCAGCTTATTCTCTCTTCTGTCCCAGAGGCTGATATTTACCACCAGGTTAATGCGGTATTCGGCTACATTATCATTGGCATCATAGCGCAAGGGGTCTTTGCGGAACTCCACCACTTCACCCTTCAGGATAAGGTCCGCGGAACTGTCTTTTGCCGGCCTTAAGTTCCCGTCAAAGTAAAATTTATTATTTACGTGAGTGGTAATATCGCTTTCAATCATCGGCCGGTAGATCCTGTATTTATTGCCGGTATCGACTTCACTGGTAATATTTATTTTATTCACAAAAGGAGTGACGTAGATCGTCCGGTATTTAGTGTTAACCATGGAACGGGTAGTGTAACCGCAGCCCGCCCCGGTAAACGGCAAACAGCAAACGGCAAACAGGGACAAAAAAACTTTGAGCGATAAGTGGTTTTTCATTTCTTCTTCTCCATTGCCCGCAAGCGCTCCAGCGCCTTTACTGCCCAGGGGCTATCCGAATAATTGGCTATTACATTCTCATAATATATCCTGGCGGCCGGGTAAGCCTTCTGCTTTTCATAAAATACCGCAATATTGTAACTGGCTGCCGCTTCTTTCTCTCTCAGTTTGCCGATATTATCTTCGGCTTCTTTTGACAATACGGCGTCAGGATGTTCCTTGACGAATTCTTCGAATTTTTGCTTGGCATCCTGCATCGCGCCCTGGTCATAATCCGGCCCGCGCGATACTGCCGCGCGGCAGGAGGCGATTTGGAATTTAGCCGGCTCAGCCCACTCGCTATCCGGATAATTACTGATTACTTTATTAAAGGCGTCTTCCGCCTCATAGTAGCGCTCCAGGCCCTTTAAAAGCAACCCTAATTTATATTCTGCCTTGGGCGCCAAGGGCCCGTAGGTGGAATTTTCCACAACCTTGGCGAGTATCTCTATGGCCGGATTTTCCACCGGCAGGGTCACCCCCAGGGCTTTACGTTTATAGCCGGCGATAAATTTCTCAGCAATGTTATACTCTTTCTCAATGATCTCTTTAATGCGCTCGGAAAAGGGATATTTATCGATGGTCTTTTGATACGCCAGGTAGGCCTCGTAAAGGTTATCCAGCTTTTCCTCGATCAGGCCCAGATAATACTGGGCTTCCGAGGCCTCAAAAGACTTAGGATAGGCCTTGAGCAGCTTCTTGAATTCGCGGATGGCGTCAGGATATTTTTTCTCATCATAGAAACCCATGGCAAAGTCAAACTGCGCCTTGGGGGTATCCTTAGGGACGTGCTTGGGATTAACCCATTTCCCGCTCTTAGGCGTCCAAATCCAGAAAGGATAGGCAGGGGTAGCTGCTAAAGTAAAAATAATGCAGAGACTTAAAATTATCCGCCGCATAGTATTACAACTTTAACACAAGGGGTGCCGTTTGTCAAACATATTCAAGGTATTCAAACTACAGGTAGAGGTAAGCGTACGGCAGGCGGATGAGAAAATTATCGGCCTTAAGCAATAAAAGCACGAAAAGTTCGTTGGCGCAGGCAAAAGGCCCGGCAAGCGCGGGGAAAATGAGGCTAACGACAACCAGGCTGAATCCGGAGAGCGTAATTAAGGTAGCTAAAGGCACAATACAGATGTTGGCGAGCACAGTAACCGGAGAAAGAATCTTGAAATAATAGAGGATAAACCCCAGGGTCCCTAACCAGGCAGATAAAGAGACGAGGCACCCTTCTACGATAAGCCTTAAAGGCCTTGCCTTGATAGCTTCGGCCCTAAAAAAGAGCTTAAGTTTAGGGTAAAGAAAAATTATCGCCGCTACGCTGACGAAAGAAAGCTGAAAACTGATAGAGAAGAGTTCCCGGGGATTAAGCAAAAGGATGAACAGTGCAGCTAAGGAGAAAGCATTACGCATATCCGGCTCCCTCCTGATCATGAATCCGGCTAAGAAAAATATGGCCATCAGCGTTGCCCGCACAACCGGAGGCGATGCGCCCGTAGCGAAACAATAGGTTATTAAACAAGGTATCGCCGTTATGTAGCGCAGGGTCTTGGGCAAGCGCAATACTTTAAGCAAGAGCATGAACATAAACGCGACTATCCCGACATTAAAACCGCTGACTACCAGTATATGCACGGTCCCTGCCTTGACCATGGCATCGTAAACCACTGCCGGGATATTTCTTCTTTCGCCTAAGACCATGGCATCCAGAATGCTTGCCGTTAAGGGAGAGAGGGAACGGTAAATTATTTTTTCTATCCGGCTTTTAAGGTAAAAAGCAAATTTGCGTATTGGCTGGCCGTAATTTTCCGGCAGCCTTACGTAAGAACCAGGCATATTTACGCGCATAATGGCGGATATATTCCTGCCGTAAAGCTTAAACGGCCTGTGTATGCCTCCCCTTAAGAGTAAGGCTTCTCCGTAGGAGAAATTTTTTGCATCTTTTAGCTGGACGAGGATATCCCCCGAACATTTATAATTACGGTTATGGAACTCTATTTCCTGCGCAGTAAACATAAACGAATTTCTGCCGTCTTTGGGATAGGGCTGGCTGTTGATAAAGCCCTTAACTGTATAGACAATATTGTTTTTATAAAAAATAAATTTAGAAATATGGGACGGGCTAAGGGTATAGCTGTTCTTTAAAAGCAGGCAGCCGAGGGTAAAAACTAAACCGGCAAATAATATCCCGAATATAAAATCCTTATTCAGGGATAAAATACAGGCAAGGAGCAGGCTAAGGGCGAGAAAATAAACTAACCAGAAGGGTATCCTGGTAAAATGCGTAAAAACTATCCCGCCGCAAAGATAAAGCGTAAGCTGCGCTAAATTAAGCTTCATTTAGTAGCCAGGTATTCTTTTATCTTGGCGAATTTGGAAGGAGTAATACCTTTGATATCTTTTAGTTCATCTATATTGCTAAAGCCTGCGCGCCTTTCGCGGTAAGCAATAATCCTGTCGGCTAGTTTTTCGCCGACACCGGATATCCCCATGAGCAGCCCCTTATCCGCGCTATTAAGATTGATTTTACCCAGATTCTGGTTAAGGCAAGTGATGCCTTTAGCGGTTGAAAACTGTTTAACTAAGAAGTTTCCTCCTGTTCCTGCCAAGGCAATTGCTACCAAAAATAAGATAACCTTGCGCTCTTCCTGGGTAAGATTAAACATTTTCCCGCCTCCTGCCTTAATAGACGCGGCAAGAGCCATAATCTAACAAAAATCAGGGACGGTTCTCAACTCAAAGCTAAAGTGTCCCCTTAATGGGGACGCTTTAAGATTGGCCTGAGAACCGTCCCTAACTAATTTAGACGACGATATTGACGAGTTTTTGGGGGACGATAATGATTTTTTTGAGCGGCTTGTTTTGCAGCCAGGGGGCGAGCTTTCCGTCAGCTAAAACTAATTCTTTCAGCTTATCTTCCGGGATATTTGCCGGAACATCGATTTTGGAACGTACCTTTCCGTTAACCTGGATAACCATGGTAATATTCTCTTCAACCAGCAGATCCGGGTCAGCCTGCGGCCAGCCCGCTTTTAAAATACTCTTTTTATTCCCTAAAATACGCCAGAGCTCTTCGCAAAAATGCGGGGCAATAGGGCTAAGCATAATCACCAACTTCGAGAAAACCTCTTTGTCTGCTGCGGACTGATAAATGGCATTGGTCAGCTCCATCATGCTGGCGATAGCAGTATTAAATTTAAATTCCCGGAAATCCGCACTCACCTTTTTAATGGTTTTATGTAAAACCCGCGTTAATGAGGAGTCAGCTTTTTCTTTTAAATTGTCCTGGATGCGCCAGACGCGGTTTAAGAATTTATAAGCGCCTTCCAGGCCCCGGTCGTCCCATTCTAACTCGGTTTCCGGCGGCGCGGCAAACAGGATAAACAACCTTAAACTGTCTGCCCCGTATTTTTTAATCATCGCGTCCGGGTCAACAATGTTACCCCTGGACTTAGACATCACTTCCCCGTCTTTTAAGACCATCCCCTGGGTAAGCAGGCGCTTAAACGGCTCATCAAAGCTTATCATTCCGAGGTCCTTGAAGAATTTAGTAAAGAAACGCGCATAGAGAAGATGCAATATCGCGTGTTCGATCCCGCCGATATACTGGTCCACCGGCATCCAGTATCCGGTTTCCTTTTCTTCAAAGGGACCCTGGGAAAATTCAGGCGAACAGAACCTTAAAAAATACCAGGAGGAATCAAAAAAAGTAGCCATGGTGTCGGTTTCCCGGCGGGCTGGACTTTTACACTGCGGGCATCTTAGCTCTACAAATTTCTTGATCTTGCCTAACGGGCTGCCGCCTTCGCCGGTAAAAGGCGCATCTTTAGGTAATTTTACAGGCAGGTCTTTATAGGAAACAGGGAGAACCCCGCATTTAGGGCAATAAATAACCGGGATAGGCGTACCCCAGTAACGCTGCCGCGAGATAAGCCAGTCGCGCAAGCGCCAGTGCGTCTGGATTTTGCCGATGCCTTTCTTCTCCATCCAGGCGGCAATTTTGATTTTAGCCTCTTGATTTGGCAAGCCATTGAATTCCGCAGAATTCACCTGGGTGCCATCGCCTTCATAAGCCTCCGGCATAAGTTCGGGGTTTAAATTATTGGCGCCAGGCTGCTGGATAACTACGCGCATAGGTAAAGCATACTCTTTGTCAAAAAGAAAATCGCGCTGGTCATGCGTCGGCACAGCCATAATCGCGCCGGTGCCGTACTCCATCAAAACATAATCCGCAATCCAAACCGGCACTTCTTCGTTATTTACGGGATTAACGGCAAAACTTCCCGTGAATACGCCCTCTTTCTTGACATCCGAGGAGGCGCGTACGACTTTACTTTCTTTGGCAACCTTAGCAATAAATTCTAAGGCTTCTTTTTCCTGCGGCTTGCCTTTAATCAACTCTTGCACTAAAGGATGCTCGGGAGCTAAAACAATGTAGGTAGCGCCGAAAATCGTATCTTGCCGCGTGGTAAAAACCGGGATAATTTTATTTAAGCCTTTGAGCCTGAAATATATCTCTACGCCCTGGCTTTTGCCGATCCAGTTGGTCTGCATGCTCAAAACGCGCTCCGGCCAGTCTGGCAATTGTTTTAGATCTTCCAGGAGCCGTTCTTTATAATCGGTAATTTTTAAATACCATTGCTCTAAATCTTTCTGCTCGACCTTGGCATGGCAGCGCCAGCAGCCTCCGTCGATCACTTCTTCATTAGCCAAGGTAGTGGCGCAATTCGGGCACCAGTTCACGCTAGAGGCCTTTTTATAAGCCAGGCCCTTTTCATACATCTTTAAGAAGATCCACTGGTTCCATTTGTAGTAATCGCTGTCACAGGTAGAGATCTCCCTTTCCCAGTCGTAGGAGAAACCCATCTTCTTTAATTCATCTTCCATATCGCGGATACATTTATGCGTCCAGGCATCGGGCTTGGTTCTGTTTTTTATCGCGGCATTCTCCGCCGGCTGGCCAAAGGCGTCAAAACCCATCGGGTGCAGCACATTGTACCCTTCCTGTATTTTAAAACGGCTGGCCACATCCGCGATGGTGTAATTGCGCACATGGCCCATATGGATTTTTCCCGACGGGTAGGGGAACATCTCCAGGAGGTAATATTTTTTCTTTGCCGGATTGATCCGGGCGCGGAAGGCCCTCTCCTTCTGCCACTTTCTTTGCCACTTATTTTCTATTTTTTTAAAGTCGTAAAACATTTTTTTAATTTTTGCTTAATTTCCTCACCAGCGCTAGATTCAACGCATCGCTCTTTTCATTGTCTTTAGGCGTTTCCAGGATCATCGGGATATTTTTTAATTTAGGATGGTTGATAATCCTGCGCATGCCCTCTAACCCTATCGCCCCTTTGCCGATATGGTCGTGACGGTCGTAATGCGAAGCTAATTTTCCGTAGGCATCGTTTAAATGGATTAATTTGAGCCTTTTTAGGCCGATAAGGCTATCAATTTCAGCCAGCAATTTATCCAGCCCCTCTTTGGCAGCAATATCATAACCGGCTAAATAAGCATGCGCCGTATCTAAGCATAACCCGACGCGCGCCTTCTCTTTTAACCCGGCGATAATTTCTTTCTGATGTACAAATTTATACCCCAGCCACGAGCCGCTGCCGGAAGTATTCTCCAACAATATCCCCACCCTTGAATCCTTAGTCTTCTCTAAGATTTTATTCAGGGCCTGGGTCAGCCTTTCTATCCCGGCTTCTTCAGAGGTCTCCTTATGGCTGCCCATATGCGTAACAATAAAATCTGCCTTTAATTTATCCGCTTCCTGGATATCTTCAACATAAGCCCGGATCGAGCCCTGATAAAGCCTCGGGTTAGGCGAGGCCAGGTTAATCAGGTAAGAGATATGGATAAAAACCGGGTCGATCTTGAATTTCTTGCGCCTGAGCTTAAATTCTTCAATATCTTCAGGGCTTAAAGGAGTAGCGCGCCATTGCAGCGGGTTCCGGCTGAATATCTGCATGGTCTGGCATTTCAGCTTATGCGCGATATCCAGCGCCTGGTAAATCTTCCCTGACCCGGAAACATGCACGCCTAAAATCATAGCCTTTAAATTATACCTCGCCGAAGTTTGAGCGTCAATAACTGTTCTAACCATAAAGGACGGATACTCTCCGTCCTTTTATATAAAAATTTTAAGTGGAGCTGAGGAGGATTGAACTCCTGACCCCTTGCATGCCATGCAAGTGCTCTCCCAGCTGAGCTACAGCCCCTTAAATTATATCTGTTGACCTTTGCTATTTTAGAATATAAAATAACTGGCGTCAACCTAAAAAATCCTTGCCGAAGTGGCGAAATGGCATACGCGGCAGCCTCAAAAGCTGTTGGGCGCAAGCCCGTGTGGGTTCAACTCCCTCCTTCGGCATTTTTTATTTTTGGGCCTGTTTAAGGTATGGCCTAATGGCGTGATTGACGCGCTGGGCGACGATCTTATAACCGTGGGCATTGGGGTGCATGAAGTCGCTCTTCATGCTCGGGTTGGTCAGGATGCCGTTTAATACTGCCGGAATAAAAATCGAGCCGGTTTCCCGGGCGAGTTTAGCCAGCCTGAGGCGGTATTCGCGCATAAAGAAACCCGCGCTTACATCAACGATAGCAGCCATTGCCCCTGCGCCCTGGATCTGCCGGACCATTTCTTTTATATTGCTCATCGTTAAATCAATCGGCACCTTCTTGATGAAATCATTGCCGCTGAATTCCACTAAAACTAAATAAGGGTCTTTATCCAGGACATCGTTTTTCAGCCTCCCTAAGCCTTCAACTGAAGTATCTCCGTCTGCGCCGGCATTAATTACCGGCCTCGCCGTCATCCTGCTAAGCGCTGTGGGATAATCCTCGCCCGGGCTTACGCCGTAACCGAAAGTAACGCTGTCTCCAAAACAAATAATGTTCCGGCCGCCGGAATTCCTATTTGTAATTTCTTTTTTTACATTCTTCGCTATTAAGAAAGTGCCCAGGCCCGCGATGATAAAAATACCTAAAATTATGATATTTTTTTTATTGTTTAGCATAGCTTAACCTCAATTGCCCGCAGGCAGCGTTAATATCCTCTCCGCGCTCTCTACGCAAAGTAGTATTTACTCCGTGCTTAACAAGGCAGCCCTTAAACAATAGTATATCACTTCTAGGCGGCGGCTCAACCTTAAGCTCGCTTATAGAATTAGAGGGGATGAGGTTCACCTTAGCCAACTTCCACCCGCTTAACAACCGGCTTAAATCCCGGGCGTTTTCTAAACTAGAATTTACGCCCTTAATCAAAATATATTCAAAAGTTACCTGGCGATTGGTCCTTGCGCTGTAATCCTTGCAGGTTTTAATCAAGTCTTTTAGCGGATATTTTTTATTGACCGGCATAAGTTTAGACCTTAAAGCGTCATCGGCCGCATGCAGGGAGACGGATAGCTCTACCTGCAGGCCTTCGCCTGAGAGCCTCTGGATGCCCGGGATTACGCCGCTGGTGGAAAGAGTAATCCTGCGCGCCCCGATATTAAACCCAAGCGGAGAATTGATAATTTTCACAGCCGCTAATACCTGCGCATAATTATCCAGCGGTTCGCCTGTGCCCATGAAAACTAGATGCGTAAGCGCGCGCGGCAGGGACTCTTTTTTTAAATATAAGACTTCATCTATTATTTCTGAACAGGTCAGATTGCGCTTAAACCCGCTCAGCCCGCTGGCGCAAAAACTACAGGCCCATTTACAGCCTACCTGTGCGGAGACACAGCCGGTAACCCTTTCTTTGACAGGGATAATCACCGCCTCAATAAGGTTGGCGTCTTTTAATGCCAAGAGTAATTTCCGGGTTCCGTCGCTGGATTCCAGCCGCTTGATTATCCTTAAGCCGTTGATGTAAAAATTTTCTTTTAATTTTACCCTTACTCCTGCGGGCAAATCGCTCATTTGGCCAAAGTCCAGGGCTGCTTTTTTATAAATCCAGGAAAATATCTGCCGGGCATGGTACGCCTGGGCACCAAAAGATTTAAGTTTTTCTTCCAGTCCCTTAAGGGTTAATTCTTTGATATCTTTCATAAGTATTGAAGCTATCTCTGCGGATAGCTGCTGGTAGATGATGGAATTTTTATTTCTTTTCGGTCATTTTGCTTTTTATTATAACATAAACAAAAAAGAATACTACGGCGCATAAAAGCACATACACGGGCCAATCTTGCCATAAGTTACCAGTCATGCTTCCTCCTTTTTGCTAACCAAGCCGGATAGCTGTTACCAGATAAAAAAGATAAATAATGACGAATATAATGCCTGCCCACCGGTCAATGACGCTGCGCTTACCTACAAATGCGCTGGCGAACAATAAAAGGCTAGCCACAATCGCAATCAAAATGGCGAAATTATCTTGAGGCCGCAAAGGCAAAGGCCTGATAACCGAACATATTCCTAATACCAAAAAGATATTTACAATATTGGAGCCAACTATATTACCGAGAGCCAGGTCTGAGTGTTTTTTAAAAGCTGCTATGACCGAAGCGGTTAATTCTGGAAGCGTACTGCCTATTGCGACTACGGTCAAACCTATTAATGTTTCCGATATGTGCATCTTCTTCGCGATGAACACAGCAGCGGCGACAACCAGCCTGGATCCTATAAACAACGCGAATAACCCTATGATAATCCGGGTAGCCGATTTACCGGTATCCAATTCCTTGCCTTCCAATGTTTGTAGCTGCGGCCCCGATCTGCTGATGTTGACAAGATAATATAAATAAACCACAAAAAAACTTAACAGGATAAATCCGTCTATTCTGCTAAGCCGCGGATAACTAACGCCCTCAATCAGCTTATCGTTACCTAACAATAATACTGCTAATGCCGCAATGAGCGTAAAGGGAATTTCTTTCCAGACTATACCATGCCGTATCTGCAAAGGAAAAATAACCGCAGCCACGCCGAGAACAAACAGGATGTTGACAACATTAGCGCCGATTATATTGCCGATAACTAAACCGGTATTGCCTCTGACAGCAGCTGTAATATCAATAAACATCTCCGGCAGCGACGTTCCAAAAGCCACCACGGTCAGTCCGATAAAAAAATCAGATACCCCTAAGGACTTTGCCAAAGATGAACCGCCCTCAACCAGCCAATGAGCGCCCTTAACCAGAACGAAAAAACCAATAACGAATAAAATTCCCTGCCATGCCCAATCCGCCATTATTAAAGCTATCCTATTTTTTAATCCGTTTTAGTGTTTTAGACTCTTCTCCATCAATGCCCTGCCTGAATATACGGCTGTAACAAAATATAAGTAAGCTGATAATAAACCCCCAGGAAATAATCATAAAAATCCAACCGCTTAGCTTCAACGCACACCTCCTTTCCAATAAAAACGCCATCCTGCTTTAACGCAAGATGGCGGCCCGACCATCTAAATCCTCCGGAAGGCAAATGCCTCCGAACCCTTATATTAATAAATCAACACAGATGGACAACGTCTTCCGGATGATAGAGCGAAAGGAACAATAACATATATTCTCTTAAATGGCGCGTAATCAGGAAATTATTCTTTATATGCTCCCTCCCGTTTTCTCCTAATTTCTTGGCGTAGGCGGGGCTACTTAAGAGTTGTTTTATAGCGAAACTTGTCCCTTCAATAGAATGGCAAAGTAGCCCTGAATATTTATGTTTTATCTGTAAAGGAATTCCGCCGACATTTGAAGCGACAACAGGCTTTGCCTTCCAAAGGGCTTCGGCAACCGTTAGCCCGAACCCCTCCCGGATAGACTTCTGGATAACTACATCCGAAGCCCTTTGCAACGCGTTAACCTCTATATCATTTTGAGGCAATAGCAGAATATGGATATCGGGGTCATGCTTAGCTTTCTCTTTAACCTCCTCTAAGACTTTCGAGCCCTCCGGATCATCTTCGGCAGCACCGCCGGCTAAAATCAGCTGGCAGTCGGTATATTTTTTTACCCTCAGATACGCCTCAATTACGCCTACTGGGTCTTTCAAACGGTCAAAACGGGAGATTTGGGTGATGATGGGTTTATCTTTTTTGATACCGTATTTTTTTAAGACCGCATCTATCGTCTCTTGGGATAATTCCTTGTTTTTGTCGCTTAACGGGTCTATGGAAGGAGAGATCAAAAACTGCCTGATAGGTAATCTTTGGGAAAAAGCCGGAGCGGAAAATACCGCCGAGTCATAATGCACGATAAAATCCATGAGAAATTTCCATACTCTTGCATTAGGATTAGAAACGTCAATATGGCAACGCCAAAGCCATTTGTTAGAGGCTTTCTTTTTTACCAGGGCTACTGGCTGCGGGTCATGAATGAAAACTATGTCGCCGTAGATATCCACACCGTCTATATTCTGCTGGCTTGTTTCCATGAATATTTCAAAATCTCTTTGAATTATTTCTTCGGCCCTGCCATGCAAGGCGTTATGAAATTTTTTTGTCACTGCAAAGAATTGCTCTCCGCCCTTTATGACATCCCATTTCGTATCTACGCCTAATTCCCTCAATAAGGGCACCATGCGGTTGAGTATTTCGGCGACTCCTCCTCCCACAGGTGTGGAATTTATATGCTGGATAACCTTACCTTTTAATCTCTCGCTAAGCAGCCTTAAGTCATCAATAACAGGCTGGCCTACCAGGGGGATATATTCCTTTATCTTTGCCATTTTATTGCGCTATCTTTCTTTCGATTAGGCGGATAATCTTTTTTCTTAAATCTTCTAAGGTGCTTGTGTAGGGGTCAAAGCCTGCAATACTGTTGGCTAATTTCTTATCTCCCAGGGAATGCTCTATCCAAAGCGCAAAGTCGTTGGTCGGTTTTTCAAGCCTTAACCTGGCCTCAAAAATATGGAAATAAATCGAATCAAGGGTTACTTTCTTCAGGGCCTCCGCGAAACCCTTTAAATCATAAACAATATATCTTGTCGGTAGGATGAAACTTACTGATTTAATAAAATGGAATTCTTCTTTCGCGCGGGCAAATTTTAATTTAGCCAGCGGGTTATCCCTCAGATACTCTTCAATAGTTGAAGCGATCTTTTCCCGTAAATCGCGGATAGTGGAGTATTGTATAGTATCAATACTGACCAACCTCTCTCCGAGTTCATCTTCCCCGAGGATATCCGCGACCCAATAAGCAAAATCATTGGGAGGCTCGGGAGAAAGATATTGATGCTGCTGCAGGAAACGATGCGTGTGGTGATAAATGCATGCGCCGGGGACTTCCTTAATCAGCGTCAGAAGCTGGCTTAAGGTAGTAGCGCGCAGTCCGGTTAGCTCCGATAAGTGCAATCTAGTGCAAAACTTGAATGGCTCTTTGGCGTTAATTACTTTTTGCATTTCTGATTTTCGCTTTGTATTTCCAGGATGCCCCTTAGCAACTTTGTGACCTCGCAGGTATCTTTTAAATAATATTTCGCCTTGGAAGATTGGGTCGGTCTGCCTACAAAAACAGTGATTCCTATGCGCCTTAGCGCCTTAAAGGCATCTTCATCCGTAAGGTCGTCGCCGATATAAAGAGGCAAAATCTTGTTCCCATATTTGGCAAACTTTTGCCTCGCTAAAAGCCATAATATGACTTTACCCTTATCCCATTCCAAAGGAGGCCTGACTTCCAATACTTTCTTGCCTTCCTTGGCCTTTATCCTGTCTCCTAATAGATAACGTATCACCGTCTCATGAAAAATTGTCTTAACGCGGAAAACTTGTTTATCATCAACTAAGCGGTAATGCAGGCTCAAGGAAATGCTTTTGTCCTCGAGGATTACGCCTTTAACCAGACGAAGTTTTCTGGCTAAAGTATTTTTTATCGTCTTCAGGGCGATCTTGTACCCCCGGGAAATCAAGGGCGAGAACTTTACCTTGGGCCCCTCTATCTCCAACCCGTGGTTACCCGAATAAATAATATTATTTAAACCCAACTTGTTCTTAATATTCCCGAGGGACCTGCCGCTTATAATGGCTATCCTTATATGCTTTCTCTTCGCTAACTTATTAAGCAGCTTCTTTGTTTCTTGCGGGATAACCGCTTTTGCGGGAGTTTCTGCGATAGGCGCCAGCGTGCCGTCAAAATCTAAAAAAAGGAATAAATACCTGCCTTGTATTCTGCCTTTAAGCGCATCCCATTCATTGAATAAATACCTCATGTTTTTATTGCTTTAACTCTTTTTAACGCGGTTAATTCCGTAATGATATCGCCTGCCCAACGATAAACATTGTTTTCGGAAACAATCCTTCGCATGTTTTCCATGCGTTTTTTTCTTTCTTCAGGAGGCATCTCTACGGATAATTTTATGGCATCCGCGAATTCCTCGATAGAGTAAGGGTTTACAGGGACAGAATCGGTCAACTCCCTGGCAGCGCCGGTAAAACGGCTCAAGATCAGTACGCCATTAAAATCTGCCTTGGACGCCACGTACTCCTTGGCCACCAGGTTCATTCCATCATGAAGAGAACTGACGATACAGATATCGGCAAGCGCGTAATAAGGCCTTATCTCTTCGGGGGAGAAATGCCTTTTTAAATAAATAATCGGCCTCCAGTCGCCTTCCGAATACTTCCAGTTCTTTTTTTCCACCAGTTCATCTATATCATTCATTAAATCATGGTAATGTTTGATATGCGTCCTGCTGGGCGCGGCCAACTGGATAAAAACAAATTTATTCTTATACTGGGGGTTTTTTCCAATAAACCTGTCCACCGCGAGCATACGTTCTAATAAACCTTTTGTATAGTCAATCCTGTCAACGCCTATCGCTACAATCTTCCCCTCCAACTCATACTCCTTCTTAATTTTATCCATCTCCTTAGCTAAATCCGGATTTTGCCCGCTTTGGTCAAAATATCCATTAACGCTTATCGGAAACGGCCGGACAAAAGTTTCTTTTCCAAAGCGCACGACGCTGAATTTTTCGGTATCCACGCGCGACTCAAGGAGCTTATTTGCGGTCTCAAGGAAATTATTGCAGTGACCTTGTACATGAAAACCGATCAAATCGCACGAAAGCATCCCCTCCAGGATCTGATCCTGATACGGACAGGTTGAGAACACTTCCGGATTAGGCCAGGGGATATGCCAAAAAAGGGCTATCCTCGTATCCGGGCGTTTATCCTTAATCATTTTGGCGAGTAATGTAAAATGGTAGTCCTGAATGAACACGAGTGGATTTTTTACCGGTAACTCCGCTAAAACACTATCCGCAAATTTCTGATTTACCTTTTTGTAAATCTGCCAATCAGATTCCCTGAATACCGGCCTGGTATGCGTCATATGGCACAAGGGCCACAATCCTTCATTGGCAAAACCATAATAATATCCTTCTTCTTCCTCTTTGCTTAACCAGACTCTTTTAAGGATATAGCGGTTATCTCCCGGGGGCACGCCGAGCTTATCTTTTGAATTTACAAATTTCCTGTCCGCGTTACCGCTGCCATGGGCAATCCATGTGCCTCCGGATGAGCGCATGATCGGGTCTATCGCGGTAACTACGCCGCTTGCCGGCCGGATGCACTTTGGCTGGCCCGTAATATCATCAATAACATGCATATACGGCTCCCGGTTAGATACGACAATAAGCGCGCTTTCTCCTAATCGCGCATTAATCAGGTCGCGCAACCTGGCTTCAGTCCAAAGCTCATCTTTCTGCATGCGTTCAGTCGCTTTTTCGCTGACGACTTTACGCGCCACCCTTAAACTTAAAGCTACCTGCTCAACTTCGCTAGCGAGCTTGCCCAACTCATCCTTCCCTTTAACTGAATACACTTGTTCGGTTTCACCTCTCTGGAAATGTTGAAACCACTCCGTAAGTCTGAGAATAGGCAAGGTAAATATCTGTCTCTGTATCAAAAGCATGGTTAAAATTATAAGCACCAATAAAATAATCAGGGATACGCTTAATTTTTTCCAAAGAATGGCCAGCGTTGTAAAAACATAAGATGTATCGTAGATAACCTCAACCATCCCCAATACGTTATTTTCATCATCCGTAACGGGGATAATATAACTATATACGGAATATTCGTTAAAATTCTCCAGGCTGCCACGGGGAGCTTTTTTGGCCAGGATATCCTTAAGATAAGGCTTATCTTTATCCTTCCAACCGGAGAACTTTTGCGTAATCGCAAAGATATTGCCCTCCTTGTCATAAATGGCGCAACCCTGCAGCCGCTCTCTCTTCTGGAAACCTTCCACTAAACGGTTAGCTGACCTCAAATCATTATTAATAAGAATATACCTTGCTGAAACCTCCAGGCTCTCGTCAACAGTTCTAGCCTTTCTCTGTAGGTCCTCCATTAACCTATCTTCTGTAAAGCGTGCCTGCATTATTCCCGATATCGTAAACACTACGGCGACGATAATAAGGATAGGCAAAATGAATAACAGTAATCTTTTCATTTTTTATCTCCTTCAAGGCGTACCTTAGGCAGACATCCGGGGAAACGGGTTTGTAAAAATTCAAGGAGCTTTTCTCTTACTGCGCAGCGCAGGTCCCATAAGGCCGAAGAATCCATGGCGCTCATGAGTGCCCGCAATTCCACTGTTTTTTCAGTCATATTAGTAACCTGCAATACGTTGGCTTTCTTATCCCATAAAGGGCTCTCGCTAAGAATGCGCGACAATTCATCGCGGATTGCCTTGACTGGAATGTTATAATCGGCGTAAATCAACACCGTTCCTAAAAGGTTTGCCCTAGTCCGAGTCCAGTTCTGAAACGGTTTTTCGAGAAAATAGGATATGGGGACTACCAAGCGCCGTAAGTCCCAGATACGCACTACGGCAAAAGTAAGATTAATCTCTTCAATCCAGCCCCATTCATTTTCAACGATAACTACATCATCCAGTCTGATGGGCTGGGCAATGGCTATCTGAATTCCGGCAATAAGGTTCCCCAGCGCCTTCTGGGCAGCAAAACCTATAACTATACCGGCAATCCCCGCGGAAGCCAAGATGCTTACTCCTATATGCCCAGCTCCAGGAATACTAATCAGGACGAAAGAAATAGTTAATAAAACTATAACGGCGGTGACAATATTCGCGAGCATGCGCATCTGCGTGTGTATCCCCCGGGCACGCGCATTATCCCGGACATGTATATCATAACGGCCTAGAATCGCATCCCTAAGGATATGAACGACCTTCATGGATAGCCAACTGGTTAAAGCGATAAAGACGGCATTGGCAAGATAGCCGGTTACCAGGCGTTCTTTTTCCGCCAGCCGTAAATAAGGTATAACGGTTAAAATACACAAAATGGGTATTAAGAAACGTAAAGGACGCTTGAGTGGCTCTAAGCTAACTTTAAAACTTTTTAAAGATATAACGCGCCCCCAGCGTCTGAGCAAAATCATAGTAATTAAATAAATCAACCAACCTGCGCTATAAGCGCAAATTAATAACATTCCTGAAAATAAATAATTATCCATGGTCAGCTCCTCTAATTAATGTGAATAATGCGGAAATAAAACGCCATCCTGCTTTAACGCAAGATGGCGGCCCGACCATCGCAATGACTCCCTCTGGAGAGATCTAACTCTTTCCAGACCGCTTAATTAATTATTTAGTTTTTATTATACATCTTTCATAGGTTATTGCAACCGCTTCATTACTGGAGCGCAGTTTTAGATAGCACCTGCTCTAAGCAGCTCTTTGTCGATTTTTCCGGCGCGGTTCTTAGGAAGCGTACTGGTAAATTCAAAATAATGCGGGATTTTAAAATGCGCCAGGTGCTCGCGTAAAAAATAGCGCAGGTCTTCTTCGTTTAAATTTTTGCCTTCTTTTAAAACTACCCAGGCCTTGGGTACTTCACCCCTCAGCTTATCTGCTACCCCGACTACGGCTGCTTCCGCGACATCAGGGTGTTTATGGATAACTGACTCTATTTCCGGCTCAAAAACAATTTCCCCGGCGACCTTAATCATCTCTTTTCTCCTGCCTACGATGTACAGGTCTCCTTCGCTGTCAAATTTACCCAGGTCTCCTGTATGGAACCAGCCGTCTTTTAACGTCTCCCGCGTTAAGGCCGCATCTTTATAATATCCGTCGGTAACCACCCAACTTTTTACGCAAATCTCGCCGATACCGCCGACCTTAACTTCTTGGGCATGCTCATCAAACAACTTTAGCTCTATCCACGGCGCAGGCCTGCCTACGCTTTCTAATTTTTTTGAGCCCATGGCTAAAACTACGCTCGGCGCGTTGGTCTCGGTCAAGCCCCAGCCGTTTAACAGGTGTGCTTTAGGGCAATACTGGTGGAACCTGCGCAGTGCATCGGGAGAGCTGGAAGCGCCAAAGGTAACTATCCAGCGCAAGCTAGATAAATCAAAGGTCTCAAATTCTTTCAGCTGCAGCAGCGCGTAATACATGGAGGGAACGATCCAAAAAAAGTTTACCCGGTAATTCCGGACATGCTTTAAAAATTCCAGCGGTATAAAACGTTCCATCAAAACCATCCTTAAACCGAAAACGATGGTGTTCTGGATGTAAATAAGCCCTCCCAGGTGCGAAAAGGGCAGGGCGCATAAGGTGGTATCTTTTTCGCTTAAGTCGGCGTTGACAAAAAACTCCATGGATTTAGGGGGCGCGCTCAATTGCAGGTAATTTATTAATACGCCTTTGGGCCTGCCGGTTGTCCCCGAGGTATAAAAAATAATCGCGTAATCTTTATCCTGCGCCGGCATTTTTATCCCTTCAGGCGGGTTTTTTGCGACGCATTCATCAAAAAACGGGGATCCTTCAACCTTATCCTGGCAGGTAATGATTTCTTTTAAGGCCGGGCATCTTTTTTTAAGCGTATCCAAAGAAAGATTGGCTTTGGGCTTGGCGATTAAGATTTTAGCCTCGGCATGCTCCAGGCAGGAGACTAATTCATCCTCGGTAAGCATAAAGTCTAAAGGCACGGCAGTCGCTGCGCTGCGCCAGATAGCCAGGTAACTGAAAATATACTCCGGCCAGCCGGGCAGATAGATCGCCACTTTATCGCCTTTGTTTATGCCTAATTTTTTAAGGCTAGCGCTAAGGCGGGAGGAAACATCGTTAAGTTTAAAAAATGAAACGGTTTGTTCTCTGAAAATAACCGCGGGCTTATCCGGAGTAGCTTTTGCCCTTTTCTCTAATATCTCAATTATATCCATTTTAGCTGATCTCTTCTTCTATCTTTTTGATTAACTCCTGGGCTTCCTTAATCAGCGGGGCAGGGAGAAGTTTGGAGATCTCCGCCTCCTGTTTTAAGGCTTTAAGGCTGCCGATAAATCTTTTTAAGGTGGCTAACCGCCTTTTCCTGTACGCCTCTTCGGGCTCAAGCTCTTCTCTTTGCCTGATCAGCGAGGTTAAATCACGCTTTAACTGCTGCACGTCTTTACCGTCTTCAAAGATATCTTTTTTGAGCCTGGCGTAATCTGCGGAATCCAGCGTCTTTTTATCTTTTGCCTTGCGCAGCAGATCCACCGCTTCATAGCCGGGGATTTTGGCGGCATTGGACGACTCCATATAACCATCTTTTAAATATACGGGTTCCTCCTTTTCCAGAAAACAATATGAGCGCAGGAGTTTCATCGCGGTAGGTTTTTTTATCCCGATCTCCTTGGCAGTATAGGTGTCGAAGGTAGTAAAGCCCCAGTCTTTATACAGCTTATCTTTCCATACGGAGTAGAGAGCGCATCCCAACTCTATCCAGGAGGTCTTAAAGTTTTTAGCGCTCTCCAGTACATGGTAACGCAGGGTCTTGACATCAAGGCCGGCCATCTTTTCTTCAATGTTCTGGAGGCTCTTGGGCTTGGGCATCTGGGTTATTTTCCTTTGAAGATGTCTTCTAAGTTTTTACCGATCGCCTTGAACTGTTCGATATTATCGCTGACTTTTTTGATCAGTGTTTCCGGCGACTGGCTGGCAAGATTTTTAGCCGCGGCTTTTAAAATAACTTTTTTGAGCTCGGCGACGGTAATCGTGGGGTTATCCAGTTTAGTGCCAATCTTAAAATCCAGGATCAAGTTGCCGCGTTCATCGGTAAAGAAATCCAGTACGTTCTTGGCTAAATCAAGTTCGGGGAGCTCGGTTTCCTGCTGCGCTTCCTGGGCATAAACTAAATTCGAAAGCCTGAAGTTAGTCTGGATACCTAAATCATTATTCCGGGCCTCAAAAATACTATTAATATTAAGTTTAGCTGAAAGGAGTTTCTTATTGGAGATAAAATTACCGTAATAGGGGGAGAAATAAGTAAGGTCCAGGTCTTTTATGCTCAAAACCCCCTCCATATCCTTAGGGCCAAAATCAATCCAGCCGGAAAACTTCAGGCTCCCCAGTTTTTGGTCCTCGGGATTCAGGAAATCTAAAGCGACGTTGAAATTCGTCTTAAGCGAAGCAGGGGGGAGCATGACTTTGGAGATATGTGCGTTTATCCTTCCCAGGATAATCTTATAGCCGTCAGGGCTTATCTTTCTGTCTGTGTAGATAAACAGGGCATTTTTGATGATCAGGCTGGTGACATAAAGCGGCGGCTGCTTCTGCTGGCTTTTTTTCTTCTCTAAGTTAGGCAGGTTCAGGCTGGAGTCGCTGGACTGTTCGAGTTTAATCACCGGATTGATCAGGCTTATATTGCTCAGGACGACCTTTCCGGCTAAAAGGCTGAATATGCTCGGGGAAACCGCTACCTGGTCGGCTTTGAACAAATCGCCGATAGCCAGCTTGTTTAAGCTTATGGAAAAAGGCAGGCCTATGCTTATACTGCCCAGGGTAGTAGGGAGTTTTAAATTCTTCTCTATCTGTTTAACCAGGATGGGCTTGGCGAACAGGGCAACGGCGATATTGGCGAGAATAAAAATAGTAAAAAATATAATGACAAACCACAATAGAATCTTATTTACCCTCTTCATCCTGCGTTCCTCCTTAAAAAACGATGGTCTTATCAGCGTGCTTGATGACACGGTAGTCTATATACGCGCGCAGGGCATCGGTCAGCGCCCTTTTCTCCAGGTTCCTGCCTTTACGCACCAGCTCCTCCAGGCCGTCCTTATGCGAGACATATTCTACTGCCTGGGTAATGATCGGCCCGCTATCCAGCTTTTCCGTCACGAAATGGCTGGTCGCCCCGATTACCTTTACGCCGCTGGAGAGCGCCTGCTTATACGGATTGCTCCCTTTAAACGAGGGCAGGAACCCGTGATGGATATTGATGATATCTTTTCCGTACGCGTTGAGGAATTTTTTAGAGAGGACGAGCATATAGCGGCTAAGCACCAGAAAATCGGTATTTTCGGCGATAATCTTTAATAATGCATTTTCCCGGCGGTTATTTTTGGTGGCCGGGACAAAATAAAAGGGGATTTTATGCTGTTTTACAAACTCCCGGTGGCCTTTAAAATTACTGACCACAAAAGGTATCTTTACATTCAGTTCACCCTCGCTCCATAGATACAATATCTCCGCCAGGCAATGCCCGGGCCTGGAAACGCAGACGCCCATGCGCAGCGGCTTATGCTTATCATAGAGCGAAAACTGCGCGCCCAGGTTCGCGGCAAGCAGGCGTAAGCCCTTTTCTAAGGCAACTTTAGCAATGGAAGCGGAGTTAATGACAAACTCTAACCGGATAAAAAAATACCCGCCCTGCGGGTTAGTAGAATACTGGTCAGCGGTAATAATGTTTGCGCCCGCCTTAAAAATAAAATCCGCTAATTTGGCTATAATTCCCTTTTGATCCCGGCATTGAAATAAAAGTATATAGGTATTCATGATGATTATATTATACCACGATTAAAGCGTATTCCAAGCTGCCTAAGCCCAGGCTTGCGGCGTGCATTAGCTGCTTGGCTCCGTCTCTTTGAGGATGAAGCTCCCTGAAGATATCTTTTCCTGCCGCCTTATTTACCGCGTCCAAACAGGCTTGATCAATACTCACCGGATCTGTAGAAGCGAATATGCCGATATCCGGCACAATGCGCGGGTCGTCTTTAGCCAGGCAATCGCATTCCCGGGTAACCTTAATGCAGAAATTCAGGAAGCCGCTCTTTTTCTTTTTGCTGTCCAGGATGGCTTTGGCATATTCAACCATCTTCTCCTGGATTAAGTCTCCCCCGGAATCCTAGTAAACATCAATGGCCCGGTAATTA
>JAQUAP010000013.1 GCA_028687205.1 Candidatus Omnitrophota bacterium
GGGGCGTATTCTTGAGTCCTTGTCAGTCATTGCGGCCGGGATATTTTTACTGGGAAGTTTTAGCTATATCCGGACGTTTTTGACTACCGGCAACCCCTTTTATCCGGTTAAAATCGCAATCTTAGGCAAAGAAATATTCCCCGGCTTTATTGATAAGGACGCTTTCAGTAATTTATTCGTCAGGTGGAGCGATTTCAACCTGGCGGAAATGTTTTTCTCCGAAGGGCTGGGGGTGCAGTTTATCGCTTTTATTTTATTGGCGACGTTTATTCCTTTGCTAACCCTGCTTTTTCTGCGCAAAAGGTATAATTTTAACGCTGAAACTACCGCTTTGTTTTGTATACCGCCGGTAATGTTCTTTTTGTATTTCTTGGTAATTAAGGCCTACTGGGTCAGGTATATTTTCCCGTATTTAGGCATCGGTATCATCGCGGCTTTCTTATTTTTCGATAAGTTTAAGTGGGGCAAGAAATATATAACCCTATTGGGTTTTGTTTGTATTTTCAGTTCAGCGGCAGAATTGGCCCACCGCAATGAACTGATTATTTCGCTTTCCGCTTCAGTCTTAATATTTATTCTCCTGCTCATTTTGAGAAAGAGGATTTTATCGGGTTATCCCCATTTGTTTAATTGGAAGTCAGCCGCGCTGGTTACAATAATTATATTAGCCGGGCTCTATTTTTTAAATTCAAAATATGGCCGCGATGAGCTTAGGCTTTACTCTAAGCCGGCCAAAGGCAAGGAGGCGGTGCAAAAAGACCTTGGCCTGGCCTGGAACTGGCTTAATGAAAATACAGGCAGCGGTAAGCGCGTGGCTTACACCGGCAGGAGCGAAGTTTACCCATTATTCGGGACAAGGTTAAAAAATCGCATTTTTTATATTTCTACAAACGCTAAACCGGCTTTGCCGCATTATTTCAGCGATGGCCTTTACCGTAAAGAGAAGGATTTTACAGCGTGGAGCGAGAACCTCAAGAAAGAAAAAATCGATTATTTCTTCGCGGCGCTGCCCTTTGATGTAAACAACGAGTCCAGCAATAAAAAAGAATTCCCTATTGAAGACCAGTGGGCGCTGTCCCACCCGGAGTTATTCAGGCAGGTATTTCAAAACTCGCTGGTGCATATATACGAGGTCAAGCATTAAAATATGTTAATCACTAAAAAGAGAAAAGCAAAGTTCCTTAAGTCCTTGAGGTTTACCAAGTTACCCGCCATGCCCTTTATCCTCAATATAGAGCCGGGTAATCTCTGTAACCTTAAATGCCCGCTCTGCCCGACCGGTTTAGGCGAGCCGGATATGGCTAAGGGTTTTATGGAATTAGATTTTTTTAAGCGCATATTTGACCAGCTTAAGAATTCCATTACTGCCGTTAACCTGTATAGCTGGGGCGAGCCGCTTTTAAATAAGGACCTGGTTAATATTATTAGGTACATTAAAACGGCGGATAAACCCATCCGCGTTGTAACCAGCACGAATTTGAATATTCGCGATGATAAGCTGCTGGCGGAATTAATTGCTTCGGGGATAGACGAGATTATTGTTTCCTGCGACGGGGCAAGCAGAGAGACTTATGAGCAATACCGCGTAGGAGGAGATTTTGATTTAGTGATGCGAAATTTGCGTTTTTTAGCCAGGGAAAAAGAAGAATTGGCGAAAGGCACCCGCATTGTCTGGAATTTTTTAGTATTTAAGCATAACGAACATGAGGTTGAAAAGGCCAGGGCAATGGCTAAGGGTATGGGAGTTGAATTCCGTATCGGCCTGATGCGTACGTCAATGAAGGATGAAATACTTAAATCCCATAAGGAAGCAATAGAGCGCGATCAGCATTGGATACCGGATAACCCGGCATACAGCGCCTACGATAAAACAAATTATACGGCCAAAAAAATAATCAAGAGCTGCAGAAAACCCTGGCAGGAGATAAGTATTAACTGGAACGGCCTCACTTTTCCCTGTTGCGCGGTTTACGGAGAAAAGTATCATTTCGGAGATGCGCGGAAGGATTCTATCAAGGCTATCTGGAATAATCCTAAATTTGTTTCCGCGCGCAAAGAGATATTAAATAAAAAACGCCCCCCAACCGTGATTTGCGGGATCTGCCGGGATAACGGCTTTATGCATATGTAGCTAAAAGGCTTAAGATGAGAGAGGCAATATTAAAATTTTTAAGGTGCCCTGCCTGTAAGGGTAATTTGCTAACCCTGAATAGAGGGCTGGTTGATAATATAGAGATCAGGGGCGGAGAGATTACCTGCGGCCGCTGCGCTGCCGTTTATAAAATTGAAGACGGTATAATTGATTTTCTCAATAACGCCGATGAACGCATTATGCGCGAGAGAAGGGCGATGGACGCAGAGGAGTATATTACTGACGCTTCCGGTAATAAATACCGGATAACAGAAGCGACAATAGAAAAGTTTAAGGATAAGTTTCTGGCTATGCCGCAGGGGGACCGCTCTTACTTTTTTAAAAGAGGAGGGAGTTTTCAAAGTATCACCGAAGCTTCGGACAGGTTTTATTCTGCTTTGGAAAATTTACGGCTTACCGGCAGGGAAAAAATACTGGAAATCGGCGCCTCTTTTTCATTTGCTTCTTCTAAATTCGCTAAGATTGGTTGCAGCGCGGTAGCCCTGGATATAGGCAATTACCTGAAGGTATCGAGCCTCTTTGTTAAAAATGCTTACTATGACCGGGTTTTTTCCGATATGCATAACATCCCTTTCCAGGATAACACCTTTGATATAGTTTTTGGCGCGGCCGTTCTGCACCATAGTAATAGCCTTAAGGAGGTTTTTAGCGAGATCCACCGCGTTTTAAAAACCGGCGGCAGGGTTATGCTGATTAATGAGCCTTCCAGAGGGATATTTGAAAGAGTACACCCGGTATTTGAAGAAATGGAGAAAAAAGGATACGGCGATATTTCATACACCATCCCCGATTGGCTTAGAAGCGCAAGGAGAGGGGGGTTTAAAAAATCAAAGATAGAATTCCTTTCCCTGGCGGATGACTATATTACCAGGCATAAAAACAGGGATACGCCGGATAATTTTAAATTAAGGTTAGCGCGTTTTTTTCAGAACCACCGCGGGATAGAAAAGATCTTACTGGCTATACTTATTTTACCAAGATTGCTTTTTAGGCAAAAGAGCTGGAGGCTCAGCGCTTATAAATAATGAATTTATCTGTCATCATTCCGGCCCATAACGAAGAAGAGAATATCGTAGAGGTGATAACCGGGATAGAGGCAGCGCTTAAAATACCCCATGAGCTGGTTGTGGTTGATGACCATTGCGCGGACAGGACCGCTGAATTAACTGAAGCAATGTCCCAAAAATATCCCGCTGTCAGGTTAGTCAGGAATCCGGGCAAAAATGGTTTTGCCAGCGCAGTAAAATTCGGGCTCCGGCAGGCGAAGAATGAATTAATCGTGTTTATCATGGCTGATGCCTGTGATGACGCCCGGACGATTAACGCAATGCTAAAAAAAATAGGCGAAGGTTATGACGTTGTTTGCGGCTCGCGCTATATAAAAGGCGGCGCCAGAATCGGGGGCTCAAGGATAAAAGGTTTCTTTTCTTCTTTTGTAGGTATGTCTATGTCTGGCCTGACCGGTATACCCACTCACGATGTTGCCAATACCTTTAAAATGTACAGAAAAGCCGTATTAGATGCTATTGATACGCAAGCTGAAAGTTTTGAGATTGCAATGGAATTTCCGCTCAGGGCTTATTATGCCGGGTTTAAACTTACGGAGGTCCCGACAGTCTGGCGAGAGAGGAATAAGGGTAAGTCTAATTTTAGCATGTTTAAATTATTCCCAAAATATTTAAGATTTTATTTGTGGGGTATAACGAAGAGATTTAAATTGAACAAGAACTAAAAGGAGAAAAAGCTGAAAATATTAGTTACGGGCGGATGCGGTTTTATCGGGTCGCATTTAGTGGACAGACTTGTTTCTGAGGGGCACAGGGTGAGGGTTTATGACCTCCTTGAGCCCCAGGTCCACGGTAACAAGAAGCCAGCCTATTTGAATAAAGGGGCTGAGTACGTATACGCGGATATCCGCAACAAAGAAAAACTTAAAAAGGCAATTAAGGATATAGAGTTTATTTTTCACGAGGCCTCCCAGGTCGGCGTAGGACAGTCAATGTATGAAATAGAAAAGTATGTCGCGCATAATGCCTACGGGACAGCAGTGCTGCTTGACCTCTTAGTCAATACAAAAAATAAAGTCAAAAAAATAGTCACGGCTTCCAGTATGTCAGTCTACGGCGAAGGCGCTTATAAATGCGGGGCCTGCGGGATAGTCTACCCGCAGCTGCGTAAAGAGGAGCAGCTAAAGAAAAAGGAATGGGAGATGAAATGCCCTGAATGCGGCAGGATTGTAAGCCATCTGCCTACATCCGAGGGTAAACCACTTTTGCCGACATCCATCTACGCTACGACCAAGCGCTGCCAGGAAGAGATGTGCCTTGAGGTAGGCAACGCTTATAAAATTCCGGTAGTGGCCTTACGCTATTTTAATATCTATGGCCCGAGGCAATCCCTGAATAATCCGTATACCGGTGCCTGCGCCATATTTTTATCAAGAGTAAAAAATAATAAATCTCCCCTGATATTTGAAGACGGCAGGCAATCACGGGATTTTATTCACGTAAGCGATATAGTGGAAGCGAATATGCTTGCCCTGAGGGATAAAAAAGCCGATTATGATTCTTTTAACGTAGGCACAGGAACCCCACATTCAATCCTTGAGGTAGCGCAAAAGATAATCCAGTTATATGGGAAAAAAATCACTCCGGAAGTCTTAAATAAATTCAGGGCAGGGGATATCAGGCATTGTTACGCGGATATAAATAAAATAAGGTCAAAACTGGGTTTTACGCCAAAGAAAAGTTTTACTCAAGGCATGCAAGAGCTTATAGAATGGTCTGAGAGCCAGGAGGCGGTTGATTTGACCCAAAAGGCTCAAGGCGAACTTAAGAAAAGGGGGCTTACTCAATGAAAGAGAGGCTGGTAGTTTTTTTTAACGCGGTGATTTACTGGTCTATTATAGCGGTTCCCTTTGTAGCAAGTTTTTCTTCCGCCGCCGTAGATATCTTTATCGGCTTTATGGTTTTTGCTTTTGTTTTAAAGAAAATCATCGGCAAAGATTTTACGCTTGCCAGGACGCCGATCAACCTGCCGTTTGCCCTGGTCATCGGAGTATCTCTTTTTTCGTTTATAAATTCAGTGGATATCCGCGCCAGCTTTCAAGGCATCGTAAAACTTTTGAAATACGGGTTGCTTATCGTTATTATTGCAGGCGAGATCAAGGACAGGAAACATTTTACCAGGATAATCTGGTCTATTTTTTTAGGCTTATTGCTGGCTTCGTTGGACGGTATATATCAATTCATTTTCGGGGTAGATTTCTTCAGGCACAGGCCGTATGATTCTATTATAGGGTTAATACGCCTTAAGGCCGCATTCCCGCACACTAATATTTTTGCCGGTTATCTTGCCTTGTTCTTGCCTGTCGTTATCCCATTATTGTTTTATCATCTAAAGGGAAGAAAAAAGTTCATCCTTTTGATTATTACCATATTAGGTTCTTTTTGCCTTATTTTTACTTTCTCCAGAAGCGCATTTATCGGCGTATGGCTGGTTGTTTTCCTGATGGGCCTGATTAAAAAAGATAAAGCAGTTATTCTCCTGACTGTCCTGGCTTTGCTTATTGCCCCTCTTTTATTACCGGGCAGCATCAAGGATTGGGCTAAGACAACCCGCTCTGCCGCAGAGTTTTTGTTAAATAAGGAAAGGTTTGTCCTTTACGAGACTTCTTTTAACATGATAAAAGAACATCCTTTTGTCGGGGTCGGCGTAAATACCTATGTCCTGAATTACCAGAAATATAAATTACGCAATACTTCTCCCGAGACTGCCGATACCAGGTGGTACGCGCATAACAGCTATTTACAGATGGCTTCTGAAATAGGAATAACAGGGTTTGCCTGTTTTATCTGGCTCTTATTCTTGCTTTTTAAAAAATCATGGGCCTTTTACCGTAATAATAAGGATAACTTTTTGGCGCTTTGCGGGTTGGGTATCATTATGGGCCTGGCAGCTTTTCTTGTCCACGGTTTAACCGAAACCAATCTCTATTACCCGAAGATCGCAACGCTATTCTGGTTCCAGGCCGGTTTACTAATGGGGGTCTTATGCCGCCGCTTATCTCAATAATCGTTCCGGTATATAATGAAGTTGACACCATAATCCAGATTTTGGAAGCGGTTAATGCGGTAAATATTGATAAAGAGATTATTGTCGTTGACGACGGCTCCGCTGACGGGACAGCGAATAAGCTAAGCAGCCTCGATTATTCGCGGTTTAATAACCTAAAGGTCATACACCATTCCAGCAATATGGGTAAGGGCGCAGCTATTCTCACCGGGCTTTCCCATGCCAGCGGAGAATTCGTCATCATCCAGGATGCGGATTTAGAATATAACCCCCAGGAGTATATTCCTTTGGTTAATTACGCCCGGGCCAATAACTTAGCGGTTGTCTACGGCTCAAGATTTCTAAGCGGCCGATGCTCAATGTCCCGGATGCAATACCTGGCAAATAAAGTGCTTACTTTCGCTGTCAACATCCTTTTTTTCTCTTCCTTAACCGATATGGAGACATGTTTTAAATTGGTTAGAAGAGAGGCCCTGGCAGGTTTAAACTTAAAAGCAAGGAGGTTTGAGATCGAGCCGGAAATCACCATTAAGCTGCTGAAAAAAGGGTATAAAATCAAGGAAATACCGGTTTCCTATAAAAGGCGTTCGTATGCCGGCGGTAAGAAGATTAAATGGAGCGACGGGATACAAAGCTTGTGCACTATCTTTAAACTGAGGATGTTTTTTTAACTATTCCGATAACAACAATGAAAAATAATTATTCTCATCCTATTGAAGTTTCTATTGTGATGCCTTGTTTGAACGAAGAGGAAACCATAGGCGCATGCGTTCAAAAGGCATTTAAAGCTATCCAGGAAAACGGGATAGCAGGCGAGGTGATTGTTGCGGATAACGGGTCAATAGATAAATCAGTAGAGCTAGCCAGGGAGGAAGGGGCGAAGGTAGTTTTGCAGAGGGAGAAGGGATATGGTTGCGCCTATCAGCTGGGTATTTCCGAGGCGAAAGGTAAGTATATCATCATCGGAGATTCTGATGATACCTATAATTTTTTGGATATTATGAAATTTGTCAGGCCTTTAAGGGAGGGGTATGAGTTTGTAAATGGGAGTCGGATAAGGGGAGAAATACATAATGGGGCCATGCCGTTTTTACATAGGTATCTCGGAAACCCCACGCTTTCTTTTATTCTAAGTATATTTTTTAAATCCAGTTTTTCTGATGTCTATTGCGGTATGAAAGCATTTACCAAAAATGCCTATGAAAAGATAAAGCCGGTAAGCTGCGGCATGGAGTATGCTTTGGAGCTTATCATCAGGGCTTCCGGGCTTAATTTAAAAAGGACCGAAGTGCCGGTTGATTTATATTTAAGAAAAGGAGAATCAAAGCTCAGGACTTTTAGGGATGGCTGGAGAAGCTTGAGATTCATGTTGTTATATTGCCCCAATTATTTATTTTTTGTCCCAGGCGGGTTGTTTTTCTTGACAGGGTTTGCAGGGATGTGTTTACTTTTGAACGGGCCTTTTATATTTTTGCATCATAAATTTGAATTTCACGCGATGATATTCTCCAGTATGCTTGTTTTATCGGGGTTTCAACTTATAAACCTGGGATTTTTTGCCAAGACTTACGCTCTCATGGAAGGATTTTTGACGAAAAGTAGCTTCTTCTTTAAATTCTATAAAATTTTTAATTTGGAAAAAGGAATATTACTCGGAGGCTTGTTAATTGCTTTAGGAATTTTAATAGTGTTATCTATTGTTAAGACTTGGATTTTCTTAGGGTCAATAGGGCAAGAGCGTAAGGAATTATTCGCCTTTACCATTATCCTGATCGGAATACAGGTAATTTTTTCCTCCTTTCTGATAAGCTTAATCGGCATGAAAAATAAGCAGCGTTAGCCAGGGTTATTTAAAATGAAAATTAAGAACAATTATATTAGAAACGGATTTTTTTTATTCTTTACATTGTCCTGGTTAATACTATGGGTTGTGTTTATGCTCCGGGAGAATAAAAAAGGAGAACACGCTCAGCTCAGGTACCTTTATTCCCATAGCGATACAGAAAAGAGGCGTTATTTGACCGGAGAAGATTTATATGATTTTATTATTTCCTGTAAGGCTGCTTTACCCGATAAAGCTACCTACAATATCCTTGGGCTTGATGAGACTAGGGAGGTTACCGCCCGTTATCTCTTATGGCCGGCGCGCAGGGAACTGCAAGGACCTGATTTCCTCATTGTTTATGGTAATCTGCAATTTACGCAAAGCGGTTACCTGATGGTCAAAGCTTGTAAAAATACAGGCGCGCTTTTAGCCAGGGAAGGCATTAAAAAATGAGTTTTATTATAGCCGTCTTATCTATTGAAACGCTGGGTATCCTGGCAGTTTTACTTATCGGCCGGCTTTTAAAGTATAAATTTGCCTTGATTGAACTTTTCAGTATCGCCTTCTTCATCGGGCTTGGCGTAATAGGTTACCTGCAGTTCTTAAGTTTCCTTTTGGGTATAAAGATATCTGCCGGCTTAGCCGTTACCCTGGCGATCGCTGCTTTTGTAATTTTACTTCCGGGTATTGCCGGCTCAAAAAGATATATTATAGAATTCCGTAAACCCGCTGCTTTTAGCTGTTTTGAAAAAATTATTTTATCGGTATTATTCTTGCAGGCCGCCTGGGTTATTTTCCAGGCGTTACCCTTACCGATTAATTCTTACGATTCTTTGGCTAATTTTGGTTTTAAGGCCAAGATTTTCTATCTTGATAACGGAATCCCCGATGGTTTTTTCCAATGGAATGAATATACGGTTTCCCATCCGGACTATCCGCCGTTATTGCCGCTTATCTTGACCTGGGTATATTATTTTATCGGCTTTAATGATCTGTTAGTAGCTAAAATCATGCCGGTTGCCTATTTAATATTCCTGCCTTTTTTTTATTTTTTACTACGTAGATTTTTTATGCGGATTTATGCCTTAGCGGCGGTTTTAGTTTTCGCGACTATCCCGCAGGTCAGCCGCTACGCGATGATAACTTACGCCGATTTACTCCTGGGGATTTTTGTAAGCATAGCATTTACGTATTTCATGCTTTATCTACGCGATAAAGAGGCTGCATATCTGGTTTTTTCGGCGCTATTTTTTGGTTTTTCAGCCTGGGTTAAAAATGAATCCCTTGTTTTTATCTGTGTTTTCTTCCTGCTATTGATATTTTGCCTTGGCAGGCTGCGGGATGCCCCCCGGTTTATTAAGCACCTATTGCTGGCGCTTCTGGTATTTTTTGCAGCTTCTTCGCCCTGGCTTATATTCAAATTTTTTAACGGCCTGGTTAATTCCGATATAAACATCGTGCATCTGGGGCGGGAAAGGTTCCTGCAGAACCTGAAAGATTCCTGGCTAGTATTCTATAATCTGCAAATGGAGTTTTTTAACCTTAAAAAATGGAATATATTCTGGGTTATAGTATTGCTTACGCTCATTTTAAAAAGAAAAAATATCTTTAAGGGCTTAGCTGCTTACGCTGTATTTTTTATTAGCATTGCTGCTTTGGGGTACTTTGGCGCGTATTTATTTACCACTAATTACAATATTGATTTTTACGTTTCAAAAACCATTTCGCGCTTTATGCTGCATTTCTGCGGATTATTTATATTTTTAGTCTTGTATTTGATTGATGAAGCAAAGATTAAGCCTTCAGGTTATGAAGAATACTAAATATTTTAGCGTTATCGCGGTTGCCATATTAATAAAAATTCTGTTATTCGCTTTCCTGGTTATGTATGCTCCGCAAAGCAGGTTCCAGAGTGATTCGCGCGATTATCTGGAAACCGCGCAGGTATTATCTTCGCGGGGGGCGTTTGCCAAAGCTGATAGTGACGGCTCCCTTAGATATGAATTATTCAGGACGCCCGGATACCCCGTATTTCTTGCGTTTTTACAGGGTTTAATGAAGGTCCCGCTTAATGGCGTGATACTCTTCCAAGTATTCCTGGCCATATTAGCTGCCTGGATTACTTATAAAGCTGCTCTCCAGATTGATTACAGGATCGCTTTTTTAAGCGCGGTGATTGTTTTATATGACCCGCCGATTTCCATCTTTTCTCTGATTATATTAAGCGAAACATTATTCCTGTTTTTAACGGCTTTATTTATGCTTAGCTTTGTCCTGTATTTAAGGAATAATAAGACAGGGCCGGTAATATTATCCGCTTTAATGCTGGCTGCGGCTACCTATGTGCGGCCGATAACTTATTATCTTGGCGCAGCAGTTGCTATTTTTATTATCTATGCGCGTATCCGCGTAAATTTTAAGCGCGCCTTTATCCACGCATTGATCTTTCTGGTTATTGTATATGGATTATTGGGCGCCTGGCAGGTGAGGAATTATAAGCAGGCCGGGCAGAAGACATTCTGCAGCGTCATCCAGGGAAATTGCGCTTACATGGGGTTAGCCGGAAGCTATGCGAGGTTCAAAGACAGTATTGCCAAAGGCATGGGGCCGGCGCATTATTATGCCAGCGCTACCTCGCGTTGTTTTCTGTCGCTGATGACCCGTCCGGGGCCTTTTAAATATTTTAAGTCTGCCGCCTTATCTGTCGCTGGGAGGGTATTAGCTTATCCCTGGCTGGTTTTTTGGATTATAGGGTTTATTGCCGGAATTATGCAGGCAAGGCGTAATATCTATTACCAATTCATGTTTTTTATTATACTGTATTTTATTTTTACTTCAATCGGGGGAGCCGGGTGGATAGTGGGAGAGAGATTTAGGATACCAATGGTGCCATTTATAGCCGTTACTTCCGCAGCTGGCTGGGTAGCCCTGGCTGGTTACTGGGCCAGGAGAAAAGAAAAGGTTAGGCATGAAGAATTACCTGTGTGATATTATCGTCCTGACCTGGAACCAGAAAGACGTAATCAAGTCTTTTGTGGAGAGTTTCCTGGAAAACACGCAAACCAGCTGCCGGCTGATTATCATCGCCAATGGCTGCTCTGACGGTACGCCGGAGTATTTAGGAGGTTTACAGGATACGCCTAATTGCACTTTTAAGATATTGGTAAATAAAGAGAATAACGGTTTTGTGGGCGCGATGAACCAGGGCATAGCAGTAGCAGACGCCCCGTATGTGTGCCTTGCCAATAATGATTTATTATTTACCCGGGGTTGGCTGGAAGAAATCATCTCGGTTTTTGAAAGCAATCAAAAAATCGGCTTATTAAACCCTAACAGCAATAATTTAGGCCTGCAGCCTGTAGAGGGAGAAAGTATACAATCAGTAGCAGAAAAGTTAAGGCAGGAAAAGCGCGGTTATTTTATAGAGATGCCGTTTTGCATTGGCTTCTGTATGTTTATCAGAAGAGAAGTAATTGAAAAGATAGGCGCGCTTGCGCAAGAATTCTATCCGGCTTTCTTTGAAGATACGGATTATTCCCTGAGGGCTCAAAGAGCCGGATTCCTTATCGGGACCGCTTCCGGTGCTTATGTCTGGCATAAGGAGCATGGCCATTTTAATCAGGCTGGAAAGCGGGGGAGGGAAGTGCTTTTTACTAAAAGCAGGGAAACTTTTATCAGGAAATGGGGTAAGACATTAAGGATTGCCTGGATAGTGAAGGATTACCAGGAAGTATTTGATAATTTGAAGGCGGGGATTGACTTGGCCAGGCAGGCAAATTTTATAACCTTTTATGTTGAGGATACCGCTATCAACAGGGAAGATATTTTTAAGGCTCAAGGCGCCTTTGAGCATTCGGGGGTGCAGTTTAAAAGCTACCGCAGTTATGCCAATTTAATCTGGGGTATTATGGTAAAAAAGAAGAAATTTGACCTGGTGATTTGCAAGGAGCAGCCCTTAAGCCGCATATTCAGGATGCTGGGATGCAGAGCAGCGGGTTATCCTGATAACGCTTTGATAGCTAAGATAAAAAAATTATGAATATTTTAGGCATATCCTGTTTTTATCATGACAGCGCTGGCTGCCTGGTACAGGACGGTGAAATTATCGCCGCCGCACAGGAAGAGCGCTTCAGCCGCAAAAAGCATGATTTTAATTTTCCCTCAAACGCCATAAAATATTGTTTGGCGCAAGGCAGAATAAAAGCAGAAGAATTGGATTATGTGGTTTTCTACGATAAGCCGTTCATAAAATTTGAAAGGATATTAGAAACCTATTTAATGTACGCGCCCGGCGGCATAAGGCAGTTTATCCAGGCCATGCCCCTCTGGTTAAAACAAAAACTCTGGATCCCGGAATTAATCGCCAAGGAGCTGAATTATAAGGGTAAAATTTTATTTACCGAGCACCATGAATCCCACGCTGCCAGCGCTTTTTTCCCTTCTCCGTTTAAGCGGGCCGCATTCCTCACCATGGACGGAGTAGGCGAATGGGATACTGCCAGTTTCGGGGTGGGAAGGGATAATGAGATAGAAATACAATACTCTTTAAAATTTCCGCACTCGCTGGGATTGTTGTATTCCGCGTTTACTTATTATACCGGTTTTAAGGTAAATTCAGGCGAATATAAACTGATGGGGCTGGCCCCTTACGGAAAGCCAAAGTATAAGAATTTAATTTTAGATAAACTTCTGGACCTTAAGGCAGATGGTTCTTTTAAGATGAATATGCGTTATTTTGGTTATTGTAATGGCCTGCGAATGACAAACTCCAGGTTTGACCGGCTTTTCGGAGGTTCTGCGCGTAGGCCCGAGACAAAAATAACCCAAAAAGATATGGATGTCGCCGCTTCCATCCAGGCAGTAACAGAAGAGATTATGCTCAAAATGGCTTGCCATGTCCATAAGTTAACCGGAGAGGATAACTTATGCCTTGCCGGAGGAGTGGCCTTAAACTGCGTAGGTAATGGCCGGATTTTACGGGAAAGCCCTTTTAAGGAAATCTGGATTCAACCGGCAAGCGGGGATGCCGGAGGCGCATTAGGAGCAGCTTTATTACTCTGGTACAAATACCTTCAAAATCCCCGCGTTGTAGACGGTAAAAATGACCTGCAAAAAAGTTCTTTATTGGGCCCTTCTTATAGCGATACGCACATCGAGAGTTTTCTTAAGAAGGAAAATATTCCTTATAAAGAGCTGGCTTATTTAGAACTGCCTAAGGTAACCGCAGAATTAATCAGCCAGGGCAATATAATAGGCTGGTTCCAGGGCCGCCTTGAATTCGGGCCGCGCGCTCTTGGCGCAAGGAGCATAATCGGAGATGCGCGTGATCCCCAAATGCAGTCCAAGATGAACCTGAAAATTAAATACCGCGAGTCTTTCCGGCCTTTCGCTCCTACGGTATTAAAAGAGCGGGTTTCGGATTGGTTTGCGTTAAACAGGGAAAGCCCATATATGCTTTTAGTCGCACCGGTAAAAGAAGATAAAAGGATGATACCGGCAGTTACGCACGTAGATTATTCCGCGCGGATTCAAACCTTAAAAAGAGAGGACCAGCCGCTTTATTACGACCTGATTAATGCTTTTTATGAAAAGACCGGTTGCCCCTTGATTATAAATACCTCTTTTAATGTAAGAGGTGAGCCGCTTGTTTGCACTCCCGCAGAGGCATTCCGCTGTTTTATGCGCACGGAGATGGATTACCTGGTGCTGGGTAAATTTTTATTAGCTAAAAGAGAGCAGGAGCGCATCAAGAAGGATACGGCCTGGCAAAAAGAATTTGCCCTGGATTAGAAAAATGGAAAAAATAATTTTAGATACGAAAAACTTAAAGAAGTTCGGGATGACCATGGGTATTGCTTTTCTGGTTATTGCCATTTTTATCATTATCAGGCATAAGCACAGCCCGCTGCCGGTATTAATCATCGCGCTAATATTTTTTATAATGGGCGTAGTTACACCGGCCCTGCTAAAACCCGCGTATATAGCCTGGATGAGATTTGCTTACCTGCTTGGCTGGATAAATACCAGGTTGATACTGGTTATCATCTTTTACCTGGTTCTTACGCCTATAGGCCTGGTGATGCGCTTATGCGGGATAGACTCCTTAGAAAGAAAAATCAATAAAAAAGCAGGGTCTTACTGGAAGAAAAGAGAATTGACTAAACCAAGTTACGAAAGGCAGTTTTAAAAAAGGGAGGGTTCTTTGGGTAAATTAGGCATATTAAAGGAATTCTGGGGTTTCTTAAGAGTGAGAAAAAAGTGGTGGCTTACGCCGATAATCATTATGCTTTTACTCTTAGGTTTATTAATCTTCTTTTGCCAGAGTAGCGCCGTAGCGCCGTTTATCTATACTTTATTTTAATGCTAAAAGATATCAGGAAGATTTTATGCGTGCGTAACGACAGGTTTGGCGAGTTTTTGCTCAATATCCCGGCATTCCGGGCGCTGAAAGAAGCTTATCCGCACGCCCAGCTTACCCTGGCGGTAAAATCCGGCGTTCAGCCGCTTGCCGAGTGCATCGAATATGCCGATAAGGTAGCAGTTTGGGATGATGATTTTAGAAAAAATTTAAGGAAAGAAGGGTTTGACGCCTGCGTTATCTTGAATCCGACAAAAGAAGCGCATTGGGCCGCGTTTTTCGCCGGAATCCCCGCGCGGGTTGGCTATGACAGGAAATGGGGCATCCTGCTGAATTATAAAATAGCAGATAATAAAAACTTAGCTTTAAGGCATGAAGTAGAGTATAATTTAGATTTAGTAAGTTTAATCGGCGCCAGGACAAATAATAAAGCTGTCTCCTTAAAGAGGTTGCCCAAACATAATAACCTTGAATATGTGACTGCCGTAGCTATCCATCCTTATACGAGCGATAAGGTAAAAGAGTGGCCGGTTGAAAGGTTCAGGGAGTTGGCGCAGCGCATCGCAGGAGAATTTAAGTTGAGGGTTATCATGGTTGGAGCGGCGGATACCGGCGCCGGCTTGTTCAGCAATCTGGGGGGAAACATTATCAATCTGGTCAATAAGACTTCTCTTGTGGACCTGGCGCAGGTTCTTAAGCAATGTAGGATGCTTGTTTCCTGCGATAGCGGGCCAGTGCATTTAGCTGCGGCAGTAGGGACGCCTGTTCTGGCATTATTCAGGAATGACTTGCCGGGTAAGACCGCTAAGCGCTGGGGCCCCTGGGGCAAAGGGCATAGCGTGATAGAGAAAAATAATCTTTTGGATATAACCGTTGAAGAGGTGTTGGGACAGGTAAGGAGTGCCTTAAAATGAATTACGCGGTAATTTTAGCCGGCGGCGTGGGAAGCAGGTTCTGGCCTTTTTCGCGCGAGCTTGAGCCAAAACAATTTATGAAGCTTATAGGAAAAGAGAGCCTCCTGCAGGCAACGGTTAAGCGCCTGAAAGGCTTAGTCATTCCGAAAAATACCTTTATCATTACCAATAATATCTATTTTTACGAATTACTGGAGCAGCTAAAAGGCTCCGGGATACCCGAAGAAAATATTATCTTAGAGCCGCAAGGTAAGAATACGGCTCCGGCCATCGGGGTCTGCGCCAGGCTGATCAGCCAGAAGGACAAAAATGCCGTATTGGTAGTTTTGCCGGCGGACCACTATATTAAAAACCTCACCGGTTTTAAGAAAGCTATCCAGAAAGCAATCAGCGCGGCGAAAGCAGGTTTATTGGTGACTATCGGTATAAAGCCGGATAAGCCCTCAACGGCGTATGGGTATATCAAGGTAAAGGCAGCAAAAGGGATAAAATACTTTAAGGTAGGGAAGTTTTTGGAAAAACCGGCGTTAAATAAGGCCAGGAAATACTTTAAAGCCAAAAATTATTATTGGAACAGCGGTATATTTATCTGGGAGGCCAATGTTTTCCTGGAAGAAATGCGTAAATATCTACCCCGCTTATCCAGGCAGCTCGCTTCTATAGAATCAAAAGAAGATATTAAGAAGGTTTGGCCGGAGATTAAGCCCATCTCCGTTGATTATGGAGTGATGGAACATTCTAAAAAGATTGCGCTTATCCCGGCTGACTTTTACTGGACAGATTTAGGCAGCTGGGACGCCTTAAGCGATATCTTTCCCAAAGATCGCCGGGGAAACATCCTGCAGGCTGATACCTATAATCTGGATAGCCGCGGGGTGTGCATCTTCAGCAAAGGAAACAGGCTTATCTCTACTATCGGAGTCAGGGATCTGGTGATCGCGGATACGGCAGACGCGCTTTTAGTCTGCGACCGCGCCAAGGCCCAGGATGTTAAGAAACTGGTTGAGGCCCTGAAGTTTTCTAACCGCAAAGAACGCTCAGTGCATTTAACTGAAAAGAGGCCCTGGGGTTCGTTTACCGTGCTGCAGGATAGCCTGGGCTTTAAGATTAAGCTGATTGAAATCGCTCCCCATAAGCGCCTGAGTTTACAGCGGCATAAAAAGCGCGCTGAACATTGGGTAGTGGTTTCAGGCAGGGCCCGGGTGACCAGCGCAGGCAAAGCCAGGTTAGTGCGGGCAAACGAGAGTATCTATATCCCCAAGGGTATTAAACACCGCCTGGAAAACCCGCTGGGCGCGCCGCTTAAAATCGTAGAAGTCCAGACAGGCAATTACCTGGGCGAAGACGATATAGAGAGATTTGCCGATGATTTCAAAAGGTAGTGTTTATAAGAAAATCCTGGTGATTAATCCCTTTGGCATCGGAGATGTCCTGTTTACTACTCCTGCCTTAAGGGCAATCAAGGAAAAATACCCGCCTAGCTTTATCGGCTACTGGTGTAACCAGAGAGTTAAGCCTTTAGTAGCATCCAATCCTAATGTCGACAAGGTATTCGCCTTATCGCGCGGAGACCTGAAAAAAATATACCGGGAATCGTTTTTTTCCGGAACCTGGAATACCTTGAGGCTTATCCGGCAGCTCCGTAAAGAGCATTTTGACATTTGCCTTGACTTTTCATTAGACCATCGATATAGTCTATTAGCCAAAATAATCGGAATCCCTGCACGCATCGGTTTCAATTACAAGGGCCGGGGTAGGTTTCTTACGCATAAAATAGCTATAACCGGCTACCATGATAAGCACGCGGTAGAGTATTACCTGGATTTATTGCGTCTCTTAAATATAGAGGCAGAAGATAAGTCTTTGGAATTGGCCGTGCCTGATAGCGTCAGGACAAAAGCGCGTAATATCCTTGCTGCCAGGGGAATTGAAGCTGATGACCTTCTGGTCGGTATCGCTCCCGGAGCCGGAGGGAGCTGGGGAAAAGACGCCGGCTATAAACATTGGCCCGCGTTAAAATTTGCCCAGGTTGCGCAAAGGCTGGTAGGTGAACTTAAGGCCAAGGTCATTATTTTAGGCGATGAAAGCGAGCGGCCGATTGCCGATGTAATGGTTAATGCCATGCGCCATAAGCCGGTAGACCTTACCGGCAGTACTAATTTAGAGATTTTACCGGCGGTAATAAAAGAGCTCCAGCTTTTGATATGCAACGATGGCGGGCCGATGCATATGGCAGTCGCCCTGGGCGTCAAGACAGTTTCAGTATTTGGCCCGGTAAGCGAATTGGTTTACGGCCCGTATCCTGAACACCGGAACCATGTGGTTCTAAAATGGGATGGCCTTTGCCGGCCGTGTTATAAAAATTTTAAGCTTCCTGCCTGTGACAGGGATAAAGAATGCCTGAAGTCCGTAAGTGTAGAAGATGTGTTTAAGGCAAGCAGCGCGCTGTTAAGCCAGGAAAAGGATTAGCTATGAAAATATCCGCGTTAGACTTAAAAAAACAGATTGCCCCTATCCGCAGGGAGCTGGACCTGGCTATAAAAGGGGTAATTGACGATACCGGATTTATCCTCGGGCCAGGCGTAGGTAAATTTGAAAAAGATATAGCTAAATACTGCGCGGCAAAATATGCCGTAGGCGTATCTAACGGCACAGACGCGCTCAGCCTCTCTTTATTGGCGCTGGGGATTAAAAGCGGCGAGGGGGTAATCTGCCCGGCATTTACTTACTATGCGACTGCGGGAGCTATCGCGGCTATAGGCGCCAGGCCGGTTTTCGCGGATATTGATAAGGAGACTTATAATATTTCCATTGAGAGTGTTGAGAAGATCTTGCTTAAGCAGCATAAATTTAAGCTAAAGGCGGTTATCCCGGTGCATCTTTACGGCCAGTGCGCGGATATGTCCGGGATTTTAAGGTTAGCGCGTAAATATAAATTAAGGGTTATTGAGGATGCGGCCCAGAGTTTCGGCGCAGAATATCGCGGTAAAAAAGCCGGGACGCTGGGCGATTGCGGGGCAGTAAGTTTTTATCCGGCTAAAAATTTAGGCGCTTTCGGCGACGCCGGCGCAGTCCTCACCAATAACCGGGCGGTAAATGAAAAATTAAGGATTTTACGCAACCAGGGTAACAAAAATCAATATTTTCATTCTCTTCTAGGCCGGAATAACCGCATGGATACGTTTCAGGCAGTTGTCCTCGGGGTTAAATTGAAATATTTAGACGCCTGGAATAAGCAGAGGCAGGAGGTTGCCGGCTATTTTAATAAGCATTTATCCTACCTGGCAGTAAAGCTCCCCTTTACCGCGCCTTACTCTACGCATATTTATCATCAATATGTTTTGCGGGTACCCGGTTCAAATAAGGGGCTGTTAGGGTATTTAAGGGCCAAAGGCATTGACTCGCGGGTCTTCTATCCCTTACCGCTGCATCTGCAAAAGTGTTTTAAATATCTTGGGTATAAAAAAGGGGATTTTCCGGAAGCAGAAAAAGCCAGCCGCCAGACCCTGACTTTGCCCATTGACCCTAATCTTACCGGAGAAGAAAAAGATTATATTATCCAGCAAGTTAGGGACGGTTCTCAAGTCAAAGCTAAACTGTCCCCTAAACGGGGACACCTTTAGATTGAGTTGAGAACCGTCCCTAATATAAAGGAGTTTACCCATGGTTAATCTGTCGGTTATAGTTATAACTAAAAATGAGGAATCCTGCCTGGCGGAATGCCTTGATTCGGTAAAATGGGCGGGTGAAATTATTATCGTGGATGATGAAAGCACGGACAGGACAGTTGAGATTGCTAGGCAATATACCGCTAAGGTTTTTTCCAGGAAAATGGATGTAGAAGGTAAGCACCGGAACTGGGCTTATGCTAAGGCCTCTAACCTTTGGGTTTTGAGCCTGGACGCGGATGAAAAAGCGACT
This sequence comes from Candidatus Omnitrophota bacterium, assembly GCA_028687205.1. Classification (GTDB taxonomy): domain Bacteria; phylum Omnitrophota; class Gorgyraeia; order Gygaellales; family Profunditerraquicolaceae; genus UBA6233. The sequence continues at coordinate 19,245 of JAQUAP010000013.1, forward strand.
CCGGAGTTAAAGCGGGAAATTGAAGAAGCGGTCAAATCGCAGGATTTTGTCGCCTACGATATACCTTTGCGTAACTATATCGGCAGCTATTGGGTAAAATACGGCGGGTGGTACCCGGCCTCAAAGGTGCGGCTTTTCAGGAAGGATAAATTTAAATACGAAGAAGCCAAGGTGCACCCGCGGGTATTTATTGACGGCCAATGCGGGCACTTAAAAAACGATATTATCCATAAAGGCTATCCGGATTTAGAGCATTTCCTGAATAGCGTTAACCGCCAGTCAACCCTGGAGGCGGAGAAATGGCTCAATACCGGTAGGCGCATGAATTTAATCTGGATTACCTGGCGCTCAGTGGACAGGTTCTTCAGGAGATACCTACGCAAGAAGGCGTATAAAGATGGGCTCTACGGGTTCGTGATTGCTTATTTTGATTCTCTATACCAGATATTAAGCTACCTTAAGTATAAAGAAATGAAGAAGGCAGCAGGCAGGGGAAACAAAAAATGAAGGTTGTATTTTTAGACAGAGATGGCGTAATCAACAAGTATCCGGGTGATAAGGCATATGTTACTTCGGTTAAGAAGTTTTGTTTTCTGCCCGGCTCAAAACAGGCGATTTTCCGGCTGGCTAAGGCGGGTTTCAAGATATTTGTCGCTTCCAACCAGGCGGGGATAGGCAGGGGGATCTATGCGCGCCGGACACTGGAGGCGATTACCCGCAAGATGCTTTTAGAAATAGAAAAATCTAAGGGTAAAATTAATAAAGTGTATTATTGCCTGCACCGTAAAGAAGCGGGATGTTCCTGCCGTAAGCCCCGCCCAGGGCTGCTTAGAAAAGCCGCTAAAGAATTTAAGTTCAGCCTTAAAAACGCCTATTTTATAGGCGATACTATCCGGGATGTAATTACCGCCAGGCGCGCCGGATGTAAATCCGTCCTCGTCCTTTGCGGAAAAGAAAAACTGGCAAACAGAAAAAATTGGGAGGCGGCTCCGGATTTTGTGTTCAAAAACCTCAAAGCAGCCGTAACTTTCCTTACTCAAAATCAGGGACGGTTCTCAACTCAATCTAAAGGTGTCCCCGTTTAGGGGACAGTTTAGCTTTGACTTGAGAACCGTCCCTAAATAAAGAAAATGAAGTTACTGATAACCTATGCTTCTGCCGGAGCGGGGCATCGCCGGGTAGCCGAAGCAGTATATAATTATTTTAGGGAAAACCGGCCTGAAGTCAGCCTGGAAATGGTTGATATACTGGCTAAAACCAATGCCTTGTTCAGGTTTGATTATGCCAGGGGCTATTCTTTTCTCGTGCAGTACGCAGTCAAGATCTGGCATTTCGCGTTTTGGCTTACGGAATTCAAGGCCTTAAGGCCGTTAACGCGTTTTATCGCGTCTTTGCTCAACCAGATTAATACGCGGGAGTTCGCTGCCTATTTAATCCAAAGGGACCCGGACTACATCATCTCTACGCATTTCCTGCCTTCGGAGATAGCCAGCCATTTGAAAATAAGAAAAGAAATAAGTGCTAAGATTATTACCATCATCACTGATTTTGGCGTGCATCCGTTTTGGATCAACCGGGGCACGGACCTTTACGTCGTTGCCTCGGATTTTACGCGGGATAAACTAATTGCCGAAGGCATAGCGCCGGAGAAAATAAAAGTATTCGGGCTTCCTTCTGACGCCAAATTCCTGCGGCAGTTTGACCGGGCTGCCTTAGCGGCTAAACTGGGGATCAGGCCGGATAAATTTACGGCCCTGCTTATGACCGGCTCGCTGGGTATCGGGCCGCTGGAAGAACTTGCCGCGGAATTATGCCGGGAGGCGCAGGTGCTGGTTGTCTGCGCCGCCAATAAAAAATTATACGCCAGGCTAAATAAAAGGGATCTGCCCAATGTCAAGGTTTTTGGCTTTGTGCATAACCCCGAAGAGCTGATGGGTGTTTGCGATGTTATTATAACCAAGCCCGGAGGTTCTACTATCTCCGAGATACTCAATATGGAATTAGCCCCGATATTCATCTCGGTTATACCCGGCCAGGAAGAAGGCAATGTGGAGGCCTTGGAACAGTTGGGCATAAGTTCGACTCCCCAGGGGA
>JAQUAP010000014.1 GCA_028687205.1 Candidatus Omnitrophota bacterium
GTGATTATTTCTACAGAGCGCGCCAAAAGGCCTGATCAGTTCAGCGGCAAGCAGGAAGAGGCTCCGGTAGAAAAGCCCTGTCCTTTCTGTGAAGGTTCTGAATCCCAGACCCCGCCGGAAATTTATGCCATAAGGCCGCGCGGCACTGCGCCGAATACCCCGGGTTGGGAACTGCGGGTTGTGCCGAGCATTTCCCCGTTCTTGAGAATAGAAGGCGAGCTTGACCGCAGGGGCAAGGGCCTCTATGACATCATGAATGGTGTCGGCGCCCATGAGATTATTGTTGAAACTGACGAGCATATCGCCAATATGGCGGATTTAAGCGATGTGCAGATCTCTAAGGTCTTAAGGTGCTATGCTGACAGGATCAGCGACCTTGAAAAAGATAAGCGCTTTAAGTATGTTTTAGTTTTTAAGAACTACGGCAAGAGCGCAGGAGGCGGTTCTTTACGGCATTCCCGTTCCCAGCTGATTGCCACGCCCGTTAACCCCAAACGCGTAAAGGAAGAGCTTGCGGGTTCCCAGCAGTATTTTGAATATCATGAGCGGTGTGTCTTCTGTGATATCATCAGGCAGGAGATCGAGCAGAAAGACCGCTTGATCCTGGACTTAGACGGCTTTATTGCCATCAGCCCCTTTGCCGCGCGTTTTCCTTTTGAGACCTGGATCTTGCCTAAAAAACATTGCGCTGATTATACCTCCCAGGATTCCGAATCCATAAAATACCTGGGCAAGGTAATGAAGATCGTCCTTTCCAAGCTTAAAAAAGGCCTGAACGACCCTCCCTATAACTACGTTATCCATACCGCGCCTTTCCGCAGGCAGAAGGCAGGTTACTGGAAGACCATTGACCAGGACTATCACTGGCATATTGAGATCATCCCGCGCTTGACGCGCGTGGCGGGTTTTGAATGGGGGACCGGATTTTATATCTGTCCTTTACCTCCGGAAGATGCGGCTAATTTTTTAAGAGGAGTAGAAGTATAAAATGGCTGAATTAAGAAGAGACCCGATTGTAGGCAGGTGGGTAATTGTAGATACAGACCATCCGAACGCCCCGGCTGATTTTCCCTACGAGCAATATATTCAAAAAGGAGGGGTTTGCCCTTTCTGTTACGGTAATGAGGCAATGACCCCGCCTGAAATAGAGTGTTTCCGCGAGCCAGGCACAGCAGCCAATACTCCGGGGTGGCAGGTGCGCGTCGTGCCGAATAAATTCCCGGCTTTAGGGGTTGAGGGAGAATTAAACCGCAGGCCTTTGGGGCTTTATGATATGTCTAGCGGCATCGGCGCGCATGAGGTCTTGATTGAGACGCCCTACCACGCCAAGGATCTTTGCGATTTATTGCCGCAGGAGGTAGAGAATTATTTGAAGATGTGCTGCCATCGGGCGTTAGATTTAGCCAAAGATAAACGTTTTAAATACCTGATGTTCTTTAGGAATTTCGGTTCGGCAGCGGGGGCTTCGTTAGAGCACCCGCATACCCAGATTATCGCCCTGCCCATGGTGCCCAAGAACGCCCTGGAAGAGATACACGGGGCCAAAAATTATTTTGATTACCGCGAGCGCTGCATATTTTGCGACATTATCCGCCAGGAGAGCCAGGAAAAGGAGAGGATTATCCTGGAGAATAAATATTTTATCGCTTTCTGCCCGTTTGTTTCGCGCTTCCCGTTTGAAATCTGGATCATGCCTAAAAAACACAGCGGGCAATTCTGCTATATGCAACCCGATGAAATAGCCAACCTGGCAGTTATCCTGAAGGAGGTAATCTCCAAAATTAAAAAAGTATTTGTCAACCTGTCTTATAACTATATTATTCATCCTGCACCGATCAATGGCGATGGGGAAGTAGAGTATTACCATTGGCATATTGAATTCATGCCTAAGCTAACCCAGGTTGCGGGTTTTGAGTGGGGGACGGGTTTTTACATTGACCCCACCTCTCCGGAATTAGCCGCACAGTATCTAAAAGCGGTAAAAGAATAAAATAAAACAAATCAATCAATTAAAGGAGGAATCAAAATGGCAGTAAAAGTCGGTATTAACGGTTTTGGTAGGATAGGAAGGCTGGTTGGCCGGGCAATCTTAGAAAAAAAATCCAAAGATTTAGAGCTGGTCGCGGTTAACGATTTAACCGACGCTAAATCCAACGCGTTATTATTAAAATACGACTCGGTGCACGGCAGGTTCTGCGGAGAGGTCAAGGCTGCCGCGGACGCTATCCTGGTCAACGGCAAAGAAATCAAGGTTTTAAGCAAAAAAGACCCAACGGAGTTGCCCTGGAAGGATTTAGGCGTAGAGCTCGTCATTGAATCTACCGGTTTATTCACCATTAAGAAAGACGGGATAAATAAAAAAGGCAAAGAAGTCAAGGGCGCTGAAAATCATATCACTAAAGGCGGGGCAAAGAAGGTTATAATTTCGGCTCCGGCCGAAGGCGAGGATATTACTATTGTCATGGGCGTTAACGAAGATAAGTATGACCCTAAAAATCATAATGTCTTATCCAATGCCTCCTGCACCACTAACTGCCTGGCGCCGATAGCCAAGGTATTAAATGATAAGTGGGGAATCACTAAGGGCTTAATGACGACAATCCATGCTTATACCAATGACCAGAGAGTGCAGGATATGGCGCATTCCGACCCGCGCCGCGCCCGCGCAGCCGCTATATCGATGATTCCGACTTCTACCGGTGCAGCCAAGGCACTTTCATTGGTTATCCCGGAGCTAAAAGGAAAACTGGACGGTTTTTCAATGCGCGTCCCTGTCCCTAATGTTTCAGTCGTGGACCTGACCTGCCTGTTAGGAAAAAAAGTTACTCCCCAGGATATTAACGCCGCGATGAAAGAGGCATCCGAAGGCAGGATGAAGGGTATCCTCGGGATTACAGATGACCCGGTAGTCTCGGTTGATTTTAATCACTGCGCCTTAAGCTCCATCGTGGATGCCTTAAGCACTAAAGTTATTCAGGATGATTTCGTGAAGGTGCTCTCCTGGTATGACAATGAATGGGGTTATTCCAACAGGGTGGTTGACCTGTGCGAGTATATCGTAAAAAAAGGCCTGTAAGAATTTAAAATAAAGGGGACGTTTCTATAAAAATTGAAACGTCCCCTTTATTTTTGTTCCTATTTTTTAAGATGACCTTCCTTGCCACAATCTTTATTATCGGCTTAAGCGGTATTGTCGCGCAAATTATTGTCTTGCGCGAGCTGCTGGTTAATTTCTACGGCAATGAGTTGACCATCGGAGTTATTTTAGCTAACTGGGTGTTGCTGGAAGCCCTCGGCGTCTTTATCGCCGGCAGGGTTATCGAACGGGTTAAAAATAAATTAAACGTATTTATTGCTTTAAATATCCTGTTTTCCTTGATTTTGCCTTTTAGTGTTTACCTGGCGCGTGTTTTTAAAGGGGTTATCGGCATACCTTTTAGCGAGGCAGTATCTTTAAGCACCATTTTTATTTCTTCGCTGGCCGTAAACCTGCCGTTTGCTTTCCTGCACGGCGCGTTGTTCAGCTCCGGGTGCAAAGTATATTCTTTAATGCCGGGGAAGAGGGAAGATGCCATCGGCAAGATATACACCTGGGAGATGCTCGGGACGATCAGCGGCGGGATTATTTTAGCGTATTTATTTATCCCGCGTTTAAATTCATTCCAAACAGTCTTAATCATTTCTTTTTTAAATCTCGCTTTAGCCGCGCTCTTTATCCCTGCCCAAAAAATAAGGTATGTTTCTTTAGGCCTGGTTGCCTTGCTGTTTATTTTATTTGTTAACCCCCTGGCAAACTATTTACAGGAATCATCCATTAAAAAACAATGGGGGGCGCAGGAGGTTTTAGAATACCGTAATTCCCATTACGCCAATATCTGCGTAACCAGAAAAATGCAGCAGTATACCTTCTTTTATAACGGCATCCCGGTGATTACTACGCCCTTTCCCGACCGGCAATTCACGGAAGAATTCGGGAACCTTCCACTGCTCTTTCATGAAGCGCCGGCTGATCTCCTGGTTGCCGGCAGCGGCATAGGCGGTTTAATCCGGCAAGCGCTTAAGTATCCTATTGTTCGCCTGGATTATGTTGAGATTGACCCGCTGCTTATCAGGATGCTTAAAAAATATCCTACGCCCTTAAGCGAAGCAGAGTTCGGCGATCGACGGTTAAATATTATTCATACCGACCCGCGCTTGTTTTTAAAAACCAGCGCCAGGCATTATGACGTGATTTTAATCGGCTTATCCAGCCAGGCGGATTTGTCATTTAACCGTTTTTTTACGCAAGAATTTTTCGCCTTAACCCAAAAAAGATTAAAGCCCGGCGGGCTAATTGCGTTGTGGATGCCGGGTTCGTTAACTTATATGAGCCGGGAATTAAGGGATTTAAACAGCAGCGTATTCAACAGCCTGAAGGCGGTTTATAAATATGTGCGCGTCATCCCGGGAGATTACAATATATTTATTGCCTCTGACTCAAACCGGATTACGCAGGTTAACGCAAGCCTGATTTCTGAGCGGTTAACCAAGGAACATATTCCCGTCGGGCTGCTTATCCCGGCTTACCTGGAATACCGCTTAAGCCAAAAATGGGTGAATTGGTTTAACCGGGAACTGGAGCCTGCGACGCAAGAGTTGAACCGGGACCTGCGGCCTGTAGCGGTTTATGAAAACTTAAAGATTACGAATAATAAATTTTCTCCGCGCTTCAGCCGCGTCTTTAATTATTTTCATCACCTGAACCTGAAATTAATCTCCTTGGCGGTATTACTGGTTACTTTAGCGCTGATTTTCAGGCGTAAAAGCAGGAGGAACCTGAAAATCCCTGTCAGCTACGCTATTTTTACGACCGGTTTTTTCGGGATGACGGCCAGCCTGCTTTTAATCTTCGCTTACCAGGTGTTTTACGGTTACCTGTATCAAAAAATCAGCCTGTTGACCGCGGTATTTATGGCGGGGATTGCGGCAGGAAGCATTCTGATTACGCTAAACCTTAAGCAAATTAAACATAAGCGGAGGCGTTTAATTAACCTGGAAGCGTTAATCGCCGTGTTTTCTTTAGTCTTAGGGTTGGTGATCGCGGGTTTTGGCGCTGGCGCAGGCCCGGGGATACCGATTTTCTATATTTTACTTTTTATTCCGGGGTTACTGATGGGCCTGGAATTCCCTTTGGCCGGAAAGATCTACCTGGCTGAACAGGACAGTGCGGGCAGTGCCTCGGGTATACTCTATGCCAGCGACCTTATCGGCGGCTGGCTAGCCGGGGTATCCGCCGGAGTGGTATTTTTACCTATTTTAGGCTTCTTCAATACCTGCCTGCTGCTGCTTATTTTAAAGCTGAGCAGCCTGCTGGTACTTATGCTACAGGGTAGGGACGGTTCTATGCTAAATGGCCACAAAGAATAGAACCGTCCCTGTTTTTTAAAATAAGTTGACAGACAGAGATATTTAATATATATTATACCTCTATTTTTAAGGAGAAGCAGTAAAGATGGCCAAGTTAACGGTTAAAGACCTTGACTTTAAAGGGAAAACAGTATTAATGCGCGCGGATTTCAACGTGCCGCAGGATGCTGCTTTAAATATTACCGATGATACGCGCATACGCGCGACCCTGCCTACGATAAAGTATATTCTGGAGCAGGGGGTAAAGAAGCTGGTATTAATGAGCCATTTAGGCAGGCCGGATGGCAAGGTTGTGGCTAAATACAGCTTAAAACCGGTGGCAGCGCGCTTAGAAGAGCTTTTGGGGCAGGATGTCTTATTTTTAAATGATTGCATAGGCGAGAATATTAAAAAAGAGATAGCTGCCGCGAAAGAAAAGGTAATTTTACTGGAAAATTTACGCTTTCACGCTGAAGAAGAGGCAAATGACGCTGGCTTTGCCAAACAGCTGGCAGGCCTGGCCGATGTTTTTGTAAATGACGCCTTTGGGACCGCGCACCGCGCGCATGCCTCAACCGAAGAGGTGGCGCATTACTTAAAATCCGCCGCTGGTTTTCTCCTGGAAAAAGAGATACAATATTTGGGTAATGCCGTGCAAAATCCGCAAAAACCATTTATGGTTATTTTAGGCGGGGCGAAAGTCTCGGATAAAATCGGGATGATTGAAAATCTGCTTCCCAAAGCCGATGCCATTATCGTGGGCGGCGGGATGGCTTACACGTTTTTAAAGGCCCAGGGTAAAGCAATCGGGAATTCCAAGTTAGAGAAGGATAAGCTGGATTTAGCCAAATCCCTTTTGGAAAAAGCCAAAAGCCTCGGCAAAGAGATAGTGCTGCCGGTAGATAACGTCGTCGTTGAAACGATTGACGCGAACGCTGAATTTCAGGTTGTCGGCGAAGAGGTCCCCGAAGGTAAGATTGCCGTAGATATCGGCCCTGAAACCATTAAATTATTTGAAGACAAATTAAAATCCGCTAAGACCATTGTCTGGAACGGGCCGTTAGGCATCTTTGAAATGGATGCTTTCAGTAAGGGCACAGAGGAAGTGGCGGAATTTATCGCCGGCCTTAAAGCAGTCACGATCATCGGCGGGGGCGACACGGCAGCGGCAATCGCGAAATTTAAATTAGAAAATAAGATGACCCATATTTCAACCGGAGGCGGAGCAAGCCTGGAATACCTGGAAGGCAAAACCTTGCCTGGCGTAGCAGCTTTGAGTGATAAATGAGAAAAACCATTATTGCCGGAAACTGGAAGATGTATAAAACCATCAAGGAAGCCATTGAATTGAGTAATGGCATCAAGCGCGAGCTCTTTAAATTAGATAACCCGGGGATTGATATTGTGCTTTGCCCCGCGTTTACCGCCTTGAGCGAAGTTGCGGAAGTGGTTGCCGAGTCGGATATTATGCTTGGCGCGCAGGACCTTTACTGGCAGGATGAAGGCGCTTTTACCGGCGAGGTTTCCGCAAAGATGCTTAAAGATGCCGGCTGCACTTTTGTCATTATCGGCCACTCTGAGCGTAGGCAATTTTTCGGGGAGACCAATGAGAGCGTAAATAAAAAGATCAAGGCGGCCCTGGCTAACGCGCTGACACCGATTGTCTGCGTGGGCGAGACATTAAAACAAAGGGAAGCCAGGGAAACCTTTAAAGTATTGGAAGACCATGTGCGTAACGGGCTGGATGGCCTGAATAAAGAAGATCTCTTAAAGATCGTGATTGCCTATGAGCCGGTCTGGGCTATCGGGACAGGTAAGACCGCTACCCCGGAACAGGCGCAGGAAGCGCATAAGTATATAAGAGAATTGCTGGGTAAACTTTATGGTAAAGAAGCGGCGGCACAGGTGAGGATACAATACGGCGGGAGCGTTAAGCCGGAAAATATAAGCGCGCTGATGCGACAGCCTGACATCGACGGAGCGCTGGTGGGAGGAGCAAGCCTCCAGGTCGCCAGTTTCGCCGAGATTGTCAAAAAAGCTGCAGAGGTGATTAAATGACGGTTTTACTGATTATTCTTCACGTGATGGTGTGCATTTTATTGATTACCCTGGTTTTAATCCAGCGCGGCAGGGGAAGCGGGCTGGTCGAGAGCTTTGCGGGAGTTGAATCCATGTTCGGCACCAAGACCAATGCCTTTCTTACCCGGACAACCACCGTGCTTTCAATCGTATTCTTTTTTACCTGCCTAAGCCTGGCGATTATCGCGGTAAGGCAGAGTAAATCCCTGCTTGCCAATGTTAAGCCGCAAGCTGCGGCTGCAGCCAAGGCACCGGCAGCGGCTACTACACCACCGCCTGCAGCGAGCCAGCAAGCCGCGCAGGAAACCCCTAAAGCCGATCAGAAATAAAAATTTATTCTGGATATTTGTTTTAAGCAGTACCGTCTACTTCACGCAAGGCATAGAAGGCCTTCCCTCCCAGGGTTTATTTTATTACTTCAAAGAGACACTCCTTTTTTCCCCCGAAAAGATAATGGTGATTTCCAGCGTCGTTATGCTCGCCTGGCTTGTCAAGCCGCTGATCGGGTATGTCATCGACCATTTTTTTAATAAAAGGATCTGGATTTTTATCGCCCTCGCCTTTGACGTAACCTTAGTTTTAATCATCGGGCTTCTGCAACTGCCGGTTTTTGTCCTGATTGTAATATTGATGCTTAATTCCGCCAATGCGGCTTTGCGTGATGTAGCGGTAGACGGGATTATGTGCGTAGAGGGTAAGAAATTCCAGGCTACAGGCAAAATTCAAAGCGTGCAGTGGATCTCCATATCATTAGCCGGCATACTCACGGGAATAGGAGGAGGATACATTGCCGAGAAATGGGGGTACCAGGCAGGATATTTAATGCTTGCCCCGATGTACCTGCTGGTTGGGATACCGGCATATTTTTATCAAGAAGAAGATTATATGACCGTAGAGAAGGCAGCCTCTACCCTGGCAATTGATTTAAAAAAGCTGTTTACCAATAAAAACCTGCTTATCGTCGCTTTATTTATCTTTTTATACCGCTATTCACCGTCTTTCGGCACGCCGTTATTTTTCATCCAGCGGGACGCATTTAGGTGGGGCAAGCTCTGGATCGGCGCCCTGGGGACAATCAGCACGGTCTTCGGGATTATCGGCGCGCTCTTATATTACCGGTTCAGCACCCGGATAAATATCAAGAAATGGCTTTTCTGGTCGGTATTTTTGGGCGCAGTCACTACTTTGAGCTACCTTTATTACACGCCGGTCACCGCTATAATTTATGATGTATTCTACAGCTTTTTAGGGATGTTTATTTTTATCATGGTTATGGATTTTATGGCCAGGAAATCAATCCCCGGGCTGGAAGCAACTTCTTTTGCGCTCCTATGCAGCATCAGTAACCTGGCGCTTGTAACCAGCAATCTTTCCGGCGCATTCTTATTGCCTATCGTTGGCCTGAAATGGCTGATTATTGTTTCCGCAGTAACCAGTTTCCTCTGCCTGCCTTTAATCAAAAAAATCGATTAAATTCCGCTAAAAATTACAGTTAGATTTAGCTTTCTCCTGCGTCTATTGGGGTAGAGAGGAGACAAGCTATGGACAAAAAAGACCTTGACAAAGGGAAAATAAGTATATACAATTGTATATACTTAGAATATGCAGGAACATTAGTTAAAGAAATAAGGTGGAATAAACTAAAGAGTATTCATTTAAAGTTTACGCGCGGTGTTTCTTTTGAAGAAATTGTTAGAGCTAAGTTTCTTGACTTACATGACCACCCCAAGCGTAATAATCAAAAAATTTTAGTATATGAATATAAAGGCTATGCTTGGGCAGTTCCGTTTGTGTTGGAAAATGCAAGAGCATTCTTAAAAACACTCTATCCCAGCCGTAAATTTAGAAAACTTTATAAGAAAGGATAATCTTATGAAAAAGAAAGGTGATTTTTACAAAAAGTTTAAATTGACTAAAGAAGAACAGTGGATTGAGGATCATGCCGAAGAGTTTGTCCCAGTTAGAGGACCATTATACGACGCAATCGTAGTTGCCCTTGAGCGTAAGAAAAAAGAGATGGTTTTAAATATGCGCATTAATGGCGATGACCTGAAAGCCATTAAACAAAAGGCCCACAAAGCCGGTGTCAAATACCAAACGCTTATTTCCGAAATCCTGCACAGGGTTGCGCAGGCGTAAGATGAATAAGAAAATTAAAAAGCTCTTAAAGCGAATAGATGAAAGGCCATTTGACCCACTATGGTATCGACTAAGGCAATTGGAGAATACGAAAATACTTTATGAGCAAAATATAAATTTACCGGCAAACGTAAGAATGGCGAATGTTCAATTGGTTCAAAATGACATAATCGCCCTCAAAAAACGAATAAAGAAATGGACTAAACTTAATTTATTGATATTGAATAAAGTTTAACGTATACTTTAATCACCTTCGTTAGAGAGGAAGCATTTATGCTACGAGGGAAAAGGCGTTGAGTAATCAACGCCTTTTTTTGTTTGTTAGGTTTAGCCACTCCTTACGTCTATTTGGGTAGAAGGGAGGCTAAATATGGCTAATGGAATAGTTGTTGATACAATCGCAGCTAAGATATTAGAAATTCGGGGGAAAAAGATAATGTTGGATAGGAATTTGGCAAAACTTTATGCAGTCGAAACGAGAGTGTTAAATCAAGCAGTTAGAAGAAATCGGTCTCGTTTTCCGGAAGATTTTATGTTTATTTTGACTCGTGAGGAGATTAATAGGATATCACAATTTGTGATATCCTTAAAATTCTCTAAAAATGTCTATGCTTTTACTCAAGAAGGCGTAGCTATGCTTTCAGGCGTGCTCAATTATACTATCTCCCTGCCGAAGGCCGCCTCGCCACCCGCTACTAATCTTTGATAAATACTCAATTAGATTCCATCGCTTCCCGCGTCTATTCAGGTAGAGCTGAGGTTTCAATTTGGAACCTCAAAGAAAGGAGGCAGGTATTATGAAAGAGCTAATGCCCCAAGAAACAATAGCTAAGAAAATATTTATTATTAGAGGGCAGAAAGTTATGTTAGACAGTGATCTTGCTGAGTTATTTGGGGTTCAAACCAAGCAATTGAATAGGCAAGTAAAGCGGAATATCCAGAGATTTCCCGAAGAATTTATGTTCAGGCTCACAAAGGGGGAGAAAGATGAACTGGTGCCAATTTGGCACCAGTTCGAAACAATGAAACATTCCTACGCCTTGCCGTATGCTTTTACCGAGCATGGGGTGGCAATGTTAGCCAGTGTTTTGAATAGCCAAAGAGCAATAAAAATGAGCATCATTATCGTAAAAACATTCGTAAAACTCCGCGAAATGATGTCTGCGCATAAAGAATTGTTGTATAAATTAAATGACCTTGAAAGAAAGATTCAAAACCACGACAAAGAGATATCGGATATTTTTAGTGCAATACGGCAACTGATGGGTATCCCTAGCGTAAGGAAGAAAATTAAGGGTTTTGCTCGTAAGTAATATAGAGCTATTATTGACAGAATCCTTTATATCGTATATACTATTAATACTTAGTTGGAGAAGAACGTTTGTGCTACGAGGAAAAGGCGCTGGAACAATCAGCGCCTTTTTTGTTTGCTGTGCTCCGCTATTTTACTTGACAGCGCTACTTGGATTAGCTATACTTTTAATAGGTGGAGAGTCATTTATGCTACGAGGGAAAAGGCGACGGCAACGTCGCCTTTTTCATTGACACGCCTCCCCCATAAAATCTTATAGGTCATCTTTAGAATTGACAGGGCAAGGAACAGGCGTAGAATAAGAAAGAAAATAGACTATAATGCACTAAATCTCTATGATGTATTCTAATGAAAAGAATAGCCGATGCCGTTAAAGAGATAAGAAGAGAAACTGAACAATGTTCATTAAAAACTCGTAAAGTTATCGAGTACGTATACACAGTTAGAGGTAAAGATTTTTCAATATTATCTGCAGCTTTATTGATCAACAAGAATATAAATACCTGTGAAGTTATAGTAGATACTTTAGATGATAATAATTTAGAAGAAGCTTCAGTTTTGATGAGATTCCTTCTGGAACGTATCTCTTTAGCTTTTAAGATTTCAAAAGATAAAATTAATATTCAACATATAGGTAAATTAAAAGCTAATAGTTGTATAGCAGAGCTTAAAAATTCGTTTGATTTTCTTGGATTACTTTATGGTCATTTGTCTAGAATATCTCATAGTCATTTCTGGACCTTCGCAAATAATTTTGTTAAATTCAATAAATCAAAGAATAAATCAACGGTGCGGGTAGTCTTATACAAAGATAGTAAAGAATTATCGAGTGCTTATTTAGGATTGTTTATGCTTGTATTTCTTAATCTTGCTGTTGCAGAATTTATAGAAAAAGAATATTCGAAGGGACGTTTATTCCATTGGGAACTTAATAAAAATCTTGTTTGGAAGTGTAGTATTATTGACGAATTGATACTCTGGAAAGTAAATAATTGGTTTGTTAGTATTGATGGTAAGCCATTGTTTAATTAGTTTCTCAATAAGATAAAAAATGGTTTTATTCTATATCCTGAGTTCAAAGATGACTTGGGATTTTTTTGTTTATAGCGCGGGTGGCTTGGACTGGTTTCGTAGCGGGGCGTTGAGGCAAGGAGCGGGCACGGTTCACCCGCTATACAGAGACCAGTGAGAGCGACGCAGCCGAACCGAGCGTAAGTTTTGCCGCGCTGGGGCAAAACAAGCGTCCCCGCGAGAAACAGTCCAAGACAGGACCCGCGCATAAATAAATGCTTGAAGCTGCGGGATTTAGGTAGTATAATTTAAAGCTATGATGGAAATGCTTAAGCCCTATATATTAGCGTTTATCCCGCTGTTTGTGGCCATAGACGCCATTGCCACGATTCCCGTATTCCTGTCCCTGGTCCACGGCACCTCCGTAAGGCAGAAGAATAGTATAATTCTGGACGCCGTGGTTACCGCCACCGTCGTTGCCATTATCTTTATCTTTATCGGCAAATGGGTCTTTTCACTTTTAGGCGTCACTGTCCCGGATTTCCAGATCGCCGGCGGCCTTTTGCTATTTGTCCTTTCCGTGCGCTTACTCTTTCCCGGAGCCCAAAAAGACAGCTTCGTCCATACCCACGAGCAGGGCTTAGGCGTCTTTCCTTTAGGTACCCCCTTAATCACCGGCCCGGCAGTGCTGACGACCACCTTAATGATGATGAACAGCTTCGGGCTTATACCCACCTTAGTCTCGTTAGTATTAAATATGCTTTTTGTCTGGCTGACCCTGGTTAAGGCAGATGTAATTATGAAATTTGTGGGCCCCAGCGGCACGCGGGCATTCTCCAAAATTATGTATATATTACTGGCAGCCATTGCCGTAATGATGGTCAGGCACGGTATAATCGGAGCATTCTTAAAATGATGCGCAAGGTTTTAACTTTTATTATGGCCGGCGGAAAAGGAGAGCGGCTGCTTCCTTTAACTAAGGACAGGACTAAGCCCGCAGTCCCTTTCGGCGGTATATACCGGATTATTGATTTTACTTTGAGTAACTGTATTAATTCCGGGTTACG
Organism: Candidatus Omnitrophota bacterium; assembly: GCA_028687205.1. GTDB lineage: Bacteria > Omnitrophota > Gorgyraeia > Gygaellales > Profunditerraquicolaceae > UBA6233. The sequence continues at coordinate 12,994 of JAQUAP010000014.1, forward strand.
CAGGATTTATATCCTGACCCAGTATAAATCATCTTCGCTTCAGCGGCATATCCGCTTAGGCTGGAATTTCCTGCCTTCGGAGCTGGCTCAATTTATAGAATTACTTCCCGCGCAGCAGAGAGTGGGAGATTCCTGGTATCTGGGGACAGCTGACGCCATCTACCAGAACCTCTATACTTTGGAGATGGATAAGCCTGATGAAGTCCTGATCTTAGCCGGTGACCATGTTTACAAGATGAATTATTATAATATGATAGATTTTCACCGCGATAACGACGCTGACCTTACGGTCGGAGTGGTAGAAGTAGACAAAGAAAAATCTACCCATTTTGGCGTAGTGGAAGTGAATAGCTCCAATAAGGTGAGCGGGTTTCAGGAAAAACCCAAATCTCCCAAAACTATACCCGGAAAGCCGGATAAAATATACGCTTCCATGGGCATCTATGTTTTTAAGCATCCGGTTATTGAAGAAGAACTGCATGAGGATGCCAAGAAAACCGGCTCCAGCCATGATTTTGGCAAGGATATCATCCCGCAGATGCTGAAGAAAGGCCTTAAGGTCGTAGCTTATGATTTTACCAGTGAAAATAAGGGGCCGCAGTATTGGCGGGATATCGGGACGATTGACGCTTATTACGAGGCAAATATGGATTTGATCCAGGCCTCGCCGGTTTTTAATATGTATGATAAGGAATGGCCGATCAGGACATTCCAGGAGCAGTTTGCTCCGGCCAAGACCGTGCATTCAGGAGAAGAAATTGCCGGTAGGATCGGTTTGGTCCTTGATTCCATAGTCTCCGGCGGCTGCGTTGTTTCCGGAGGCAAGGTGCAGCGCTCGATCCTTTCGCCGAATGTGCGGGTCAATAGTTTTTCCGAGGTTTATGATTCAATTTTAATGGAAGGGGTAAATGTCAGCCGTTACGCCAAAGTCAAGCGGGCGATCATTGATAAAGACGTGAATATCCCGCAGGGGGTGGTTATTGGCTACGATTTAGCGGAAGATAAAAAGAAGTTTTTCGTGAGTGAATCAGGGATAGTGGTTGTCGCCAAAGGGACGGAAATAAAATGATCCGCAAGGCAAACATTAAAGATATAAAGCAGATCCAGGAGCTGATTAATGCTTTTGCGCGCAAGAATATCATGCTCAGCCGTTCGCTTAATGAGCTATATGAAAATATCCGGGATTTCTGGGTGGTTGAAGAAAAGGGCAGGGTCGTGGGGTGCTGCGCCCTGCATATTTCCTGGGATACTTTAGCGGAAGTTAAATCCCTGGCAGTAGCCAAAAAATACCAGGGTAAGGGCATCGGCAGGGAATTAGTGGATATTTGTTTAGAGGAAGCAGATAATTTAGGCGCCAAAAAAGTATTTGTGCTCACCTATAAGCCGGAATATTTTAAGCAGTTCGGGTTTAAACGCGTTAAACACGAGAGCCTTCCGCATAAGATTTGGGCAGAATGCATTAACTGCTGCAAATTCCCCGATTGTAAGGAGATCGCCCTGGTAAAATCATTGTAAAATAATTTTTTTATGTTATAATTTTACAATCAATAAAATAATGGGGACGTTTCTATTTTTTCGTCCTCTGTTTCTAAAAAATAAAAACGTCCCCATTATTTGAACAGGAGGTAAGCAAAGATGGATTATTTATTGACCGATGAACAGAAGATGATTAAAGAGCTGGCGCATAAGATCGCCGAAGAAAAGGTGCGCCCGGTAGCGGCAAAATACGACATCAGCGAAGAATACCCCTGGGAGGTCATCAAGGTGATTGCCGAATCCGACCTTTTTCGGCTATTTATCCCCGAGGAGTACGGCGGGATGTGCGTTAATATCATGAATCTTTGCCTGGCTACCGAAGAGCTTTCGCGCGCCTGCGGCGGTATCGCGGTCTGCTATGCTGCCTCGGCATTAGGCACTTTCCCGATTGTCTTATTCGGTAACGAAGAGCAGAAGAAGAAATACCTGCCGGATTTGGCCAGCGGGAAAAAAGTCGCTGCTTTCGCCATTACTGAACCCGAAGCCGGCTCTGATGCTTCAGCGATTAAGACCACCGCCAGAAAAGAAGGCGATTATTACATTTTAAACGGCCTCAAGCACTTTATTACCAATGGCGGCGATGCCGAGACTTATAGCGTAATCGCTATGACTGATAAAAGCAGAGGCGCGCGCGGCGCATCAGCCTTTATCGTAGAAAAAGGCACGCCTGGTTTTACTTTCGGTAAAAAAGAGGATAAATTCGGTATCCGCGCATCTTCAACCCGCGAATTGATCTTTACGGATTGTAAAATCCCGGCTAAAAACTTGCTTTCCAGGGAGGGGATGGGTTTTATCGTGACCATGAAGACCTTTGATATGTCCCGTCCGGGAGTGGCTGCCCAAGCATTGGGTATTGCGCAGGGCGCGCTCGAGTTAGCGGTAAAATACGCCAAGGAAAGGCAGCAGTTCGGAAAATCCATCTCCAGTTTCCAGGGTATCCAGTGGATGCTCGCGGATATGGCTACGGAAGTGGAAGCAGCCAGGGCCTTGGTCTATTCCTGCGCCAGGGCAATTGACGCCGGAGTAAAAGATGTTTCTAAAGAATCCGCAATGGCGAAGATGTATACCTCGGATGTAGCGATGAAGGTAACGGTGGATGCCTTGCAGATTTTCGGCGGATACGGCTATATGAAAGATTACCCGATTGAAAAATATGTGCGCGATGCCAAGATCACCCAGATTTATGAAGGCACCAACCAGGTGCAGCGCAATATTATTGCTTTGCAGTTGATTAGAGAGATGGCTAAATAGAGAAATCAGGGACGGTTCTCAACTCGTGAGGAAACTGTCCCCTAAAAAAGGGACACTTTAGCTTTAGCTTGAGAACCGTCCCTGAACTGAAAAAAATGAATATAATCGTTTGCATAAAACAGGTCCCGGAGACAACCAGCGTCAGGATAAACCCTGAAACCAATACGCTTATCCGCGAGGGAGTAAAATCCATTATCAACCCTTTTGATATGTACGCGATTGAAGAGGGTGTGCGGCTTAAGGAGAGGTTTGGCGGTAAGGTTACCATCGTGACGATGGGGCCGCCACAAGCAGACGCAGCTTTGCGTGAAGCAATCTCTATGGGCGCTGATGAGGGAGTCTTGGTCTGCGACCGCGCGTTTGCCGGAAGCGATACCTGGGCGACCAGTTATACTTTATCCGGCGCGATTAAAAAGCTTATGCCTTTTGATCTGATTATCTGCGGCAAACAGGCATCTGACGGCGATACTGCGCAAGTCGGGCCGGGAATATCCACGCATTTAAATATCCCCCAGGTAACTTATGTGAAAAAAGTAGAAGAGGCGACCGATAAATCAATGCGCGTAGAAAGAATGCTGGAAGAAGGATATGAAATCATTGAAACGCCTTTACCTGCGCTGCTTACCGTAGTTAAGGAGATCAATGAGCCGCGCATACCGTCGTTAAAAGGTATGCTGCGCGCCAAGAGCGCTAAAATTACGGTGTGGGGGCAGAAAGACCTGGATTTAGACCCCCAGAATATCGGGCTTTGCGGCTCGCCGACGCAGGTGGTCAAGATCTTTACTCCTGCGCAGCGCGTGGGCGGCCAGATACTTAAAGGAGAGGTCCCGGAAATCGCCAGCCAGGTAGTAGAATTATTAAGAAGCGAGGTAAATTAGTGTCTATACAGGTTATTGTTGAAAAATGCACGGGCTGCACCTTATGCGTTAAGGCCTGTCCTTTTGACGCTATCCGCATAATGGATAAAAAAGCGATCATCGATCTGAACAAGTGTACGCTTTGCGGCGCCTGTAAGGATGCCTGTAAATTCAAAGCCATATTACTGGAAAAAACTCCTGCCAAATGCGAGCTTCCCGATATTAAGGATTATAAAGGCATCTGGGTGTTTATCGAGCAGAAGAACGGTAAGGTGCAATCTGTCTCGTATGAGCTTTTAGGCAAGGCGCAGGAATTAGCTAAAAAGTTAAATTGCCAGGTTAGCGGCGTATTAATCGGCAATAAATTAGAAGACCAGCTGGACGAGCTTATCTTTTGCGGCGCGGATAACATCTACTTAGTAGAAGCTCCAGAGCTGACTAATTTCCAGGATGAGCCGTATACGAATATCCTGGTAGAGCTGGTTAAAAAATATAAGCCCGAGATTCTTTTATGCGGGGCTACGGCTATCGGCCGTTCGCTGATTTCGCGGGTGGCGATTAATATTAAAGCCGGCTTAACCGCGGATTGTACCGGTTTAGATATTGACCCGGATAAAAAGATCCTGCTGCAGACCCGGCCCGCATTCGGCGGAAATATTATGGCGACGATCATCTCGCCGAACTACCGCCCGCAAATGGCTACGGTAAGGCATAAGGTATTCCAGCCGATGCCTGCGGATAAAAAACGCAAAGGCAAGATCATCAAGGAAAGCTTTGACAGCTCTTTGTATTTTTCGCGCACGAAATTACTGGATATCGTAGAAGAAATTGAAGCACTGGTAAATTTATCCGAAGCGGATATCATTGTTTCCGGCGGACGCGGCATGGGCGGCCCGGAAAATTTTGCAATCTTGAAAGAACTTGCCCAGGTCTTAGGCGCGGCAGTGGGCGCTTCGCGCGCGGCAGTGGATAGCGGCTGGATGCCTTATTCGCACCAGGTAGGCCAGACCGGGCGGACTGTTGCCCCGAAAATCTATATTGCCTGCGGTATCTCCGGCCAGATCCAGCACCTTGTCGGAATGCAGTCTTCCAAGATCATTGTGGCGATTAATAAGGACCCCGAAGCCCCGATATTTAAGGTCGCTACCTACGGAATAGTGGGAGACCTTTTTCAAGTCGTTCCTGCCTTAACCAAGAAATTCAAAGAAGTCCTACGTCAGTAATTCCCAATAGTCTATAATTATAGCTATTTCGCTCTCAGGGTATTGTTCGCGTGCGAAATTTTTCGCCGTGTGCTGCGGTTTACGGCTCACTCCCGGAAGGACTTACGCTAGGTGCAATTCCTCTGTTCGCCGTAAAGCCCTGCCTGCCGGCAGGCAGGCTTGCACACACGTAGCTATAGCCGTGCCGAAAAATTTCTAATGCACGCTCCATAATACCCTTCGGCAAAATAGCTATACATATAGCTTTAGCGGATGGCTTGGCTTGGTTCTTAAGCAGGGGCATATGATGAAGTCCAGCAAGCAAGTGTCCCAGCGAGGAACAAGGCAAGACAGACGCGTAATGGCGTGTAATTTGCATTATTTAGCACCGTAACAATCATATTTGTATGCATATGTTAAAGAATGTAAAGATTTTCCTTGACAAATTTTATTTTTTTGTTTATAATGCAACTAATAATTTTTCAGGGACGGTTCTATGCTAAACGGCCATATAGAATAGAACCGTCCCTATCGGGAGTAAAAATGATCAACAGCGGTTTGATGACGATAGAGGATTTAGCGGATTATCTGAAGGTTACCCGCCGGACGATTTATGACTGGCTAAAGCACAATAAGATACCGGCGCTTAAGCTTGTCGGGCAGTGGCGTTTTAAAAAAGATAAGATCGATGCCTGGTTAGACAACCAATCTCAACCTCATTAAAGGAGCGGCCATGTATTTTAAAAAACTCGAGCTCGTCGGTTTTAAGTCCTTCTGCAACAAAACTACATTACATTTTGAGCCGGGCATTACGGCAGTCGTAGGCCCAAACGGTTGCGGCAAGTCCAATATCTTTGATTCCATACGCTGGGTCCTGGGAGAGCAGTCAGCCAAGTCCTTGCGCGGTTCAGAGATGCTCGATGTCATCTTTAACGGCACGGATACCAAGGAGCCGTTAGGCATGGCTGAGGTAACCCTGACTTTTGATAATCAGGCGCGTTTTTTTAATTTTGATAATGACGAGGTCGCGATTACCCGCAGATTATTCCGTTCAGGAGAAAGTGAGTACCTCTTAAATAAAAATCAGGTGCGCTTAAAAGATATCCTGGACCTGCTGTTAGGCACCGGTGTCGGCGCGGAAAGCTATTCTATTATTGCCCAGGGCAAGATTGATTTAGTTTTAAGCTCCAGGCCTGAAGACAGGCGCCTGGTTTTTGATGAGGCTTCGGGGATTACTAAATATAAAGCCCAGAAAAGGGAGACCACGCGTAAATTAGAGGAGACCGAGCAGAATTTACTGCGCGTTAATGATATTGTCACCGAGGTCAAGCGCCAGATAGGCAGCCTTGAGCGCCAGGCCAATAAAGCGCGTAAATACAGAGAGGTTTTCGAAGAGCTTAAAAACAAAGAGATCAACCAGGCAGTCTTATCCAAGAATGAGCTCCTGGCACAAAAAGAATCTGTCATAGCCCAATTAAAAGAACTGCAATCAGCCGAAGAAGCGCTGCTTAAAATCATTCATGAACAGGAGACTAAGATTGCCAGCCGCACCAGCGAATTAAAGGCCCTGGAAGATAATATGCTGTCAATCAAAAATGAGCTTATGTCCATGGAGAACCAGGTTGTCCGGAATAAGGAGCATATAAACTTTAACCAGGAAAAAATCACGGAGTTAGCAACGGCTAAAACATACCTGGAGAAACAATCGGCAGAACTAAAAACCAAGCTCAGCGTTGACGAGGAGAAGCTGAATAAAGAAAGAGAAGAATACCGCGGGTTAAAGAGCGTTATCGAGTCCAAGTCCCTGGTTTTAACCGAAAAAGAGGAGCAGATTAATTTACTCTCTCTAAATATAAAGAATGCCTTAAGCAAGGTTGTTAACCTGAAAAAAGAGATTATGGAGCTGGCAGTTAAAATATCGGCTGCCAGGAACCAGATCTCCGAGTTTACTTCCCAGCAGCAGGTATTCCTTGCGCGGAAAAAGAGGCTGGAGATCGATAAGGCCAAGGTTTACGAAGAAAAGGCCATCGCCGAAGAGAGCTTAAATAAAATCACCCAGGAAGTTGATACGGTCAAGAAGGCGGTGGAGGAGTTACTGCAAAAAATTACCGGCGCTAAGACAGAACTGGAAAAAGAAAAGCTGGCTTTAGGCAGCATTAACGCGGAGATTGAAAAGCTGGAGCGGGAAAGGCTGACCCTGGGGTCGCACAAAGAATTTTTAGAAAAACTTAAGGCAAAATACCTGGATATAAGCGAGACCATGAATGCGGTCGTCTACCTGGATAAGCTTCCCGCGGAAAAATCCAGCGGCCTGGTAATCAAGGTAAATGATTTCGGCAGCTTAAGCGACGAGGACAAAGCCTATCTGCCCGCTAATTTTAAGCTTACCGGCGAGGCTAAACCCATCGAATTAGACACACGAAAAATTGATGAAAAGATTGCCCGGATTGAGGCGGAGCTCGGCAGCTTAAAAAATAGCAAACAGGCTAAAGAAGCAGGCCTGGAAGAATTGAATAAGGCCGTTTTGGCTTTACAGGAAGAATTACGCAGCCAGGAGATCTGCCTGGCGAATAAAGAAACTTCGCGCCTGACTACATTAGAGCAGTTTAATAAGGTAAAAGAGGAAGAAGATATCATTGTCCTGGAACTTACGGATACCCAGAAAGAATTGGCTGTCCTGGAGTCAAATATCCAGGCGGCTAAAGATACGCTAACCGGGTTAAATAACGCTCAACGGCTTTGCGAAGACACTATTCTTAAAGAGGAAGAGGGAGTTTCGACGAACAGTAAATCAAGGGAAGAGCTATTAGTGGCGATTACCCAGGTAAAGACAGAGTTAGAGTCTTTAAATAAGCGCATTGTATCCGATGAGGCTACCTTGAATCTTTTGGAGGATACCTATAACCGCGATAAAACGAACCTGGACAATACTGTCAAACAATTTGAAGACGCAACCCAGAAAATGCTCTCGCTTGAAGTAGAGATTAAGGACTGCGAGCTTAAAGCTGCCGAAGCCACCAGGATTATTGCCACTAAAAGCGTTTTGTTAAAAGAAGCGGAAACAGAATACGGCAGGGTTTCCGAGTGCTCAAGCGATGTAACGGCAAAGATCGAAGCCGACAGGCAGGAGCTGGATGAGCTTAAAAACAAGCTTTATGAATTGCAGATGCAGGATAAAGACAGCGATTATAAATACGCGGCGATAAAAGAGAGGATGCTGCAGGCTTACAAAACAGACCTGGAAACGCTGGAAGTTATCACGGAAGGTATTGACGCGAACGCGCTGGGGCAGGAGATTGCCGAGTTAAAGAAAAAATTAGATTCCTACGGGACAGTGAACCTGGTCGCGATTGAAGAATATGATGAGTTAAAGAATCGTTATGACTTCCTGGTGCAGCAGCAGACAGACCTCGTAACGGCAAAAGAATCC
>JAQUAP010000071.1 GCA_028687205.1 Candidatus Omnitrophota bacterium
TTTCGCGATCAGCCTCGGGCCGATATTCTGGCTGATGATCGCTGAGATCTATCCGCTTAAGGTGCGCGGCAGGGCGATGAGTTTAGCTACGGTAGCTAACTGGGGCTTTAATATGCTGGTCGCCGCTACCTTCCTGACCCTGACAGATAAGCTCGGTAAGGCAGGGACCTTTTGGCTCTTCGCGCTTATTTCTATTGCGGGGATCGTCTATTGTTATTTCTTTGTCCCGGAGACAAAAGGGTATACGCTGGAGGAGATAGAACAGCACCTGCACAGCGGACGCAAGCTCCGGCGCCTTTCTTAGGAGGATTAAAAAATACTTAATATGGATAGGCAAAAGATAGCTTTATTTTTTGTTCTTTTTTTAAGCCTGCCCTTAACAACTTATGCGATAGAGGGTAATTTAGGCAGTAGTGTCATAGGGCAGGGTCTGTATGCCGCCAACCAGGCAGAGATGCTCAATAAAAATTTATCTTCCCAAAAGCAAACCGCCGGGCCGGAAAAAGAAGCAACCGGCTTGATGGGGGCAATCAAAGGCTTCACTAAATCATTTAAAGCCAATGATGGTTATCTGGACCTTGGCTTGCGCACCGGCTATATTTACGGGCAAAACTCTTTTGATTGGGATCACCACACCAGCGAGTTGGAGTTTCCTTTTCGCGCCTACCTGGGGGGAGGAATTATTAATCTGGGCTATAAAGATTTCTCGATAAACTCGGAATTTTGGGGGTCGTTAGTAGATGACCCTAGCGCCGGGTGGCATATGAAAGATAAGGATTGGACAAGCGGAAAATTAATATCAGATACTAAATCCAATTCCAGCATGAATGCAGTTATCTGGGATGTAAACTTACGTTACAACTTTTTTAAATATTCTTTTACCCGTAAGGCAGCTAAAGGGGAGGATAAAAAAACAGATAATATAAAGGTAGGGGTTTTGCTCGGTTACCGCTATGAAAGGTTTGGCTATAAGGCCTTTGGGTTATACCAAACCTGCGGTACTGAAGCCGGCTACGGCGACCAGCAAGTCCTTGAGTATAAGGTTAAATATCGCCTGCCCTATTATGGCTTAGCGGTGGATGTGGGCAATGACAAATTCGGTATTTTGATGAACGCAAAATATGCCTTTAACGCCAATGCCCAGGACTTAGACAATCATGTGTTGCATAGCCGGACTACTTACGGTAAATATGAAAAAGACCCTAATGTGTTTATGGGTAACGCGGTCATGTTCTGGAACTTTACGAAAAACTGGAAAGCGAGCATGGGTGCCGATGTCGCTCTCATTAGGATAGACGGCTTGTCTTGGGCAGAAAGCCACGATCCCGCTTACGACGGAGACCAAAGCATCGATACCAAACAATTCATCTACTGGGTGGGTTTGGGGTATAGGTTTTAAGCGTAAATTTGTTTTGACTATTTTCAAATAAGAGGTATAATAGGTTTAAACACCGAACACCAAAGATTAGAAAATCTTGAACCGTAGAGGAGACGACTAACCTTTACGGTTTTTTTATCCATAGATAGTAGCAAAAACCAAAAGGAGGAAGTAATGCATACAGGAAAGATCAAGAAAGTCGTACGCGAAAGAGGATTCGGTTTTATCAGTGATAGCGACGGAAGGGAAGTATTTTTTCATCAGAGCGGCCTGGTCAACGTGCAGTTTGATTCCCTGAAGGAAGAAGATAAGGTAGAGTTTGAGATTGAAGATTCTCCCAAAGGCCCCCGCGCGGTGAGCATCTCTATCGCCAAAGAATAAGCTAAGCGCATCATGAAAAAAATCAGGACTTCGCTTAAGGGCAGGAAATGCAAATTTCCTCACTGTAAGCATATACTGAGCATCTATAATCATGAGTCATACTGCCATGTGCATCTTGGTCTGGTTGATGATGAACATAAGAAGCTGGTTCATAAGGGATGTTGAGCCACAGGGCGTTTAATAAGGTTGAGCCGGGCGAGCATAAAAATGGCGCCGGCAATTTTTATGGCTTAGGTATTGTCCCGAAGATACTGGATATCTTAGAACGCATAAAGTTTAAAACGCCGACGCCGATACAGCAAAAAGCGATCCCCCTGGCGATCCAGGGTAAAGATATTATCGGGGTCGCCCAGACCGGGACCGGCAAGACGCACTCTTTTGCCATACCCATGGTCCAGCTCCTGGCGCAAAAAAAAGGCACGGGCCTTGTCCTTGCGCCTACCCGCGAGCTGGCTATTCAAATTGACGAAGCCTTTCAGGAGTTAGCCCATTCTTTCGGCATGAAGACGGCCTGCCTTATCGGCGGGGCGCCGATGCAGCCGCAGGTTACCGCTTTACGCAAAAACCCCCGGATAGTCATCGCTACCCCCGGCAGGCTGATTGACCATATGGGGCAATGGAATTTTATTCCGGAACAGGTAGTCATGCTGGTATTGGATGAGGCGGACCGCATGCTGGATATGGGGTTTTCCCCGCAGATTACTAAAATCCTGCGTTTCCTGCCTAAAGACAGGCAGACAATGCTCTTTTCGGCGACGATCCCCAAAGAAATCATGGAGATAGCGGCTAAGTATATGAAGCTTCCGGTCTCCGTAGAGATCGCCCCTTCCGGGACAACCGCAGAACATGTCACCCAGGAATTATTTATCGTCAAGAAAGAAGCAAAATTACGGCTGTTAAGCAAGCTGCTTGCGCAATATAAAGGCGCGGTCCTTTTATTTTCCCGCACTAAATTTAACGCCAGGAAAATTACGCGCTCAATTAGAGATATGGGCTATAGCGCTTCCGAAATCCACTCTAACCGTTCCCTGGGCCAGAGAAGGGAAGCTTTAGAAGGATTTAAATCCGGAAGATATAAGGTGCTGGTTGCGACCGATATTGCCTCAAGGGGCATTGATGTAACCGGCATAGAACTGGTGGTTAATTATGACCTTCCGGAAGACGCGGAAAACTACGTGCACCGCATCGGCCGCACAGCCCGGGCAGGAAAGCCGGGGCATGCGATTTCATTTGCCACGCCTGACCAGAAAAGCGATGTCCGCGATATAGAAAAGATGATCCGGGCTACTCTCCCCGTATCCAAGCATCCGGATATCCCGCATGAACAATTCGTTGAATCCGCAAAGACAGCCTTTCAGAATAAGCCGAAAAGGCATCAAAGTACAGGCCGGTATAAATTTGACCGCCCCGGGAACGGAAGTAAGAAATTTTACCGCTAAATTAATCTTGACTTACGCAGACAATCCTAATACAATACTACGAATAATTTAAAACCGCTACAAGGGCGTAGGGCAATGAATCCGGCAGCAAAACAAAGTAAGTTTTTCCTAAGCAACTCTCTGGAACGCAAGAGGGTTGCTTATTTTTTTAAAGAAAGGTTAAAAGATGCCAAGGCGAAAAGACATTAAAAAAATTCTGATTATCGGCAGCGGCCCCATCATCATCGGCCAGGCCTGCGAATTCGATTATTCCGGCACCCAGGCCTGCAAGGCCCTGCGCGAGGAAGGCTATGAGGTTGTTTTGGTGAACTCAAATCCCGCAACTATTATGACCGACCCCGGTATGGCCGATCGCACCTATATTGAACCGCTTACAGTTGAGAGCCTTACCAGGATTATCGCCAGGGAGAGGCCCGACGCGCTCTTGCCGAATTTAGGCGGGCAGACCGGATTGAACCTGGCTTCTGCTTTGCATAAAGCGGGGGCATTGGATAAATATCAAGTAAAGATTATCGGCGTTAAGGCTGACGCGATCGAGCGCGGAGAAGACCGCGAGGCATTCAAGGATACAATGAAAAAACTCGGGATACCTGTGCCGCGTTCCGAGATCTGCCTTTCGGTTGAAGAAGCGCAAAAAGTCGCGGAGAAATTGAATTACCCCGTAGTAGTCCGGCCTGCCTATACGCTGGGTGGTACAGGCGGCGGGATCGCTTATAATGAGGAAGACCTAAGGACATTAACTACCCGGGGCTTAAACGCCAGCCTTATCCACCAGGTGCTTATTGAAGAAGCGGTTATCGGATGGGAAGAGCTTGAACTGGAAGTAGTGCGCGATGAAAAGAACCAGAAAATCACCGTCTGCTTTATTGAAAATATCGACGCGATGGGCGTGCATACCGGAGATAGTTTCTGCGTCGCGCCCATGCTGACCGTGCCTGAAAAATTACAGAAGAGGATGCAGGAGCTTTCCTATAATATAGTCGAGGCAATCGGGGTTGTGGGCGGCACAAATATCCAGTTTGCGCATAATTTAAAAGATGACCGCCTGGTCGCCATTGAAATCAATCCCCGTACTTCGCGTTCTTCAGCCCTGGCTTCCAAGGCAACCGGTTTTCCCATCGCGCGCGTCTCCACTAAATTGGCAGCGGGCCTTGCGCTGGATGAGATCCCTTATTGGAGAAAAGGGACGCTGGAAAAATATGAACCCTGGGGAGAATATGTTGTGATTAAATTTGCCCGCTGGGCTTTTGAAAAATTCCGTCAGGCAAAAGACGTGCTCGGTACGCAGATGAAAGCAGTGGGTGAGGTAATGAGCATTGCCAAGACATTCAAAGAAGCATTCCAGAAATCCATCCGTTCCCTTGAAATCGGAAGGTATGGATTAGGGTTTGCCGGGGATTTTAATACCCTCTCCCTGGAAGAGCTGAAAGCTAAACTCGCCTATCCGTCCAGCCAGCGCGTCTTCCTGATGTACGAGGCCTTGCGTAAAGGTATAAGCACAGACGAGCTTTACAGCCTGACTTATATAGGTAAGCGGTTCATCAAAGAAATGCAGGAGCTGGTTAAATTTGAGGAGAAGATACTTAAACACGGATGGCACAAATTATCAGCTAGGGCTTTAAGCAAAGC
>JAQUAP010000015.1 GCA_028687205.1 Candidatus Omnitrophota bacterium
GCATTGGTTGCCTAAAGGCGATAACTGGAACGCGGGGCTTAGCTTATCTATGCCTATATTTGAGGGAGGATTAAGAATCGCGCAGGTATCCCAGGCTCAAGCCTATTTAAATCAACTTAAAGAAAATGAAAGAAGCACGCGGGACGCCCTGATTGTCGCCCTGGAGAATGCCTGGGTAGCCTTGCAGGATACCCTTGAAGCGATAGGCGTGCAATACAAAAATCTGATTGCTACCGAGGAACGTTCTAAAATAGCCCAGGCAGAGTACGCGACAGGTTTTATTACTTACGATAACTGGACGATTATTGAAGATAACCGGGTGCAGGCTAAGACTGCTTACTTAAATGCCCAGGCCAACGCTTTATTAGCTGAGGCAAAGTGGATCCAGGCGAAAGGAGAGACGTTAGAATATGCTAAAAATTAAATTTAAAATTATCTTCTGGGTTTTTTTAATAGCGGCTATCGCGGCGTTCGTTATTTTTAAAGTTCAGAGCAAAGATTCAGGCAGCCAGGTAATCAAAGAAATCAAGCCCACTATAGGCACAATCCAGACTTTTATCTCTACCACGGGGACAGTCCTGCCGAAAAACCGGCTGGCAGTAAAGCCTCCGGTTAACGGCCGCATAGAAAGCATCGCCGTCAAAGAGGGCGAAAAGGTAAAAGACGGCCAGCTTTTAGCGGTAATGAGTTCTACCGAACGCGCTGCGCTTCTTGACGCTGCCGAGGGCCAGGGAGAAAAAGTGTTAAAATATTGGGAGGGCGTCTACAAGCCCATATCTCTCTTATCCCCGATTGACGGAGAAGTTATCGTCGCTACGACCCAACCCGGGCAGATTGTCACGACAAGCGACGCGATCGTTGTTTTATCGGACCATCTGATTGTCCGCGCCCAGGTTGATGAGACCGACATCGGCAGAATCAAGCTTAACCAGGAAGCAATTGTAACCCTGGATGCCTACCCGGACAAAAAAATCAAGGCAAGCGTAGAGCATATCTATTATGAATCCGAGACAGTGAACAACGTGACTATTTATAAAGTTGACCTTTTGCCGGAGGACGTCCCGGAGTTTTTCCGTTCGGGAATGAACGCGACAATAGATTTTAAAGCGGAAGGCAGGAAAGATGCCCTGCTCCTGCCGGTGGAAGCGGTGCGTAAGGAAAAAGACGAAACTTATTGTTTAGTAAAACAGTATAGCAGCGACATTCCGGCTAAACGCGTAGTTAAAATAGGCGTCACTGACGACAAAAATTATGAGATACTTTCCGGGGTAACTACTGAAGATACAATTATTGTGACGACCAAGAAATATATTTTTCCTTCTGCCGGCAGTTCAGGGAGCAACCCCTTCATGCCGACTTTCCGGAGAAGCGGGCAAACTAAAAAATAAAGAAAAATGATAGAGGTCAAAGATTTATCCAAGACTTACCAGATGGGCAAGGTTAAGGTAGAGGCCTTGCGCAAGGTGTCGCTAAAGATTGCCTCAGGGGAGTTTGTGGCGATTATGGGCGCTTCCGGTTCAGGCAAGTCTACGCTGATGCACGTATTAGGGTTGCTTGACCGGCCGGATGCAGGAGAATATTTCCTGGGCGGCGAAGACGTGACTAAACTAAACGACCATGAATTAGCTTTAGTTAGGAATCAGCTGGTTGGTTTTGTCTTCCAGCAGTTCCATTTGCTTCCGCGGATGACTGCCCTGGAAAATGCCGAGCTTCCCCTGGTCTATGCCGGCAGGAGGCATATGAAAGAAGAGGCGATAAAAAGGATTAGAGAGGTGGGGCTGGGAGACAGGGCTGCTCACCGGCCAAACGAGATGTCCGGCGGACAACAGCAGAGGGTAGCCATTGCCAGGTCATTAGTGAATGACCCGCCGATAATTTTGGCGGATGAGCCTACGGGTAACCTGGATTCAAAGAGCAGGGAAGAAATAATGTCCGTCTTAAAGGAGCTTAATCAGAGGGGCAAGACCGTAGTTGTGGTTACTCATGAAAGCGAGATTGCTGCCCAGGCCCGAAGAGTAATCCAGATGCGCGACGGTGAAATTATTTCGGACGAGGTTATTTCTACCGGAGCAGGAATTCCTGCTATCGGCATCCCGGAGGACTTCATCAAAAATATCTTAAGAGAGTCGAATAGAGGGATAAAAGGAGGCATAGAATTCCTGGATTACCTGCGCCAGGCGGTTTTTGCCATGCTCGCGCATAAAATGCGCGCCTTCTTATCCATACTGGGCATACTTATCGGCGTAGCCGCGGTCATCGCGATGCTCGCGATCGGCCAGGGCGCCAAAGAGTCTATTGAAAAGCAATTAGCCTCATTGGGTTCCAATCTGCTTATTGTCAGGCACGGAGCCCAACGTTCGGGAGGAGTTTCTGTGGAGGCCACAACTACCCGTTTTACATTTCAAGATATAGCGGCCATTAAAAAACTCGATTCGGTAAACAGAGTTACTCCTTCAGTAGCTTCTAGAGTTCAGATTGTTTACGGAAATACTAACTGGAATACACAGGTAGAGGGTGTGGGAGTAGATTATGCAGAAATGCGTTCAGCTGTTCCGGAAGTGGGTAGGTTTTTTACTGAAGACGAAGTAAGGATGCGCAGCAAGGTAGTCTTACTTGGTACTACTGTAGTGAAGGAACTCTTTGGAGAGGATAATCCTATAGGCGCGGCCATCAAGATAAACCTAATAAATTTCAAGGTAATCGGGATCATGCCGGCTAAGGGCGGAGGCGGATTTCGCGACCAGGATGATATTGTTGTGATTCCGGTGACTACCGCGATGTACAGGGTTTTAGGCAAGGAGTATATTGACCATATTTATGTGGAGGCTAAAAGCGCTGACCTAACCGACGCTGCGCAGGAAGAGGTAAGTGGCCTGATTATAAAACAACATCGTTTGATCACCGATGAACAAAAAGATTCATTTCAGATTTTCAATATGGCTGATATTAAGAAAACACTTACTTCTACTACCAAAACGATGTCTTTATTATTGGGCGCGATCGCAGCCATCTCGCTTTTAGTCGGCGGCATAGGCATTATGAATATTATGCTGGTTTCGGTAACCGAGCGCACGCGGGAAATCGGCCTGCGCAAGGCCATCGGCGCCAACAATAAGGATATTATGGTGCAATTCCTGATTGAGGCGGTATTGATGTCATTTATCGGCGGTTTAGCCGGTATCGCGCTTGGCGGCGGAGCGGCGGTATTAATCACGCTGGTGGCAAAATGGTCGGTAAGAGTTTCCATGTCTTCAATAATCCTGGCTACGGCTTTTTCTCTGGTGGTGGGAATAGTCTTTGGCCTCTGGCCGGCGCAAAAAGCGGCCAAACTTGATCCCATTGAGGCCTTAAGATATGAATAACCTTACGCTTATATTGCGGGCGCTGCGGCACAGGAATTACCGTTTATTTTTCTTCGGCCAGAGCATATCCTTAGTCGGCACCTGGATGCAGCAGGTAGCCGTAGTCTGGTTAGCCTATCGCTTGACAAATTCTCCTTTTGTCTTAGGCATCGTCGGGTTCGCCGGCCAAATCCCCACTTTTTTGATTTCACCGTTTGCCGGGGTTTTCGCGGACAGGCATAACCGCAGAAAGATGCTGGTGATAACCCAGGCCCTGGCATTAATACAGGCGTTGATTTTATCCCTGCTTATCCTGACCGGAAATATCCAAGTCTGGCAGATTATAGTTTTAAGCTGCGTGCTCGGAGTCATTAATTCTTTTGATATACCGATACGCCAGGCGTTTACGGTAGAGCTGATTGAAGACAGGGCTGACCTGGGTAATGCCATTGCCTTAAATTCTTCCATGGTCAACGCGGCGCGCTTAATCGGCCCTTCCGTAGCGGGTATATTGATTGCAACTGTCGGCGAAGGGGTATGTTTTCTTTTGAATGCAGTCAGCTACATTCCGGTTATCGCCTCTTTATTGGCGCTGAAGGTTCCCGCTGTAAAAGCAAGGCAGCAGAAAAGGCATATTGTTTTGGAGTTAAAAGACGGTTTTAGTTATGCTTTTAATTTCCTGCCTATTAAATTAATCCTCCTGCTCCTTGCCTTAGTCAGCCTGATGGGCGTGCCTTACCAGATTTTAATGCCGGTTTTTGCCCGGGATATTTTTCACGGAGGGCCTTATACCCTCGGGTTTATGGTCGCAATCAGCGGCTTAGGCGCGTTAATGGGCGCGCTTTATCTTGCCGCCAGGAAAAGTATCCTGGGGTTATATAAGGTCATTGCTCTAGCTACCGGGCTCTTTGGATTGGGCATCATTGCTTTTTCTTTTTCGCGGGTGCTTTGGGTTTCCATGCTGCTGTTATTATGCAGCGGTTTCGGGATGATGGTCCAGATGGCCGCAAGCAATACGTTATTACAGACGATAGTTGATGAGGATAAGCGCGGAAGGATAATGAGCCTTTATACCATGTCTTTTATGGGCATGGCTCCTTTCGGAAGCCTGTTATCAGGAAGCCTGGCCAGTTCAATCGGCGCTCCCCATACTTTATTGTTAGGCGGGTTATGCTGTATTATCGGAGCGGCTATATTTGCCGTAAAGCTGCCTTTAATAAGAGAAAAAGTCCATCCACTATACGCGCGCAAAGGCATTATCCCTGAGGTCGCCGAAGGGATCCAGTCTGCAGCAGGGCTCGCCAACTTCGCAAAAGATTAAACAGGCATAAGCAAAATAATCGCTTGTAAATTCGGATGATTACGCATAAAATATGTGCAACGAAAGAGCCATGAAAAATATTCTTAAGAAGATAAGTTTGGTTTTCCTAGGCATAGCAGTTTTAGCCGCAGCCTTTTTTGTCATCTCCTTATTTTTTGACGAGGCGGTCTTTGTGCGTAAAGGTACTCTCTACCGCGCGAAGGTGCCGGAGAAGCTCGTCGCCCTCACTTTTGACGACGGGCCCAGTCCCGAATGGACACCTAAAGTATTAGACGAGCTTAAAGAGGCGCAAGTCAAAGCTACTTTTTTTATGCTGGGAGACCATGTGCGCAGGTATCCTGAAATCGCCAGGCGTGTCTTAGCCGAAGGCCATGAAATAGAAAACCACACCTATGACCACCATGTCCTGATCTATTATAAGATGGATGAGCTGGAAAAGGAGATCAAGGACGCGCAAGACACGATCAAGGACGTGACAGGAGTCGTGCCACGGTATTTCCGGCCGCCTAAGGCCTGGCTTTTCTCCAGGGAAAAGAAAAAGATTGAAGAAATGGGGTATAGGATTGTGTTGTGGTCCTTGAATTCCAAGGACTGGGTGACTTTCCACGATAAGCAGATTACCGCTTACATCTTAAAACGCATCCAACCCGGGGATATTATCCTGTTTCATGACAGCGGGGGGGTTTTTACCGCCGAAGGAGGAAACCGCAAGCAGACCGTCAAGACTATTCCCAGGTTAGTTAAAAAATTAAAGGAGAGAGGCTACCGGTTTGTTACCATAAACGAGCTGATGAGCGAACAGCACCCGTGAGAACAAGAATACTGCTCCTGCTAACTTTTTTATGTTTCCTCAGCGCCGGTTTATTTTTTTCATCTAAGATATATAAGGGATACCAGGCAAAAAAAATACTGGAAAAAAGAAAAAAAACCTGGTTAGTCCTGGAAAAGAAAATTAAAAACAAAGCCCTGCGTTTTCCGGGCAGAGTCAGCATAGTCATCAAAGACCTGGATACAGGTTGGGATATAACATATAATGAAGAAAATATCCTTCCCTCGGCAAGCCTGGTTAAAATCCCCATCATGCTTTCTTTTTTTTACGCTGCCCGCGAAGGCAGGGTAAACCTTAAAGACAGGATAATCCTTAAAGGGAGAGACAGGGTCCCCGGTTCAAAAGTATTGGGGGACAAGCCTAACGGTTCCCGTTTTACAGTAGAAGAATTACTGGAGCCCATGATTACCCAGAGCGATAATACCGCTACCAACCTCCTTATCGATTACCTGGGTTTTGATAACTTAAACGCGTATTTTAAGAAGATGGGCTTAAAAAATACAAATCTGGCGCGTAAGATGATGGATTTTAAAGAAAGAAGAAGAGGCGAAGAGAATTATACGACGGCGCAGGATATGGCCTTTCTGCTGGAGAAGCTTTACCATAAAGATTTCTTAAGCCAGGAAATATCCGAACGCTGCCTGGTATTGCTTGGGGAGCAGAAGATTAATGACCGTATCCCTAAAAAACTTCCCAGGGAGGGGGCATTTATCGCTCATAAGACCGGCTTAGAGAGGCGCATCTGCCATGATGTGGGCATAGTCTATACCCGCAAGGGAGATTTTTTAATCTGTATTTTAGTCAAGCATAGGGATAAGAGCGCCGCTTCCGCAAAAAAATTCATTGCGGATATCGCGCTGCTTACCTATAATCATTACCAGTACCGATAAGATAGCCGGCATCAATCTACATGAAAAAGACAATCCTTATCATCGTCAGTCTGATTTTAACAGCGGTAATCAATGCCTGGGCGTACGATAACCACGATTTTCAGGTATGGAATACGGACCTTGAGGAATGCAAATTAACCAGGAATTCCAAGTTGAGCGTCGAGCAGGAGTTCCGCTGGGGAAATAATGGCGGAGACTTTTATTATCAGCACTACGATGTAGGCTATATTTATCTGGTGAACGATTATTTTCATTTCGGAGCAGGTTTCCGCTATATCAAGCAAAAGATAGAGGATAAATTCAAGGACAGCAGCGATCCTTACTTAACCGCTTTTATGTTTTGGAATCCTGCAGGGTTCAGTTTGAGTAACCGGATGCGCCTTGAATACCGTTACAAGGATTATCAGGGCGATTCAACCGTGTTCCGGAATAAACTGGATATAAAGTTCCCCTGGAAATTCAGCAGGCTCGCAATCCAGCCGATGGTCGCCGACGAGATCTTCTACAGGTTCAAGGAAGGCGACCTGGGAGAGAACAGGCTATTTGCCGGCTTGGCTTTTAAACCGTTCAGGAATATAAGCGCAGAGGTCTTTTATATGCTGCGCAGTACCAAGAACCTCGGTATTTGGAGCGAAACCAATGTTTTAGGGACAAAGCTGAAGCTCTCTTTTTAAATTTTCTTCAGGGGCACGGTCATGACCTTTAGTCCTTTATCTTACGGACACCCAGACCGTAAGCTAAAGGCCATGAAAGTCTTCATCCAGTTCGAAAAAAAACCTCTTTTCTTCCGGCAGCCGCAATCAATCATCTCTTGTTTTAACCCCGCGAAATTCAGCGCTTGTTTCCAAAAGATCGAATCCGCGCTCCGGGCAGGATATTATGTCGCCGGTTTCCTCTCGTATGAGGCGGGTTATTCTTTCGAAGAGAATTTGTGGGAAGACAAAACCTACAGCTTCCCGCTTATCTATATGGGCGTCTATACAGCGCCCCTGCATCAAGATATAAATCTTAAAAAACAACCTCTTGAAGGCAGACTGAAGGACCTGCGTTTAAATATCACGCAGGATAAATATTCTTCCCATATCCGGGCTATACGCAGCTATATTGAAAAAGGGGATGTGTATCAGATCACCTATTGCATTAAGTTATTATTCCAATTCAGCGGAGAGCCTTTTTCCTTGTATAGCGCACTCTTAAAGGAACAGCCGGTGCCTTATCCGGCGTATATAGATACGGGTTTCTTCCAGATCCTTTCCCTCTCGCCGGAGATGTTCATCAAGAAAATAGCGGAAAGCGCAGTAACCAAGCCCATGAAAGGCACCTGGCAGCGCGGCCTTGAGCCGGTCTCTGATTTTTTTAGCCGCTGGCGTTTCCAATACGACAGGAAAAACCGCGCGGAGAATGTGATGATTGCCGACTTGCTGAGGAATGACCTGGGCAGGGTGGGCGTAAATATCCGGGCGCCGAAACTTTTTGAAGTGGCTAAATATACCAAGCTCTATCAGATGACCTCAACCGTAACCGGCAAGGTAGATAAAAATATCAATCTCTATAAGCTGTTTGCTTCGCTTTTTCCGTCCGGCTCAGTCACCGGAGCGCCCAAGATACGCGCGATGGGAATTATAAGAGAGCTTGAACTTGAGGAGCGAAAGATCTATACCGGCGCTATCGGATATATTTCTCCTGATAAGGATTTGTTTTTCAATATTCCTATCCGCACGCTTTTAATTAATCAAGGGGCTGCCGAAATGGGAATCGGCGGAGGTATTGTCTGGGATTCTACTCCACAGGGAGAATGGGAGGAGGGGCTATTGAAGGCAAAATTCCTTACTGACTTCCAGGCTAATCCCTGGGTTCCATATGCACCACTACGTCGGTAATCTCCGGGATATTTTTCTTCAGGGCATCTTCAATCGCAAAACTTATCTTGTGCGCTTCATCCATATGCATGTCTCTTTTAACCTGGACATGGAGGTCTACATGGATATCATCCGGCCTGCCGCGCGTCCTTATTTTATGGCAGGCCTTCACTCCTTTTATGCTCATAACCACATCCACTATTTTCTTTGAGTCTTCTATCGCGACAGTATCGCAGAGGATCCTGGAGCTGTGTTTTATAATCTCATATCCCGAATACGCGATAAAAAGGGCAATGACGATAGTAGCAATCGGGTCCAGGATAGGAAAGCCAAGTTTTATGACTGCCAGGGCAATGATAACTGAAAAGGAAATGAAGATATCGGATCTTGTGTGCAGGGCGTCGGATAAGAGTATATCGCTCTTTAAAAACCTTCCGTTTTTTTGTTCGTAGCGCATCACCAGGAAGTTCACGACCATTGTGACGGCCATGATCAGGAAGCTTTTAATGTCTATAAAAGGGGTTACCGGATTACGCAGCCTCTCAAAGCTTCCGTGGATCAGCCCTAAGGCAACCAGAATGAGCAGGCCGGCAATGCCCAGGGAAAAAAAAGTTTCATATTTACGGTGGCCGTAAGGATGGTCCTGGTCCACCGGCTGGCAGGCAAAATGTATGCCGGCCAGGCCGATCAGGTTAGATGCCCCGTCGGATAATGAATGGAAGCCGTCTGCGGTGATACTGCTGCAGCGGGTCAATAAGCCGTATATGATTTTGATTAAGGCAACGCCCCAGTTTAAAGCCAGGACGATAATCAGTATCGTCCTGATGCGCTGGTAGTGTTCCTGTACCGATAGATTATGCATAGCTTAATTATATCCAATTTATCCGTTAAAGCAAACTTTTTATCTGGAAGCGGGGCGCTTGCTATTTTTCGCTTTAAAATTTCTTAAATCTTGGTATAATAAATCCCTCTGCAAATAATCACTAAAAATAAAGGAGATACCCATGCTTTCTAAATTTTTTCCCAAGGGGACGGATTTTTTTGCGTTGTTTGAGAAGCAGGTCGGCTACGCGCTGGACGCGGCGGTTTATTTTAAGAAAATAGTCTCAGACGGCGTCATAGAGGAAAAAGAAATTGAGAAGATCGGCAGTATTGAGCACCAGGGGGATGAAGCCACGCACGACATATTTAACCAGTTGAATAAAACCTTCATCACTCCTTTTGACCGCGAAGATATTCACGACCTGGCTAAGGAACTGGATGATATCATTGATATGATTAATACCATTGTCAGCCGTTTAAAGGTTTATAAGATAACGCGCGTGGATAAACACCTTATGGAGTTCGCCGTGGTAATTGAAGAGTCGGTGCGGGCGGTAGAATGCGCGGTAAAAGGGATGCGCAATATGAAAAACTATAAGTCTATTTCGGATGCCTGCGTAGAGGTTAACCGCCTTGAGAATGTGGGCGACGAGATGCGCGATAAGGTACTCGCGGAACTTTTCGAAAAGGAGAAAGACCCGATTACGGTCATTAAGTGGAAAGAGATTTATCAGGATGCCGAGACTGTCCTGGATATCTGCGAAGACGTTGCCCACGTGGTAGATTCCATAATCGTAAAACAGGCTTAAAAAATATGACCCTTGGTATACTTCTTCTGATCGCGCTGGCTTTATTTTTTGATTTCTTAAATGGTTTTCATGATTCCGCTAATTCTATCGCTACGGTGGTTTCGACCCGCGTGCTTAGCCCGCGCCTGGCAGTTATCTGGGCGGCTTTTTTTAATTTCATCGCCTTTCTTTTTTTCGGCCTGCATGTCGCCAATACTATAGGTAAGGGGATTATTGACATAGCGATTATAGATAACGGGATTATTTTCGGCACGCTTATCGGCGCCTGCGGCTGGAATATTATTACCTGGTATTTTGGCCTGCCCACGAGCTCATCGCACGCGCTGATCGGCGGGATGGTTGGGTCAGCCCTGGTTAAAGCCGGAGCAGGATCCCTGGTCTGGCAGGGCATCGCTAAAACAGTCGCCTTTATTTTTATCTCTCCGATTCTCGGTTTTGTCCTTGGGCTTTTGTTCGGCCTTGTAGTATACCGGGCTTTTAACAGGAGTGTCCCCCTAAAAGTAGACCATCTCTTCAGGAAAGGCCAGCTTTTATCTGCTGCTCTCTACAGTATGGGCCACGGCGGAAACGATGCCCAGAAGACAATGGGTATTATCGCGAGTTTACTTTTTAGCGCGGGTCTCCTGGGGCAAAAATTCCATATCCCTCTCTGGATAGTTATCAGCTGCCATGCCGCTATTGCTTTGGGTACGATATTCGGCGGCTGGCGCATTGTCAAGACCATGGGCCAGAAAGTAGCCAAGCTCAAGCCCATTGACGGTTTTTGCGCAGAGTCAGGCGCGGCAACGATGCTCTTTGTTTCTTCCGCATTAGGCGTTCCGGTAAGCACCACGCATACGATTACCGGCTCAATTATGGGCGTAGGTTCGATTAAGCGCCTGAGCGCCGTCAGGTGGGGGGTGGCCGGCAATATTATCTGGGCCTGGATACTCACTATTCCCTGTTCAGCGTTTATAGCCGCGTTAGCTTATATAATAATACGTAAGTTATAGGGACGGTTCTATTCATATAGCCATTTAGCATAGAACCGTCCCTGACTGAAGGATAAATAATGAAAATAAAAATTTATTACCACGATACGGACGGCTACGGAGTGGTTTATTACGCCAATTACCTCAAATACCTGGAAGAGGCGCGCACAGAATTATTAGCCGAAAAAGGATGCCCGGTGAAAGAATTATTCGAACAAGGCGTCTTCTTTGTAGTCGCCCGGCAGGAGATTGACTACCGGGCTTCGGCTGTTTACGGCGATACCCTGGATATCCAGACAAAAATAAGCAAAATTTCCGCGGTAAAAATAATTTTTGAATACCAGATTTATAATCAGCATAAAAAGCTTCTTACCGAAGCCAAGACCGTCCTTGTCTGTGTGGATAAGAATCTGAAGCCCAAAGCCATCCCGGAAGAAATCCGTAAGAAAATTTCTTAAGAATAAATAATTATAAGGAAGCAGGGAGGGCAAAATGGATATACTGGATACACTGAAAAAAAGAAGGAGTATCCGCACTTATCAGGATAGGGAGATACCTAAAGACGCCCTGAAACAGATTATTGATGTCGCGCGCTTTTCGCCTACAGCCAGAAATGAACAACCCTGGGAATTCATCGTAATTACTGATAGCCGGATTTTTAGTAAGATAGCCAAATTAGGCGACAACGCCAGGTTTGTGGCTTATGCTAAAGCCTGCATTGTCGTATTTTGCGCGGATACCAAATATTATCTTGAGGATGGCTGCGCAGCTACGACGAATATCTTGAATGCTGCCGCGGCATTAGGTATCGGCTCCTGTTGGGTAGCCGGGGATAAAAAGCCGTATTGCGAGGAAGTTGCGGCATTGTTAGGCGTCCCGCCGGAACTTAAACTGGTTAGTATGGTCGCGTTGGGGTATCCGGCGGATCCGTCTGACTTTAAACTTGGCTTTAAAAAAAGCCTTAGAGGAATGCTGCACTGGGAGAAATTCTAAGAGATATGCTTATAAGTTATAGCGGTTGCCTGTTGCCTTTGTTAATAGTCTTAAATTTATTTTTCGGCCAGTTCTTTTTTAAGGCCAGCCAGTGGCTGGCTATTGAAGGCATACTGGTAGCGTTATTCCTGCTTAATTCCTATATTGTGACCCGCCGCTTTAAATCCAGCCAGCGCAATAACCCCAAAAACGTAATAGACGTCGAAGGCAAAGTCGTAGAGGATAAGTAGGCCGATTCACTTTCTATTGTCTTTGGCTTTCCGAGTGATATAATAACTATCGTGAACGATCTGGAGTTCGTTCAGCAATGCGTCAAAGGGGACAACCAATCCTGGAATGAATTCTTAACGCGTTATTCCCGCCTCATCTACAAGTATATCCACAGCGTATTAAATGCCAAAGGCTTTACTGCCGTTCAGGAGCATACCGAAGAGATATTCCAGGGTATCTTTTGCGCGTTAGTACAAGACGATTATAAGAAATTAAAAAGTTTTCAAGCTAAAAACGGCTGCAGCCTGGCCAGCTGGTTAAGGCAGGTTACCATAAATTTTACCATTGATTATCTGCGTAGGCTTAAGCCGGCAGTTTCTCTTAACGCCGAAAATGATGAGGGCTCGAGCCTTCAAGATACGTTAGCCGACGCAGCCTTCTCCGTGCCTGAATTGTTAGCCCGGGAAGAAAGGCTTAAAGGCCTGGAGGAATGTATTGAGGCGCTGAATAACCAGAGCAGGCTTTTTATAGAACTGAATATCAATCAGGGCATTAAGCTCGAAGCGCTAAAGACATTTTTTAAGCTTTCGCGCGGAGCGATAGATATGCAGAAGGCGCGGATTATAGAAAAATTAAAGGAGTGTTTTAAGAGAAAAGGATTTAAGTTAGATTCCTAAAAATTTTGCGTCTATTATAGCGGGAGAGGACTGGATATGTCCGATAAAACAGAGGGTTTAATCAGGGCAGTTTACAGGAAATGGAAGAAGAGCCATTTTAGGGAGGCAGATGCGCATCCGGATGAAGAGACTTTTGCCTGTTTCCTGGAGGGGCGCCTGAGTACGGAAGAAAGTGAGTGCCTCAAGGCGCACCTGGCTGTTTGTGACGATTGCGCCGGGATTTACGCTTTGAGTTTAAACGCCGAAGCAGCAGAATTAGAAGAGGTGCCCAGAGAACTACTGGATAAGGCAAGGGCTGCTTTAAGCCTGAAAGATAAGCCTTCAGCCCTGGAGGCATTCTTACGGCTGAAAGAAAATATACTGGAAATAATTAAAGCTAACGGAGACATTCTCCTGGGCCAGGAATTAGTCCCTGCTGCGCTCCTGCGCAGCCGCGAGATTAAGGATTTTAAAGACGAGGTTATTATCTTAAAGGATTTTCAGGATATCAGGTTAGAGGTAAAAATAGAAAACAAGGGCGGAAAATACTTTAATGTGATGTTGCAGGCCAAGCATAAACAAGCCCCGTATATACTTAAGGATTTAAGGGTGACGCTGATTAAAGATGATTTAGAATTAGAGTCATACCTTAGCGATACGGGTATGGTTAGTTTTGAGCATATTTTATTGGGTAAATACAGGCTGGAGATAACCAGTCTGGAAAATAGGCTTGCTTCAGTAATCCTGGACGTGAAGGCTTAAAAGCTTAAAAATGCAGGAAGAAAAGACCTTTGTTTTAGAGATAACCCGGCAGGATGATTTACTTAAGATGAGTATCTTTGAGCCTAAGGATACTCATTTGACTTTAAAACAATACAGCCAGCACCGGGTTGAGTTCAATGAAATTGATAAGCTCTGCCAGGAGGTTACCGCAATACTAAATAAAGCCGGCTCTCAGGACCCAGGGCTGGTAAAGAGCCTGCAGAAGGCGGCTCAGGCGCTCTGGGACCATCTCTTAAGTCGCGCAGTCAAAGAGAAATTAAAGGTTATCCAGCCGGCTAACCTGGTGCTCACTATTGACGAAGAGCTGATTAATATCCCATGGGAACTTCTTTATGACGGCGTAAATTTTCTCTGTTTGAGTTTTAACCTGGGCAGGGTGGTGAGGACAAAAAGCGCCGGCGCTCCCGCGCAATACCGTTCTCCCGCGCATATTTTTAAGATGTTGATTTTAGCTAATCCCACCGCTGATTTAAAATGCGCTTATCAGGAAGGCCTGAATATTAAGAACCAGTTTGGCCATAAGCGTATAAATGTGCGCGTTGACTTTAAGTCTACGAATATAGACAGGCTCTACGTCAAGAAGAACCTCTGCGACTACGATATCATTCATTTTGCCGGGCATTGTGAGTATGACCAGCACAGCCCTAAGAACAGCGGCTGGGTTTTAAGCGACGGAAGATTCAGTATCCACGATGTCTTGAGTATGGGGCAGGCAGCGTCTTTACCGGCGTTGATTTTTTCTAATGCCTGTTATTCTGCCCAAAGCAGCGCGCTTGGATTGATTGACCCGAAGAAAAATTATTCTCTCGCCGCGGCATTTTTATTCTCGGGAGTGAGGCACTATATCGGCTCTATCCGCAAGATCGAGGATTCTGCCGCTACAGACTTTGCTAAAGAATTTTACCATCATTTAATCCTCGGTAAAGCAGTGGGAGAAAGTGTGCGCCTGGCCAGGATTAAATTAGTCAAGGACTACGGGATTATCACCCTGCATTGGTCTAATTACCTGCTTTACGGCGACCCCAGTTTTATCCTGTTTAAGCCTAAGCCCAAGGCATCTAAACAAAAATATAAAATTAATCTGCGGCTGGGTAAAAAGTGGTTAGCCTGGCTGGTTAGCTTTAGCGCCGTTATCGGCATATGCCTATACCTATATATATGCCTGCCGACACTTAATCCAAGTACCTATTATTTATACCTGAAGGCGCAAAGGCTGTTTAATCAAGGCGCCAACCAGGAGGTTATCCGCTTGGCCGGCCGCATGATTAAGCAGGATCCGAATTTTACGGATAGCTACCGTTTGCTCGCGGATACCTACCTTAGATTAGGCCGTAAAGACTTGGCCCTGAGAAATTATTTTGACTACGCGCTTTTAGCTGAAAAAAAGCATGACTCTAAACGCTTGAGTAGCGGCTATATTGAAATCGGCTGGTTCTATCAAACAGAAGGGGAATACCTTAAGGCGCTTGATTTTTATAATAAAGCGCTGGACTTGGCCAGGAAGAATAATGATAAGTTAAATGAAGCCGTGGCGCTGCGTAAGCTCGCTGTCTGGCATATCGATAAAGAAGAATATGATTTGGCCCTTGAGCTTTTGACCAAGAGCGCGGAGATTAACCGGGAGAGGCAGCATCTTTATAGTTACCGTTATAACCTCGCCTGCGATTATTTTGATTTCGGACTGGTTTTTGCCAATAAGAATGATTTTAAGGCCGCAGAAGAATTTTACCGTAAAAGCCAGGCGATCTTCCAGAAGCTAAAGCTTAAGCATGAGTTAAGCGATTATTATTTTAACCTGGGAGAGGTATATTTATTTGAAAAACAGTACCGGAAGGCATTGGATTATTATTTGCGCGGCCTTAGGATAGACCAGGCGCAGGGCAATCGCTTGAACCTGCCTTCCGACTATAACATGGTCGGCGAACTTTATCTGGAGATGGAGAGGTTTCCGGAAGCCGAGCATGCTTTTACGCAGGCGGTTGAACTTAGCCGGGAGGTCCGGTCGCAGCCGGAGCTGGCGTCAGCCTGCCATAACCTCGGTTTATTATACAAGAAGCTGGGGAAGAAGAATAAGGCTAAAGAATACCTGCGCCTGGCGCAGGAAATTTACAGTTCAATCGACCCTTTAGCTTACCGGGAAGTAAAAAATGAGATTTTGGGCTTGGATAACTCAAATCTGCCTCCCTTGACAAAGCCCTGAAAAATATGTTATACTTCCTTTGTAAGTGCACTTTTGACAATCTGGTATTTGACCTAATGATAAAGGCAAACTAGCAGTAATGCTGGGGCGCAAAACTTCCGGTCCGTCCGAAAAGGGTGGATAGCGGGGTTGCCAAAAGGATGAAACCCTAAAAAAGCCTTTTAGGGTTTTTGTTTGGCTAAAGCCCTGGCATAATGTTTGCCGGGGTTTTTTGTTTCCACCAGCCACGGGCTTCATTATATATTATAGGGGGGTTCCCTGGAGGAGAAAAAAGGAGGCTAAGATGAGACGTATGCATAGGAAGCCAGCACGCAGGGCCAAGAGGCATCACAGAAGGCCGGTCAGTTTTATCCAGGCTATTAGGTTATATTTAGGTATGCCAGCTTAAGAGAGTAACCCATATGCGCCCTTAAAAGGGGCGCATATGGGTTGTTTATGAGAGGCGCCTTGAAAATTTTAATTAATATGTTATAATTAAATTGAGGCGAGGGGTAAACTACCAGCGGGCAGGCAATGCCCGGGAGAAAACAAACAAAAACTAAATTTCCCCTGGCCTCTTTTATTTTTCCCCGTATCCGAAAAAGATGCGGGGATTTTTTTAGGTTAGATTTTAGCCGCCTTTACGTCTATTTAGGCAGGAGGTGGCAGAAATGAAAAAGATTATGGCGATTTTAGTAATCGGGGTTTTAAGCCTTTTAACTGAGAATGCCTGGGCTAGTGAGCCTAAGTGGCAGGAGATAAGCCGTGGCGTAGTTAACGTAAAAGCTGTTTTGATAGCTGAGGAAGATGTAAAAGTTATTTATATAGGGACGGATAAGGGAGTGTTTAAAACCGAGGACGCAGGAGGCACCTGGCGGAATATTCTTTCTCTGGGAGGAGGAAACCATGCGGTAAATTATTTAGCCTTTGTTTCAGGAAATAAGAAAATTATCTATGCGGCAACCGGAAACGGGCTTTTCTTTAGCGCTAACGCAGGAGAGAGATGGGGCAGGATTTTTAAAGGAAAGAATTCTTTTGAAAATGATTGTGTTGCGTTAGCCATACTGCCTTACGGGATTTATCTGGGGACGCAAGGCGGCTTATTTGTCAGTAAAGATAACGGCCGCTCCTGGCATAAAGAGCCGGGCAAGCTGGGTAATAGCCATATATTTAACTTTGCCTATTTGCCTAAAGAGCCGGATTGCCTTTACCTTGCCTGCGCAGACGGAGCATTTAAGACCGTTGATAGCGGAAAAAACTGGGAGAGGATTTTTGCCGCGCATCCGGTGGAGAATGACGCTGAATCTACAGAAGAGAACGAGGAGAGCGATGAAGAGAAGCGCTATTCCGCAGTAAGATATATAACCATAGACCCGCATAATCCGGATGAGCTATACCTGGCGACTAACCGCGGCGTTTATAAGAGCAAAGACAGGGGCACGGCCTGGGAAGTATTATCCGATTATGGATTACTGAGCCGCGCTACGCAATTTTTATTATTTTCGGATAAAGGCGAACTTTACGCGGTCAGCAAGTCCGGAGTGTTTATTTATAAACAAGAAAGATGGAGAGAGTTATCATTTAATCTTAGCAGCCGCTACATTAATTTTTTAGGGTTAGATAAAAATACTGGTTTATATGCCTGTACGGAAAAAGGCTTATTCAGGGCGAGCCCGGATTATATTGACGCGCCTGGCAGGCAGGATATAGTTGCGGAATATTCTAAGGGTGAGCCGGCAATTCAAGAAGTACAGCAGCAGGCAATTAAATACGCAGAGGTTGAGCCGGAGAAAATAATTAGCTGGAGGAAGCAGGCGCAGAAAAAAGCTATCCTTCCGCAGGTCAGCCTTGGTTTAGGCAGGGACACAGCCGATCTTTGGCACTGGGAATCCGGTTCAGCTACAAAAGAATGCGATGATGCCCTAAGGCGAGGCAGGGATAGCCTGGACTGGGATGTAACTTTAAGCTGGGATTTAAGCGAGTTAATCTGGAATAATGACCAGACTTCTATTGATACGCGTTCGCGCCTGATGGTACAGCTCAGGGATGACATACTGGATGAAGTAAATAAATTATATTTTGAACGTATCCGCGTCAAGATGGAGATGGACAGCCTGCAGATTGAAGACCGTAAGAAGCGCTTTGAAAA
Source organism: Candidatus Omnitrophota bacterium (assembly GCA_028687205.1). Classification (GTDB taxonomy): domain Bacteria; phylum Omnitrophota; class Gorgyraeia; order Gygaellales; family Profunditerraquicolaceae; genus UBA6233. The sequence continues at coordinate 17,813 of JAQUAP010000015.1, forward strand.
GGAGCTACGCGTCAGGGAATTAACCGCCTCACTGGATGCCCTCACCGGCGGCTATTTCTCAAGCCAGATCCAGCGCAAGCGCACCTAAACTTACTGCGCTAGCTAGGGAGTTATATGCTACTTAATTAATAGAGTAAGAAAAAAAATATTTGACATACCTTTTCCTATGTGGTATACTTTTTCAGGAAAGGGGGAGATGGTGATGACTACAGCAATCGTAACTTCAAAAGGGCAGATCGTTATACCTTCCAGGATTCGCCGCAGGCTCAATATTAAAAGGGGGACGAAATTGTATATTGAGGAAAAAGGAGATGAGCTTATACTTAAGGCAGTTACGCCGGCTTATTTTGAAAGAATCGCCGGTGTTTTGCCGACAAGGGGGAAGCTGTCAAAAACGCTCCTTGAAGAACGCAAGAAAGATAAAGAAAGAGAGGGTTAATGGATGAAGAGGGTTTTGGATGCGCACGGACTGTTAGTTTTCTTGGAAAAAGAGGCTGGTTATGAAAAAGTTGAACAATCTTTTATTGCAGCAGTTGAAAAAGATAATTATTTATTGATGAGTTCAGTAAATTTCGGGGAAGTGTATTATATTGTATTACGCGAGTGCGGACAAGGCAAAGCCCATGAAATAGAAAAAATAATCCGCACGTTACCTATCGATATAATTGATGTAGATATGCAGCTTGCCAGGGAAGCCGCGTATTTTAAAGCTACCCGTAAAATATCTTATGCCGATTGTTTCGCTGCCGCATTAGCAAAGTTACATAAAGGCGAGGTTATTACCGGAGATAAGGAATTCCAATCATTAGAAAAAGAGGTAAAAATCGCGTGGATAAGCTAGCCTATAAGTCCTATAGACAGCTAAAACTTCTTGCAATTACCCGCCAGTTGTGATAATTTATAAAAACCTCACCGTTCATTAATCATTTAAACAGAAGGATATAAACTATGAGCATACTGCATTTTAGCGATACTGATTTCAAAAAGGAAGTGCTGGAGTCTAAGCTGCCGGTAGTCGTTGATTTCTGGGCTAACTGGTGCGGGCCGTGCAAGATGATTACCCCGATAGTTGAAGAGCTGGCCAAGGAATACAGCGGAAAGGTCAAGATCGGCAAGCTGGATGTTGACAGCAATCCCAAGAGTGCTTCAGCCTACGGGATTATGTCCATACCGACCCTGATGTTTTTTAAGGGCGGCAAGGTGATGGACCAGGTAAACGGCGCGCTAAGCAAGAGCGCCCTTAAGCAAAAGATAGAAGAAAACCTGTAATGAAAAAAGTATTCATTGCTGCTACCAAGCAGAATGACGGCAAGACTACCGTTTCATTAGGGTTAATCCGCAATTTTCAAAACGTATTTAAAAAAGTAGGTTTTATCAAGCCCATCGGCCAGCGCTACCTGGAAGAAGAGGGCCTGAAAATCGACGAAGATTCCGTACTGATTGAAGAGGTCTGCGGCATAAAATGCGGGCTAAAAGATATGAGCCCGATTGCCGTGGAAAAAGGCTTTACGGAAAGGTATATTACCAAGCCTGAAAAAAAATCTATTACCGGGCAGATTAAAGATTCGTTCCGCAGGGTTTCTAAAGGGCAAAATCTGGTCATTATTGAAGGCACGGGGCACGCCGGGGTAGGTTCGGTCTTTGACCATTCCAACGCTACCGTTGCCAAGTTGCTCGGTTCAAAAGCGATATTAATCTCTTCCGGCGGGGTAGGCCGGCCGATAGATGAGATTATCCTGAATAAGGCCTTATTTGAGCGCGAAGGCGTCAAGCTCCTGGGCGTGATTATCAATAAGGTCCTTCCGGGTAAATTTTATAAGATTAATAATTTAGTCAGGCGGGGCTTAAAGAGGAAAGGGGTGGAGGTGCTGGGAGTGCTTCCTTATAACCCCATGTTAAGCCGGCCGACGATTGAGCAGATTTTAGAAGAGACGGATTTTGAGCTTTTATGCGGTGAGGAACACCTGGAGTCTTCGGTTGCGCAGGTCTTTGTCGGGGCAATGGAGCCTCACGACGCGGTAAAATATATCAAAGAAGATAGCCTGATGATCACTCCCGGCGACAGGGAGGATATGATTATGACGGCTTTGGGCTGTTTTCGCGACAAAAACGATAAAAGGCTTAAAGTCTGCGGCATAGTCTTATCCGGAGGGATTACCCCGGAACAACCGATAATGAATTTATTGTATAAGGCCCAGATCCCGGTTTTACTGGCTAAATCCGATACTTATGATGTGGCTACTTCCATCCATGATTTAACCGTTAAGGTCCGCCCGCGCGATAAAGAAAAGATTGACGCGATAGTAAAATTAATCAAATATAACGTAGATTTAAACAGGATATTGAAAGGAATGTAAAAAATGGATGCGATTAACAAGATCAGGGAGCGGGCAAGGAAAAAAATAAAATCCATCGTCCTCCCCGAGCCGGATGATAAGCGGATGGTAGAGGCAGCGCGTATTATTGAGGCTGAAGGCCTGGCCAAGGCTACGCTTCTTACTAGGGAGATGGTTGATGCCAAAGAAAAGGAGCGTTATATTCAGGAATATCACGAGATTTATAAGGCCAAAGATATAGATATGGCGGTAGTGCGAAAACTTTTTGAGGATACGCTCTATTACGCCGCGATGATGACCAAGGAAGGAAAGTTTGACGGCCTGGTTGCCGGAGCAGCGCATACTACCGCAGATACGGTCAGAGCCACAATGCGCTGTATCGGAATAGACGAACGCATAACTATAATTTCAAGTTGTTTTATCATGGAAGTCCCGGATTGCCCTTACGGCGAGAACGGGACATTTGTTTATGCTGATTGCGGCGTGATACCGGATCCAAATTCCCGGCAGTTATCCTGTATTGCGTTTTCGGCGGCGGAGTTAGCCAGAAAAGTCCTTGATCTTGAGCCGCGCATTGCTTTTTTAAGTTATTCCACGAAAGGCTCGGCCAGGGCAAAATCCGCGGAGAAGATTGCTGAGGCCTTGACCCTGCTTAAAGAGATGGCTCCGGATTTGCTGGCGGACGGAGAGATGCAGGCGGACGCGGCGATTGTGCCGGAAGTATCCCAGATTAAATATCCGGATAGCCCCATAGGCGGAAAGGCTAATGTTTTGATTTTTCCTAATTTAGAGGCGGGGAATATCAGTTATAAGCTTACACAGCGTTTAGCTAAGGCGCGTGCTTTAGGCCCATTG
>JAQUAP010000016.1 GCA_028687205.1 Candidatus Omnitrophota bacterium
GTGAGGCCTGCGCCAACGCAGGCCGAACGATGCACGGGAGATGTGGGAGCGCCGACAGGCGCGGGGCCTATTGATAAATTGATTTGGTGGGTCAAAATTCCGTTAGAACATAACGGTAGACCCACCGAAAATAACCAGATAAACTATGGAACATTGCCATGTTTGCGGCAGCCATAAGAAAATTTGCCCGATTTGCGGCGCCGAGCTGCATAAGAAGTTTGACGATTTTATCGTCCGCTCGGAGATTATCTACGCCATATTCATGGCCTGGGGTTTTGCCGCCTCCGCGGAAGCGGTAATCAGGCAGAAGAGCTGGGTTAATATCCCGCTTTTAATCATCAGCACGTTTGTGCTCATCCGTTTCTTTTTTGCCCCTACCCGCAACCTTTTTTCCGCGGCACTGGTCACGGAAAAGAAGCCAAACTGGCGCTGGCTGGTCTTTCTGGTGGATTTCCCTTTTCTGATATTTCATTCCTTTGCTTATTATTCAATGTGCCTGGCGATAAGCGAAGGAGGGAGTAATTCTTTTCATTTTTTTCAATGGTTCGTTATCCTTCTGTCGGCAAACGTCCTTTGGCTGGCATCGATTGCCTTACGCATGCGCCTTTTAGGCAAAAAGAAGCATTTCGCGACCTATATTAAATGGTGTATTAATAATTTTATTACGGTTATTTTATTTGCCCTGATTTTTTTGATATTTACCGGTAATTTTTTCGCTTTTTTTGCGATATTCTTCACCAAAGGATATCCGCTGATAATAAACCAGGCGCAGGTTTTGTACTGGGCGCTTTTTGGCGTGGCCCTGTTGAACTGCTGCGCGGATTTTATCCTCACCGCCTCAGATTACCTAGGTTTCGAAAGCTAACAGGCTAATTTCAGGAGATGGATATAAGATGTTAAAGGGAGCCCGGGTGTTTATTTTCGGGTGTTTTGTGGCGATGGATCTTTGCGGGTGCGTAGCGGTTAAGGGAAGGCCTCCCGAAGAATTTAAGCAACCGCCTCTTGGTTCGCTGCAGAATCCGATCATTGACAGTGATATATCGTTGGCTGAAGCGCTGAGAAAAGAGAGCCCGCTTGAATTTAAAGCAAGGCAAAGGCTCGTAGAGGTGTTATATTATTCATTTGACGGGAGAATCCACAAGGGCCAGCTGGTTATAGATGAAAGGCTTGTGGAGGATATCCGGGAAGTATTCCGGGTTGCTTTAGAGAGTAAATTTCCTGTTGGCTCTGTCATCCCCATCTCCCACGACCGGTTTTTTAAAGACGGCCAATGGAACGAAGATGACCTTTCCATGCTATCCAATAATACTTCCGCCTTTAATTATAGGACGGTAACCGGAGGAAAGTCTCTTTCCGAACATAGCTATGGTTTTGCCATTGATATTAATCCTGTGCAAAACCCTTATATTAAAGGAAGTATTGTATTACCCCCTAATGCAGTTTACGATACAGCGAAAGCGGGGACGCTTACCCAGGATTCTCCCATCGTAAAAACTTTTATACGCTTAGGTTGGAGATGGGGAGGCAACTGGAAATCTTTAAAAGATTATCAGCATTTTGAGAAAGTTTTACGAAGCCTACCCTAGCTTAAGGACCTACAAGTGAAGCCAGTATTATGGTTAGAGAAAAAATACCCAAAGGGATAATCGTTTTCAGCATTTTAATTATTCTATATTCGTTGCACGGATTGCCCACCGTTGATTTCAATACCTATTACGCCAAATTTTATCCTTCACCGGAAAAAATAATCCTGGCCCGCTATATTTTCTCCATAGCCCTGAGGATAGTTTTGCTTGTTTCAGGCATAGGTATTTTATTGCGCAGGGATATTTTCCGCAAAATCATCTTATTGATCAGTTTTTTTACCATTGCCACTGTTTATTGGAAACATCCGGTCAGCGTTTTTAAAAAAGTTTTAATCTGGAAGGTCGCGCAGGGGATACTCCCGGTTGATGTGATACCGAAAATCGATATGCTGGCTTGGAGTAGCGCCATAATCTGTTACGTAATTGATATCGGTTTTGCCCTCTGCCTGCTATGTTATTTTACCCGTCCCAAAATAAAGAAACAGTTTATATGATAACTAATAAAAACGCCACCGCCGGATTTATTTTTATAATTTTATTCTTCGGCCTCTTCCTGCGATTATACGATATAAGTAAGTATGATTTATGGTACGATGAGTTAGCCTCTACTATGACCTTCCCCTCTTTAGTGGACTAATTGTTAAGAGAAAATTTTCTGTTTTTCATACTCAAAAGGGCTTAAATATCCCAGCGTTGAATGCGCCCGTTTTGTGTTATAGTACATTTCAATATATTCAAAGATACTTGCCTTTGCCTCTTCCCGTGTCCGGAATTTATTCCGGTGGATAAGCTCAACTTTAAGCGTATGGAAGAAACTCTCCGCAACCGCATTATCCCAGCAGTCGCCTTTTTTGCTCATGCTGCCGACGAATTTATTCTGGGCCAGTAAGGCCTTAAAATCATTGCCGGCATATTGAACGCCCCTGTCAGAATGGCAGATAAGCTCCTTAGGCGGAGAACGCCGTAAGATTGCCTGCCTTAATGCCTGAAGTATTAAAGTATCGGCTATGGTTTTATCCATAGCCAGCCCTACGATTCCCCGCGAAAATAAATCAAGTATCGCCGCCAGGTACAGCCAGCCTTCAAAAGTCCAGATATAAGTTATATCCGACACCCAGACGCTATTAGGCTGCGCAACGATAAAGTTACGGTTCAGCAAATTCGGCCATACAGGATAACTATGCTTTGAATTCGTGGTTACCCTGAACTTGCGCTTCTGTATGGCGAAGATGCCATCTACATGCATAAGCCGGGCTACACGGTTTAAAGAACAAGGAACTTGTTCTTTATTGCGCAACTCGTTCTAAACCCGCGGGCTGCCGTAATTACGGTCATTATCCCAGAATATACGCCTTATTTCAATGAGCAGTTTTTCGTTATTTAGCCTGTTCTGGCTTTTAGGCCGTATCTTAAACGCGTGATATCCGCTCCTGGATACTTCTACCGCACGGCACATCTTCTCAAGCGGAAAACTTAAACGGTTGGAGTCAATAAACTCGAATCGTTCTCGGTCGGTTTTGAAAATATGCCGACTGCTTTTTTTAGGATTTCAATCTCGACTTCGGCATTGCGCAGCTTACGGCGTAAGGCAACTATTTCCGTTTAATGCCCTTTGCCTACAAACGCTTTATCGCCTTCCTGGGAATACTTCCTTTTCCAATTATAAAGCACATTGGCGTGGATCCCCAAAGAACGGGCTACCTCTGAGGCTTTTTGGCCCTCTTCGGTAACCATCTTTACCGCTTGTACCTTAAATGCCTTGTCAAACCGCTTCATTTTGACGCCTTCCCCTTCCATCGGACACCCCCTGGTTTAAGAGCCGGTGTTTATGCTACCACCAACTCTTCTTTGTGTCCACTTTTTCGGGGGAAGATCATTATGGTTAATAAGTTGTTTAATAGATTTGTAGATATAAAATGTGCGGTAGCGGACCCGCTTTAACATGTTATTAATAAAAAATGGAAAAAGTATTTAAGTTGGAATATATCGGTATTCTTGGTGGTTAGGGAAAGGACGGCCAGCCTGAGCTGGTCCGGGAAGTAGCATTTAAGATGGGGCAGGTTATTAGCATTGTGGGTGCTACGGGTTCAGGCAAGACAACCCTGATAAAGGACATCGAGCTCTTAGCGAGAGAAAATACGCCTTCCCGCCGCACGGTTACGCTTAACGGTATAGTGCCCTCCGAAGAACACTGCCTTCTGCCTTCAGACCGGCTTATCGCTCTGATTACCCAGCATACAAATTTTCTTTCTGATATGCGCGTTAAGGATTTTTTGGCGACCCATGCCGCTATACGCAGTTGCGGCAGGGAAGGGTTGGTTGTAGACGAGACCCTCGCGTTTGCCAACCAGTTAACCGGAGAACCTATTGATACTGCTAACGCAATGACCGAGTTATCCGGCGGCCAGACGCGCGCGCTGATGATCGCGGATGCGGTGGTAATCGGAGAATCCCCGGTAATTCTTTTAGATGAAATTGAGAATGCCGGCATCCACCGCACCAAGGTATTGGAACTTCTAAAACAGTATAAGAAGATTTTTATTTTTGTTACCCATGACCCCCGGATTACACTGCTTTCTGATTTCCGTATAGTCATGAAGAACGGCGCGATGCAGAAGGTGATTGTTACCAACGGTGAAGAAAAAAAAGTAGTTGAACAGGTCAAAAAAATTGATGACCTGTTACTGCGCTTAAGGGCGTATATACGTAACGGAGAAATTATTACCGAGTCCCATCTAAAGGAGTAAGGATGAAGCTGGTAATCTGTTCTGGCCCTCCGACAAGCGGCAAGACTACCGTATTAAGGCACGTCATAAAGAAACTTAAGAGTAAAGGCGAGAGGCCAGTGTTTGTTAAGACCGATGTCCAGTTTGCCTGTGAGGATGAATTATTTGCGCAGGAATTATCCATTCCTGTTAAGAAGGTTTATTCCGGGGAATTGTGTCCGGACCATTGTAACGTAATGGTATTGGGCGACGCGGTTGAATGGGCTCGGAAGGCAAAAGCGACGGTGCTTATGATAGAGACGGCAGGATTGTGCCTGAGGTGTTCTCCTTATGTTGAAGGCGCGTTCGGGATGGTTGTGCTTGAGGCAACTAGTGGCATGAACCTGCCGAGAAAGATCGGGCCGATGTTATCGCTGGCGGATATGGCGATAGTCACCAAGATTGATTTGGTTTCTCAGGCTGAAAAAGAGGTCTTCCGCGCCAGGATACTGGAGGCTTGCCCAGGCATGCAGGTTATTGAATCAGACGCTTTACATGGAATAGGGATTGAACCGATTGTGAAAATGATTTATAATTCTTCTGATATACAAGGCCCCCTTTACCTAAGAGGGAATCCTCCCTTAGGCACCTGCACCATCTGTGTGGGTAAAAAGGAGGTTGGTTGGAAGCAACACTTTGGCGTGGTCAGGCCTTTGGATCACCAGGTTTTTTATAGGGGTGAATGAAGAATGAAGGATTGCGGAGGGTGCGGGTTTACTACCTGCGTTGAGTTTTATAAGAAATTAAAAGAAAACCCCGTTTTAAGCAAAAACTGTATTTATCTGCAGAGAGGCGAAGAAGAGGCAAAAGAGGGAATTATTGAGAATAATAAGACGGTATGGAGGGATTCCTTAGGGAGAGAGTTTGATTTTATCCTGGAGTATTTTCCTGAAGAACCTGGGCCGCGGGAAATCATTATTCCGCATAATCCGTTGCTTACCCGCGAAATGGAACTTAAAGCAGGAGAAACAATTATCGGCAGGCCATTAGGAATATCTTGTGGTTGTCCGGTTACTCATTGTGGTATAATTATGGAGGTAGATAAAAAGACCGGCGTGGTTGTGTGGTGCGTTACCGGGCCGCTTACTCCGCGGCAGAATGGCTTTAAGGATTTAGGATATTATACCGCGCTTGGCTATGAAGGGTTAATTCAGGAAAGTCGCTGTGAGATTAAGATAGGAATGCGTTATTTTTTTCTACCGCGCAGGTGTATGCTGCAATGGAGGCACAGCGGCCTGGTTAATTACCTTAACCATACCGCGTCTGGATTACAGGCGCGGCTGGAAGGGTTGTGGATTGGATAATAAAATCAGGTTAAGGTGAAAACGGGGTATTTGCAATCCAATAGATGGAGGTGTAGGATGAAAAAATGGATTTTAGTTTTAACACTTGCTTTAATGGCCCAGTTTGGGTATAGGGGTATACCCGTGTGGGCGCAAGAAGAAGCAGTCGTGGCGAGCTCGGAAGCGCAAGAAAAAGATTCCGCCGAGATTAAGAAAGTGATTGAAACTTTTCTAGAGTGCAGCAGGGTAGGGGATTTGGATTGTGCGATGAGCCATGTTTCAAAAGAATTTTTAGGAGTGCTTGAAGGCGAGAGCCTGGATTACGCTGGATTAAGGCTGCATTTTGAAAATTCGTTCAGTAATACGACAGACAGGTCTTTTAGCAATCTGAATGTCCTTGAATTAAACGTAGGAGACGATAATAAAGCAACTGTCCTGGTAGAATATGAATTGGAGGCATTTAATTTAAAGACGAGCGCACGTATTAAAAAATCGCGAAGGGTACAATATTCCCTGTACAGAGAAGGCGGTACTTGGAAGATCCTGTCTTTAGAGCAGAGCTAAAAAATAGAGGGGCAGATAGTAGTTTCGGCACAATCAAATATCGGGGTTTGCCTTGTTCATTGACAGCGGGATGGATATGATATAATATATTATGCCGACGGAAATTGGGTAATCTGCTTAAGATAAGAGAGGAGTAAAGATGGAGAGGGAAAGAATTGCCATAGAGAATGAGATCCTGGAACGATTAGCCGGTAAGATTTTTCTGCTGCAGGACCTTGCGCGTAAGCGCGAGATCATCTTCCAGACGTTTTTAGAGGTGTATAATTCCGCCAGCGGCCAGGCCCTGGTCAGTAAACTTAAGAACCTGGACCTGGAGGCCCTCTTTAACGAATTCCTCTCGTACGGGGTAATTGACGAATTGTTGGCTGACCCCGATGTAGAGGATATCATGATAAATTATCTCTCTCCCATCTACGTGCATAAGACAAAGCACGGTTTGGTCAAGACAGATAAGAAGTTCGTATCCAGGGAAGAGCTGGACCTGTTTATTAAGAAATTAATTATCTTCTCCGGCAGGAAGACGATCAATAAGATAAATAATGTTGAACTGGTCGAGATAAAGGGAAGGGCGAACATCGTCTATTCTCCTTTCGGCCCGCAGGTTACCCTGACCCGCGCCAAAGAAAGGCCCTTAAGTATAATTGAACTGGTAGAAAACGGCACGCTTAATCCGGATATCGCCGCCCAACTCTGGCTTTATGTCGAAGGGCTTAAGGTAAAGCCGGCGAATATTATCATCTCCGGAGGCCCGGGGACAGGAAAATCAACTTTACTCAACGCGCTTTTTAGTTTTATCCCCCATAATGACCGGATCATCGTTATTGAGGATACGCTGGAGTTGAATACTGATTTGGAAGAAAACTGTTCACGCCTTGAAAGCGATGAGACGACCACCTTGGCGGATTTAGTCAAGAATTCCCTGCGCATGCGGCCGGACAGGATTATCGTGGGCGAAGTCAGGGGCCAGGAGGCCCAGGACTTAATGACGGCGATGAATATCGGAAAATACTGCATGGGGACTTTACATGCTTCAACCGCGCGCGAAACAATCATCCGCCTTGAAAATGAACCGATGAACGCGCCGGAGATACTGGTGAACCTGGTGGATGTATTCATTATTATGCGGCGTTACGCCTTAGACGGAAAGATTTCGCGGGTGGTCGGCGAACTGGTAGAGACGGCCGGTATGACAGACAAGACCATCCTCTTATCTTCGCTCTGGTCTTACGACCTGGGGAGCACTGCGTTCCGTAAGTCATCCGTAAGCAGCGAGTACCGCGACAGGCTGGCGCAGGTGAGTGGCAGGACTACGGTCCAGATTATGGAAGAGATTAAGGTCCGTTCTAATATCATCAAACTGCTGATTAAGCAGGGCATAAGAGGGATGAAGGAAGTAACGGAATTTTGCCGTAAATACTCTACTGATGCGCAGGCGGCAATTGAAGGCCTCGGCGCCAGGATCTGTTAAAATAAGGAAGATTTCAATATCGCGCCCATAGCTCAACTGGATAGAGCATCAGCCTACGGAGCTGGTTGTTGCAGGTTCGAATCCTGCTGGGCGCACTTTGTATTTACCGGGCAAATAAATGCACAGGCCAGATGAATATTATATGCGGGAGGCCTTAAAAGAAGCTGGGAAGGCTTTTACAGAAGATGAAGTTCCCGTGGGCGCAGTCATAATCAACGGCGGAAAGGTTATTGCCCGCGGGCATAACCAGATAGAACGTTTAAAAGACCCGACTGCCCACGCTGAAATGCTCTGCCTTACCTCGGCCATGAATTTCCTGAATACAAAGTGGTTGAATGCGGCAACCCTCTATGTTACAATTGAACCATGCAGCATGTGCGCCGGCGCTTTAGTCCTTTCGCGGATTAAAAATATATGTTTTGGCGCAAAAGACCCCAAGGCCGGGGCCTGCGGCTCGGTAATCAATATTGCCAATCACAAAAAATTAAATCATCGGATTAAGGTTAAAGGCGGCATCTTGTCAGAAGAATGCGCGTCTTTACTAAAAGAATTTTTTAAAAAGAAACGCGCTAAAAAATAATTAATCATGGAGAGGTGGCTGAGCGGCCGAAAGCAACTCACTGCTAATGAGTTGTCCTGGGAAACTGGGACCCTGGGTTCGAATCCCAGCCTCTCCGCCATATGCCCGGAATAAATAATGGCCTATACAGTCTTTGCCTTAAAATGGCGGCCGAATAGTTTTGACGAGATCATCGGCCAGAAAAATGTCGTCACTACCTTAAAGAGCGCCCTCCAGAAGAACCGCCTGGCGCACGCTTACCTTTTCGCCGGTCCGCGGGGGATAGGCAAAACCTCGACGGCCAGGATTCTAGCCAAAGCCCTGAATTGTAAAAACGGCCCTACGCTAGAGCCCTGCGGTAAATGCAGTTCCTGCCTGGAAATAGCGCAAAGCCGCTCCCTGGATGTGATTGAAATAGACGGCGCTTCCAATACCGGCGTAGAAGATGTCAGGACGCTGCGTGAAAACGTAAAATTCGCCCCCAGCGCGGGAAAATTCAAAATCTATATTATTGACGAAGTGCATATGCTTTCGACGGCCGCATTCAACGCGCTCCTGAAAACGTTGGAGGAGCCGCCGGAGTTTGTTAAATTTATTTTCGCCACCACCCATCCGGATAAAATCCCCTCTACGGTGCTTTCGCGCTGCCAGCGCCTGGATTTCCGCCGGATTTCGGTCATAGAAATTATCAGCCAGCTTGAAAGAATAGTTAAAGCAGAAAAGATAAGCGTAGATAAGGAAGTCTTATTCGCTATCGCTAAGGCCGCTGACGGGTCATTACGCGACGCCGAATCAATCTTAGACCAGCTGGTAGCATTTTCCAAGGACAAGGTTTCCCTGAAAGACGTTATTTCGGTATTGGGGCTGGTTGAACAGGACGCGTTATTTGAAATCACCGATAAAATAATTGAAAAAAATCCCAAAGCAGTATTGGATTTATTTAATAAGCTTAGTGAAGAAGGCAAGGATATCGGCGTATTTTTAAATAACCTGATTGAGCATTTCCGTAACCTGATGATTGCCAAGGTTACCCGGGGAGACGTAAAATTAATCGATCTGCCCCAGGAGGTCTGCGACAGGTTATTGCGGCAGAGCCAGGTTTTAAGCCTGGAAGAGATCTTCGGCGCTTTTAATATTTTAGCCAATACCCAGGAGATGGCCAGGCGCCTGGATTCGCTGCGCATAACCCTGGAGGTAAATTTAGTCCGCTTGAGCAATAATAAGAAGGCCTCGCCTGCTGCAGAGATAAAGCCTGCCGTATCTAAGCCTGTGCCTTTAAAAGAAAAAACTCCGTTAAAAGAAATCCCGCGGGAGGAGAAGAAAAATGGCCCGCCGCCGGAGCCGGCCGTCGGTATCTCTCTGGATAATATTAAAAGCGCTTGGCAAAATATAATTGAAAGCTTAAGCCGGATAAAGATGTCCGTAGCCACTTATTTAAGCGAAGGCGAGCCTCTAAACCTAAAAGGCAACCTGCTGACGATCGCTTTTCCGAAGAGCCATTCGCTGCACAAAGAGTCGCTTGAGAGAAGAGAAAATAAGGAGATTATTGAGCAAGGCCTGTTTGAGGCGTTGAACGCGCAATTACGGGTTAATTTTATCCTTTCCGCCGACTCTCGGCCAAAAGATGCCGAACAGGGAGGGCATTTTATTCAATCTATCCTGGATACATTCCATGGGCGGGTAATCAAAGAAAATTAATGGCAAACTACACTGAATCCATAGAAAAGTTAATTGACGGGTTAATCCGGCTTCCCGGCATAGGCAGGCGCAGCGCCGAACGCATGGTCACTTACATACTCGGAGCCCCTAAAGAGGAGATAAAAATACTGGCCGAGGCCATCGCTAAGGTAAAAGAGAGCGTGCATTTTTGCAGCCTCTGCCATAATTTAAGCGAAGAAGAGCTTTGTAAGATATGCCAGGATGCCCGGCGCCAGAAAGAGGTTATCTGTATTGTTGAAAAACCCGGCGATGTCACGGCTATAGAAAAATCCGGAAGCTTTAACGGCGTATACCATGTCCTGCTGGGAGCAATATCTCCGCTGGAAGGCAAGGGCCCGGGCGATTTAAAGATAGAAAGCCTGATGAACCGGATAAAGCAGGGCAATATTAAAGAAATTATTATCGCTACCGACGCCGATACCGAAGGCGAAACCACAGCCCTCTATCTGACCAAGCTGATTAAGCCTCTGGGCGTAAAATTAAGCCGCATTGGCTTAGGCTTACCCGTTGGCTCAAACCTGGAATACGCGGATTCCACCACTCTCTCCAAATCTTTAGAGTCCCGTCGCGCGATTTAACCGATGATTACGCTAAATAACCTATCCAAGAACTACGGCCAGAAAACCCTCTTTAAAAATATTTCCCTGAATATAAATAAGGGAGAAAAAATCGGCCTTATCGGCCCTAACGGCTCAGGCAAGACCACGCTTTTTGCGCTTATCTTAGGGGAGTTAGAATCCTCGTCGGGAGAGGTGAGAGTAAACAAGAATACGCATATCGGGTATCTTCCCCAGGAGGCAAGTTTTAAATCCGAGCGCACTGTCCTTGCGGAATTGACCGAGGGGGATGAGCGGATTATTAAATTAAAGCGGGAAAAGGAAGAGCTGGAAAATAAAAATCTTGCCGGCTCAAAGCGCTACGGGGAAGTTTTACATGATTTGGAAACGCTGGGTTTTTTTGAATTGGAGCATAGAGCTGAAAAAATCCTGATGGGGCTGGGGTTTAAAGAGCGGGATTTTAGCCGCCCGATAAACCAGATGAGCGGCGGCTGGCAGATGCGCACTTTATTAGCCAAGCTCCTTACATACCATTACGACCTTCTGCTATTGGATGAACCGACAAATTACCTGGACTTAAACGCCGCGCTCTGGCTTAAGGATTATTTGGCGTCTTTCCGGGGGACATTCATTATGATTTCCCACGACCGGGCATTCCTTACGGATGTCACCAATTACACCTTAATCCTTGAGAACGGCTCCATCGCCAAGGTAGAAGGTAATTACGAGCACTACGAGCAGATAAAGAGAGAAAAGCGCGTGCATCTTGAGAAGCAGTTTAAGGAACAGGAGAAAAAAAGAGAGCAGTTGGAAAGATTTGTCGCGCGTTTTCACGCCCAGCCGAACAAAGCCGCGGCAGTCAGGGCAAAACGCACTGCTTTGGAAAGATTAGAAAAGGAAGCTGTTTTGCTACCAGAAGACCTGCGTGAAAGCATAGGCAGCTTTCGTTTTCCGGAGACAAAGAGGAGCGGGCACAGGGTTATTTCCCTGGAGAAGGCCTCTAAAAGCTACGGCGATATAAAAGTCTACCAGGAACTGGATTTTGAGGTTACCCAGGGAGAGAAGGCGGTCCTGGCAGGAGAGAACGGGGCGGGAAAGTCCACGCTTTTAAAGATTTTATCCGGCGTAATCGATATAGACAGCGGCAACCGCATTGTCGGGCATAATGTAGCTAGCGGTTATTTTTCACAGACGCGCACGGATGTCCTGAATGTTGAGAATACGGTTTTACAGGAAGCTTATTCTGCCGCCCCCGGCTATATGTCGGAAGAAACCATCAGGACGATACTCGGCGCGTTTTTATTTACCGGGGATGACGCGGATAAAAAGGTAAAAGTTTTATCCGGAGGGGAAAAGAGCCGGTTGATCCTGGCTAAATTATTGATTGACCCGCCGAACTTTCTGCTCCTTGATGAACCGACCACGCACCTGGACGTGGATGCGGTTGAGGCGCTGGTGGCTGCGCTTAAGGATTACGCGGGCACGCTGGTATTTATCAGCCATGATATCTATTTTGTGCGTTCAGTCGCCAATACCGTCTATGAGGTTAAGGACGGGCGCATCAGGAAATTCCCCGGGAGCTTTGATTATTATCTGGAGAAAAAAGATACAGCGGAGATGTTCATTGAAAGGCCTAAGCAAAAGATTGACCCGCAGAAGCAAAAGCTTGAGCAGGAAAAGCTTAGAGCCAGGGAAGAAGAGAAATTTAAGAGGGAAGAAGAGAGAAGGCGTAAAAGCCATAATGCCGCCATAAGAGAGAGCATAGTTAAGCTGGAGAAAAAGAAAGAGAAGCTGGAGCTTGAGAGTTATGCCAAGGCCCGCGCCTTATCTAATCCAAAAATATACCAGCGGGATGACGATACCGCCCGCGACTACGGCCGCCGGCTTAAGGAGATAGAAAAAGAGACCTCCGAAATTAATACCCAGATAAAAGGACTTGAAGCGCGGATTATTTAATGTTAGAATAAACGCCACTATTCCCCCGTAGCTCAGTTGGTAGAGCGAGTGGCTGTGCGAGCCGCCAGAGGCGGCGAGCAAAAATGCTCAAAGCGCAGCTTCTTCGGGAAACCGAAGATGAAACTGCAGGAGAATTGCTGGAAGCCCATAAAATGGGTAATCAGCAGCCGAGTCTGCCAATTTTTGTGGCGGAAAGGTTCAGAGACTATGCACCTGCTGCCTAAGACGAAAGTTATGGCAAAGATATAGTCCGCTTCCGAAAGTAATTTCGGGTTAAGCGTAACCACCAGGTCCGAGGTTCGAGTCCTCGCGGGGGAGCCATACTTGATGAGCCCCTTACTCCTAGGAGTAAGGGGTTTTTCTTTTTGGGGCAAAAAATTTTCGGCAACTTTGGGGCTTGCGGCTGGGTGGCGGCAGCCCCAGCCCCAGCGTCCTCGCTTCAATATGTCTTTACAATAAAAAATAACAAAGTTTTAAGAGCGGGCTCGTCCGCTGTCCTGCCTTAAGCTAGGTTAAAAACTCCTCTGGACGGCAGGACTATAGAGCCGCGTTGAAAAACGCTTAAAGAAGAACAAAAAAGCTGAAAAAGCTACAATCTGTAACAAAAATAGTTGCAGAGGATTCTGTTTTGATATAAAATCTAACGTATGGATTACACAAAAATCTGGTTACCTTTATTATTAAGCTTTTTAGCTGGCATTTTTACTGTTGTGGGTAGCCTAATTACTTTTCTGATCCGCGATTTAAAGAAAAGTTACCTGCAATTCTCCTTGGGATTATCAGCCGGAGTAATGATCTATGTATCTTTTGTTGAACTTCTGCATACAGCCATTCATAATATCGGAGCTATTAAGGCGAATGTTGCATTTTTTGTCGGGATTATTTTATTTATGCTTTTAGATTTTTTGATTCCACACCAATATATCGAAGAACGAATCCAAGCAGGCACCTGCGATAGAAGACTTATGAAGGCAGGAATTCTTGTCACTTTAGGCATAGCAATTCATAATCTCCCTGAAGGGTTAGCGGTCTTTATGAGTTCTTTATCCAGTATTAGATTAGGCATCGTTTTGGCTCTGGCCATAGCCTTACATAATATCCCTGAAGGTCTTGCAGTTGCGATGCCGATTTTTTATGCTACGAAAAGCAAAAGAAAGGCATTCTTCTATTCTTTTTTATCGGGGTTCGCAGAGCCTATCGGAGCGGTTATCGGGGTTTTGATACTAATGCCCTTTCTTACGCCTACAATTTTGTATTTTTCTCTGGCTATTGTTGCCGGAATCATGGTTTTTATCAGTTTCGATGAACTCCTGCCTTTATCCTGTGAGAGTGGAAGTTATCATTTAGCTATTTCCGGCATACTCATAGGCATGCTCATCATGGCGTTAAGCACAATTCTTCTATAATAATAGCTGTATAAATTAATTTTCCTCCGTAGCAAAATTGCTGCAGAGGTTTTTTTATTTTTTCTCTTGACAAATCAACTAACCCGCAGTATTATTAGCATATGCCAATAACTCGAAGAGGTATATATGTCTAGGCCATGTAGATGCAGACGTATCCGGTGTAAGCCCGACACGAATTGCTTTAAACCCCGCGGTATTCCAATTGATAAGCTTGAAGAGGTTAGACTTGCCTTAGATGAATTAGAGGCTATGCGGCTTGCTGATTTTGAAGGATTATACCAGGAAGATGCGGCTAAACAAATGAATATTTCACGGCAGACGTTCGGTAATATTGTCAATTCAGCTCATAAAAAGATAGCCGATGTTTTGTTGAATGCTAAAGCTTTAAAGATAGAAGGCGGGCCAGTAAAGAGGATTTAAATTGACATATGGATAAAGAAGTCATAGAGAATCACGAGATATATTTAGCCAGAAAAGAAGTGTATAGAAATTTTGGCTATGATATTGATGCGGAGCGAGCCTTTATCATCAAACAGGCACAGCCTATCTACGGGCGGATCTTGGAAGCCGGAACCGGCAAAGGGCATTTTGCTCTAGCTTTGGCAAAGGAAGGGTATATATTTACGACCTTCGATATCTCTAAAGAAGAACAGCGGTTTGCCAGGCTTAATTTAGAATATCATGGTTTGCAGGGGAAAGTGAGTTTTTGCATTGAAAACAGCGAGAATTTAAGTTTTAAAGATAAGAGCTTTAATACAATCTTTTCTGTCAATACTATGCACCATCTTGCAAAGCCATATGAGGTAATTAATGAACTTATCCGTGTTCTTGCCATAAAAGGCAAAATAGTCTTAAGCGATTTCAACAAGGAAGGGCTGCTGATAATGGACAAAATTCATGCTAGCGAAGGACGAAAGCACGAAATAAGCGAAATTACTCTGCGTGATATCAAAGCGTATTTAACCAAACAGGGATTCCAAATTAAACAAAAAAGCACTCAATACCAGGACGTATTGATTGCACAGAAAGGAGCAGTAACATGAGGATATGTGTACCGACCGAGACAAACGAAGGATTAAACGCGAAGGTGCATGAGCATTTCGGCAGCGCACCGTTCTTTACCATCTATGATACTGAGAAAAATGAAATAAAGACAATTGACAATACCAATGCCCATCACTCACACGGCATGTGCCATCCTATCGGCGTATTAGGAACATCGTCTATTGACGCGGTTGTCTGTCAGGGAATGGGCATGAGGGCGGTACAAAAGCTTAATGAGGCCAATATTAAGGCCTTTAGAGCAGTTGCCGGGACAGTTTCCGAGATAATCAAGAGATGCCAAAACAGCCAATTGCAGGAAATAACCATAGAAAATGCCTGCGTGCAGCACGGCTGTCATTAAAGAGGTGTAAAATGAAAATAGGGATAATTATTTCCAGCGACGACGCGGAAACCTGCTGGAATGCGCTCCGGTATGCGAATTTTACGATAGGGCAGAAGGATGAGGCCAAAATTTTCTTTATGGGCAAAGGCGTAGAGTACCAGAATATCAGTACAGAGAAGTTTAACACTGTTGAGCAGGCGGATAAATTCCTTAAGGCAGGCGGCAAGATTTATGCTTGTGGCACATGTATTAAGGCGCGGAATCAAGAAGGCACGGAAATGTGCCCCATCAATACAATGAAAGATATGTACGATATGGTTAAGGAAAGCGATAAAGTCGTTACTTTTTAGTATGGGATTTCTTGTTTGCAGTATAATATTATAAAAAAGGAGGGAAAATTATGCAAGGATTTAAAACGAATATCGAAAAAGACACTTTGGAAAACAAGAATTTTCGCAAAATATTATACACCGGAAAACACAGCCAGTTGGTGCTGATGAGCCTTGGCCCTAAAGAAGAAATCGGCATGGAAACACACCCGGAAAATGACCAGTTCTTCCGCTTTGAGGTAGGCCAGGGTAGAGTGATTATTGACGGAAACGTTTATGAAGTCAGCGATGGCGTAGCGATAGTTGTACCGGCCGGAGCCAAGCATAATATCATCAATATATCAGATACAAAAGAATTAAAACTCTATACTATCTATTCTCCGCCGCATCACAAAGACGGCATAGTCCGCGCAACCAGGGAAGAAGCCGAAGCTAACGAGCAGGAGTTTGACGGTAAAACTACAGAATAGCAGCGCCTTAAGATTTTAAGGGAGCGTATGTATGAAAGAAACTTACGCCTATAAGCCGGTCCGGTTTTATTTGGCCACCAATTTAATCACGTGGACTGCCTGGATTATGGCCGCCTATTTCAGTTATCAGCAAAACGGCGGGCCAGGCGGGTTAATTTCTATACTTGAACTTATAGGATTATTTGCCCCTTTAGGCGCAGCCCTGGGGATGATTTTTACTTCCAAGAGCCCGGAACTAAAGCAGAATTTTTATGACAGGCTTTTAAATCTTAGGTTAATTAAGCTATCCAGTATTCCGGCGATTTTTCTGATTATGCCCGCGGCAGTGATTATTTCGGTGCTAGTATCCTATTTATTCCTTGGACAATCTTTCGGGCAATTGACAATTGCCAAAACAGCTACTTATACCGCAGGGCTTATCCCGATCCCCTTGATGCTTTTTGGAGCCGCATTAATCGAGGAATTGGGCTGGAAAGGTTATGGGGTAGATAGTCTGCGCGGTAAAAATAACTTTTTTACAGCCACGCTTATTTATGCCGCGTTGTGGGCTCTCTGGCATATTCCCCTATTTTTCATAAACGGTTATTATCACAACCTGATCCTGAGGGCTAATCCTCTATTCGCCCTGAATTTTATCGTCAGTGTTTTTCCCGCTGCGTTTATTATCAATTGGTTATGGTATAAGAACAGGGGTAATATTTTAACAGCAGTTCTCTTCCATGCCACCGCTAATTTCCAGGGCCTTTTAGAGATGGGGCAGGCCGCAAAATGCGTACAAACAATAATATTGCTTATTATTACAGTAATCATTGTTATTTTAAATAAGAAGATGTTTTTTGAAAAATTTCCGGCGCAGATCGGGTATTTCAACCACTAAATTGCTTGCAAATCCGGTGTTTGTGGTAAAATGTAGTAAAGAAATTCTTGAAAATTTATCTATGGCAGTTAGCCCTGTTTATGGTATAATAGGGGTCATAAAAAGGAGGAAGGGTGCGTAAAGTTTTATTGACGGGATTATTGCTGTGTTTTACAGCTTCTTTTGCCTTTGCGCAAGAGATGGATTATTCGCTTTCGATGAACGGCGTTATTATTGACACGCAAAGCGTAGCTAAAAATAAGAATAACCTGGATGATTTCCTTAAGACATATACGAAAAATGATGCCCTTGCGCCCGATGCGGTTGCCGGGGGATACGGTATTTTCCTGGAAGACGGCTATATGAAATTTGACGCTGAAAGTAATGCCAAGATCGTAGAATTCCTGAATAAGCCGGAAAGCACATTAGGGGTAACGGTTAAGGTAATTGTGGGAGAAAATGATATCCTGAATCTGGTTTCTATTCAGAATAGATAACGGATTAATAACCTTAACAAGAAAGAAAGGAGGGAGTATGAGTAAGAAGCTGATTCTCAGTATCTTGCTTGTGCTATGTGTGGTCGTAGCCGCGCAGGCGGAGGAGGCGATGCCGGCGCAGGAACCGAAGGTTTTGCAATTGGCGTTGTTTGACCCGGTCCAGATCGTCCCCGCGGACCAATCCATCGCAGGCGTGCGCCTGGGGCTATTGTATACTCTCAACAAGAATGTGTCGGGCTTTAGCTTAACGCTAGGCGTAGACAGGACCAGCGCTGATTTTAAGGGCGTGGAATTGTCTTTGGTCAACTGGGTCGGAGGGCTTTTTTACGGTTGGCAGGCAGGTGTTGTTAACCGCACGGCTACCCGCTTTGTAGGCCTCCAGGATGGTTTAGTCAGCGTGACCGAAGGCGATCTTACCGGTATGCAGACAGGCGCGGTAAGCTGGACTGAAGGGTTCTTGCATGGTTGGCAGAACGGATGGCTGGCTTATACCAAAGGCCGCTTCATCGGGTTACAGACCGGTATAGTGAATGTCTCCCGCGGCGACCTTTCAGGAGTACAGCTCAGCGCAGTCAATTATAACGACGGTGCATTATGCAAAGGCTTCCAGGCAGGCATATTTAATTACGCAGCTGAGATGCAAGGCTTCCAGCTGGGCCTGATCAACGTTACCAAGAAGCTTAACGGCCTGCAGATAGGCCTGGGTAACTATAATGGCAGCAAGCAGCCTTTTGAATTTTTGCCTATTGCTAACTGGTCGTTCTAAACAAGTTTAACCATTAACTCCAAAGGGCTCTTCCAAAACCTCTATCAGGTTTAAAAGGAAGGGCCCTTTGCTTTTGTAATAGAAGTGGTATAGTCATAATAATGAAAATGAAATTATTTTTAAGCTATATTGACCCGGGGACAGGTTTTACTTTTTTTAACCTGGGCAGCTGGTTAACTTTATTCCTGATAGGGCTTTTAGGGGTATTTTTATTCCTCTTTAAAAAAATATTTAATTTTTTTAAACGCTATAAGAAGATAATTATATTGACTGCGTTAGTCTTGCTGGTTTTCGGGTTAACTATAAAAGGAGCCATGATGAACAGGCATAGATTTAATTATAACCATAAGGTGATTATTTTAGGGTTTGACGCGTTGAGCCCGGAAATTATCGAGCCGCTGTTAAAAGATGGCAGGCTGAAGAATTTCAGCCGGTTAAAGGCCTCGGGTTCTTACCAGCTGCTTACGACAACCAATCCCGCGCAATCTCCGGTTGCCTGGTCAGCTTTTGCCACGGGGAAGAATCCGGGCAAAAACGGGATTTTTGATTTTATTATCAGGGACCCCAAGACTTATCGCCTTGACCTTGTTCTTTCCAGAATGGAGAGGGGCAGGCCCCGGAGGGTGTTAAAGGGAAAATGTCTTTGGCAGTATACCTCTGAAGCCCTGGTGCCTACCAGCATCATTAGCTGCCCGGTAACCTATCCTCCGGATAAGGTATATGGCAGGATGCTTTCCGGGATGGGCGTGCCGGATATTTTAGGCACCGAAGGGACATTTACTTTTTACACTTCGGAAAAAATAGACAGGGATAAATTTATCGGCGGGAAGGTCTTTCCGGTTAAAAAGTCGGCGGTAATGGCGCTGAATTTTATCGGGCCGCGACGGGCAGGGTTATGCGGTAAGCCCGAATATACCAGGGTCCCTTTCAAGGCCACCTTAAAGGACAAGGGTTCCGTCATTATCGAGTATCAGAAGAAAAAAATCGAGCTCAAAACCGGGCAATGGAGCGCTTGGCAGGAAGTAGTTTTTAAGCTGGGGTTTTTAAGCAGGGCCCATGGCATATGCAAATTATACCTTTTAGCGGTAGAGCCGGAGTTTAAACTTTATATTACCCCGATTAATTTTGACCCCAGGCGCCCCTTGTTCCGGATATCCTGCCCTGAAAATTACAGCCGGCTCCTGGCAGGCGCCATCGGGCTTTTCTATACCCAGGGTATGCCTATGGATACCTGGGCGGTGAACGAAGGCCGCCTTCCGGAGGATGTCTTCCTGCAGCAGGCCGCGGAAGTTCAAAAAGAAAAACAGGACATGCTTGATTTTGAACTTAAAGATTTTAAAAAAGGGGTTTTGTTCTGTTATTTTGAATACGCGGATATTATCCAGCATATGTTCTGGCGTTATCTTGACCGGGAATACCCCTTGCATGAAAAAAATGCTCCGGCGGGATATAAAGAGATGATTGAAAAATCGTATGCGGCCCTGGATAAAGTATTGGGCAGTGTTTTGGATAAGTTAGGTAAAGACGATACCTTGATTGTTTTATCCGACCACGCCTTCGGCGCCTTTAGAAGGGTGGTGCATTTAAACAGCTGGTTAAGAGAAAACGGTTATTTAGCGCTCAAAGGCGGCGCCTCCGGTGATTCCGGAAATGAATTACTGGCGGATGTTGATTGGTCAAAGACCAGGGCTTACGCGCTGGGTTTTGGCGCGATTTACATCAATCAACAGGGCAGGGAGGGATTAGGGATAGTCAGGCCCGGCAGAGAAACCGAGGAGTTAAAAGAAGAAATAGCCCGGAAATTAAGCGGGTGGGTAGATGTAAAATATAACCGGCCGGTTATCCATAAGGTATACAAAAAAGAACAGATTTTTTGGGGTAAATACGCCAGCGGGGCCCCTGATCTTTACGTGGGATTTAATCAGGGTTATCGCGCCTCATGGCAAACAGCGATCGGAGGCCTGCCGCGGGAGCTGCTCGAAGATAACCTTAAGAAATGGTCGGGCGACCATCTCTTTGACCCCGGTCTTTTACCGGGAGTGATTTTTTCCAACCGGAAAATTATTAAAGCAGCTCCTTCGATATATGATATTGCTCCTACGGTATTAAAAATAATCGGTTATCAAGATGCGGAAATCAAAAAATGCGATTTTGACGGGGAGCCGCTTTTTTAAATAGCTTATTTTGCGGTGATTATCCCGGCGCCTTGCGGATTAAAATTCCGCTCCAGGACAAACCTTCCCAGTTCTTCTATAAAATCAAATTTCTCTACGGCAATCGGCCGGTCTGTTTTAATCACTACTCTTCCTATTTCGTTTATTTTGAGCGCGGCCGCGTTTTTTTCGATGACTTCCAGGGCGGAAGAATCAATTCTTTCCTTGATTTTTTCTATGACGCATTGCGCCTCCTGGCTGGCGCACCTGAGGTTGAGGCGTGCGTTTACGCGCAGCGCTTCTCTGGATAACCAAAAGACCTCTCCCGTAAAACGGTCCTTTAAATGCGCCG
>JAQUAP010000072.1 GCA_028687205.1 Candidatus Omnitrophota bacterium
TGACCCTGAGCGAAGTCGAATGGGTCATAATTTTAAGAGATATTTATGGGCGGAATCAACGGCAACCGCTCCCTCGCCGCAGGCATTGACTACCTGGTACAAGCTTTTCCTTACGCAATCCCCGCAGGCAAATATCCCTTCCCTAGAGGCGCGCATTGCTTGGTCAGTAATTATAAACCCAAACTCGTCTGTTTCCAATACATTTTTTACAAAATCCGTATTCGGGGTTATGCCGACAAATATAAAAACCCCCTGGCAGCTTATCTCTGAACCCTGCTGCGTCTTTACGTGCTTAACCCTGACTGCCTCGACCTTATTTTTTCCGCTAATCTCTTCCACTACGCTCTCTAAAACAAATTTTATCTTCGGGTTTGCCCTGGCCTTATCCACTAAAATCCCGGCAGCGCGAAATTCATTCCTGCGGTGGATAAGGTATACCGACTTTGCATAGCCCGCCAGGAATAGGGCATCTTCGATTGCGCGGTCGCCGCCGCCGATAACTGCGATATCCTTATCTTTAAACAGGGGGCCGTCGCAAGTCCCGCAATAAGAAACGCCGCGGCCGATAAACTTATCTTCGCCGTTTACCCCGAGCCGCCTGGCCTGGGCGCCGCTGGCAATAATCACTGTCCTGGCTTTAAATATATCGTCCTGCGTCTTTACCTGGTAAAACTTTCCGTCAGCCAGCACGCCCGCCACTTCCTTGTCCTCTATCTTCAATCCCAAACCCTCAACCTGTTGCTTAAATTTATCCATCAATTCAAAAGTAGAAATCCCTTCGGGAAATCCCGGATAATTTTCAATCGCAGGCGAAAGCAGGATTTGGCCTCCGGCAGACATTTTCTCAAAAATCAGAGTATCCAGTTTAAACCTTCCGGCATAGAGCGCAGCAGTCAGGCCTGCCGGGCCTGCCCCGATAATAATCAAATCATGCATAGCTTAAAACCTCCTGACTGCTTAATGCTTCGGCATAATAAGAACTTCTTACTTTTGGCCCGCATAGTACTCCCTTAAAACCTAAGTCGCGACAGATTTTAGAATATTCGCGAAATTGTTCCGGTGGAATAAATTCTTTTACCGGGTAATGCCCGGGGGAAGGCGCCAGGTACTGGCCTAAGGTTACTATATCACAACCGCAGGCGCGTAAATCTTTTAAGGCAACGACTACTTCCTCTTCCTGCTCGCCGAACCCAAGCATAAGCGAAGATTTAGTGATTAACCCGCCGGCTGATTCTTTCGCCTTTGCTAATAAGCGGAGTGAACGCCGATAATCTGCTTGCGGCCTTATTTCGCCATAGAGCCGCGCGATGGTCTCAAGGTTATGCGCTAAGACAAAAGGCCCGGCGCTGACTACTTTTTTTAAAGCCATTTCATTACCTTGAAAATCCGGGATTAAAATTTCTACTTTAACAGCACTATCTACGTTGCGGATTGAATCTACCACGCTTACAAATTGAGATGCGCCGCCATCTTCC
Source organism: Candidatus Omnitrophota bacterium (assembly GCA_028687205.1). Lineage (GTDB taxonomy): Bacteria > Omnitrophota > Gorgyraeia > Gygaellales > Profunditerraquicolaceae > UBA6233. The sequence goes on from JAQUAP010000072.1 coordinate 1,476, forward strand.
AAATCATCGCGCGTTACCGAAGTAACTACCGCATAATTTAGCCCCAGTAATTTCACTGCTGCGGCAATCCGCCCTGGTTCATCCAGGGACGGTTCTTGAAACAATCTTAAAGCGTCCCCTGCTTGGGGACACTTTAGCTTTGAGTTGAGAACCGTCCCTGAAATATTACAAAACCTGCAATTCCTCGTGCAGGATTTCCCCAGGATCATAAAGGCAGCCTGTTTTCTTCTGAAACAAGCGCTTATATTCGGGCACAGGGACTGCTGACAAACAGTATTTACTTTTAAGCTGGAAATATGCCCGGCTGTTTTCCAAACTAAGGCATCCGGAATATCCTGAGCTAGCCAGTCCGGGAGGCGGTTCACTTTTTTTAGGGACGGTTCTATGCTGATGGCCATCTTAATAGAACCGTCCCTGTTTTAGGTAATTTTTGAGCGAACGGTCATAGCTCTTCTCTATATCAGGCGGGAAAAAACATCCGGGGAGTTCATGGTTCTTGCGGTGGTAAGCAACACATTCGCAGCAGGTTCCTTTTCTGGCGCAAGGCGTATAGCTACAGCTGCAATTTGCAAGATTTTGCTGCTGGTTCGGACAGGTTTTCATGCTCAGCCTTCTTTTTTAGTTCTTTCAGGGCTTTGGCGATTTTAATTTTTTCCAGAAAAGAAGCGTAATCTACGATCAGCTTGCCCTTGAGATGGTCTAGCTCATGCTGGAATACGCAGGCTAAGAGGCCTTCGGCTTTTATATTTAAGGGGTTGCCGTTTTCGTCAAGCCCGATTAACTGGATTTTCTTCGCGCGTTTAACTTTAATGCATATCCCGGGAACGCTCAGGCATCCTTCCAGATTAACCTGCTTACCCTGGATTTTTATAATCCTGGGATTTACTACTTTATAGAGGCCATCACCTATATCTACCACGACCATCGCCTCGTCTATTCCTACCTGGGAAGCGGCCAAGCCGACCCCTTCGCCGTCATACATCAACCTGGCCATAGCGCTTAAAATATCCCGGTGGCCGGAAGTAACTTTGTTAACTAGGGCTGACTTTTTTCTTAAAACAGGGTCTCCGAATTTTCTAATTCTTAATGCGGTTTCTTTCATCTACTTTGATTATTTTCGGGTTGATCGCCCTTGCCTCTTTGTCTTCAGCGCTGGCATAGGAAAGGATAACTACCGGGTCTCCCACGCAGGCCCCGCGCGCAGCCGGCCCGTTCAGGCAGATTACGCCGCTTCCGGCTTTGCCGCAAATAGCGTAAGTCTCCAGGCGCTGCCCGTTATTTAAGTTCAGGACCTCGACCTTCTCGTGTTCTAAGATATCGGCTGCCTGCATTAACTTTTCGTCAATGGTAATGCTACCTTCGTAATAAAGGTTCGCTTCGGTGACTTGAGCCCGGTGAATTTTAGATTTTAAAACTGTCCTTAACATTTCTTCTCCTATTTTTTCAACGCCCGCGCAATCTCTTCGCCAAAACCCCTGGCAGCAGACGGCCCGTCAGCGGTGATAATTTGCCCATCCTTCTCTACGTGCCTGGCGGTATAATTTGCTCCGTTAGCGATAAGCTCCTGGGAATCTCCCGGGAAGACTGTGGCGCGCTTACCTTTTAAAATCCCTGCCCTGGCTAAAGTTGCCGCGGCGCTGCATATCCCGGCAACAACCTTACCGGAAACAGCTGCCTCTTTCAGTAACTTATGCGCCAGCGGGTCATCCCAGTATTGCACTGCGCCCGGCCCTCCTACAAAGACCAGCGCGTCAAAATCCTGCATATTGATATCCTTAAATAACCTATCCGGCATTACCCTGGCGCCAAGTTTACCCTTAGCCTCACTTAACTCTGTCGAGGCTACTTTAACCTCAATGCCATTTTTCTCCAAAGCCTCTTTGGTATCCAATAATTCTTCGTCGCGGAAACCTTCATGGGCAATCACTAATACTGCTTTTTTCATCGCTTCTACCTCCCCGGCATAGCTGAATACTATGCCGCCTAAAAACAGCATCGTTAAAACCAGCCAGAACCGCTTCATTCTTTGCGTCCGTTCATCAACTGGTATGTCTGCCTGGCGATCATCAGCTCTTCGTTAGTAGGAATAACTAATATCTTAGGCTTTTTCCTGAGGTGCTTAAAAATATTCCGGGCAACTCTCTGCCGGATATCTTTCTGGTTCTCACCTATGCCTCCGGTAAAAACGAGCGCGTCGCAACCGGACATGACCGCGGTATAAGCGCCGATATACTTCCTGATACGGTAGACAAATATATCCAGCGCTAAACGGGCGCGCTTATTCCCTGCCTTTGATTTTTCTTGCAAGCTGCGCATATCATTGCTTATACCGGAAATCCCTTTAAGGCCGCTCTCTTTATTTAATAAATTATCCATCGCTTCAATGCTTAGCTTTTTTTTCTTCATAATATGGGTGATTAAAGCCGGGTCAACATCTCCGCAACGCGTGCCCATAACCAGACCTTCTAAAGGCGTAAAGCCCATGCTCGTATCTACGGATTTTCCCTTATCCACGGCAGTAATGCTGCAGCCATTGCCTAAATGGCAGGTGATAATCTTTAGTTTATCAATGTGTGTCTTTAAAATACGCGCTGCTTCGTGGGCCACATACTCATGGCTTGTGCCGTGGAAACCATACTTGCGGATACGCAAGCGCGTATAAAGTTCGTAAGGCAGGCCGTAAATATAGGCGTAATCGGGAATCGTCTGATGAAAGGCGGTATCAAAAACAGCTACCTGTTTTACCCCTTTTAATAACCTTTTGCAGGCAAGGATACCTGCCAGGTTAGCCGGATTGTGTAACGGCGCAATACTGCAGCACTGTTTAATCTTTCTGATTACCGAAGCATCGATGATTACGGGTTTCTTAAATCTCTCGGCGCCATGCACCACCCTATGCCCCACAGCATCCACGGAATTAATCTTAGCTAAAATCAGTTTTAAGCCGGTATAATGGTCGGGGACAGCCGAGCCCTTTTCACCGATGTGTTCAATTTTGCCCGTGCTTAAGAGTTTCCGGTGTGGTATGCGGAAAAATTTATATTTTATAGACGAGCTTCCGCTATTGATGACTAAGATTTTCATTTTATTGCGCCCTTATCGCTGTTACTGCCACACAATCTACGATATCTTCGACCAGGCATCCGCGGGACAGGTCGCTCGCCGGTTTGTTTAAACCTAAAAGCAATGGACCTAAAGCGCGCGCCTTAGCTAAACGCTGGGTAAGCTTATAACTAATATTCCCCGCCTCTAAAGTAGGAAAAATCAA
>JAQUAP010000017.1 GCA_028687205.1 Candidatus Omnitrophota bacterium
CTGGGCTCTGAAGTTTTCCGCCCCGAATAAAAACGTAAAAGAAATAGTGGTTACCGCCCCTCCGATCAGGATAAACCATAATATCGGGTTTATCCCGCTCCTTGAATCCATCAGCCGCGTCCTCCTGAGCTCCCGGAATGAATTTAATTTGCTGATGGATTCCTCAAAAAATGCCTGTTCGGTGGCATTCCTTGGGGCGTACGTTACATAGAGCGCCCAGATTTTATTCATTATTTTTTCTACTTCCGGGCTCATCTCTCCCCTTTGCATTGTCTTCCACTCATAATTAACCACTGCTTCCCTATATTCCCGCAGCAAAGGATTGACTTTCTGCCTGAAACCAGGTGACAGTCCTTCAGCGTCCCTATAGAGGTCGGCCAGGTAATTTGCTTCCAGGTGCACGTTAGCAGTAGATTTATCCAGGCTTATCCATACCGTAACCACCACAAACGCTACCAGCACCGAATAAATCGCGCCCATTACCCCCAGGATAGGGTCAGCTACATCGTGGTGTAATTTTAAGCGGCTATGATGGATAAAACGGCGCACAACCAATAAACCGGCGATGGTTAAAGCCGCAGCTCCGCCTACTACAATCAAGCCTAACATAAAAACCGGGACTTCCAGCAACAGCCTTTGCATAATCGGCATTATGCTCTCCTTATCTTTTTAATAATAATTAATACAGCAAGGTAAGCTATTAACCCTAAGCAAAAAGAGATTAAAAAATAACCTGCTGCCACCGGCAGGATAATCCTTAAGATGGATACATTGAAAAGGTTTTGCCAGTGCCAGTGTTTTATAAGTATAAACCACTCCAACTGTAAATCCTGCCAGCTTATTGTAAATATAGCAGAACCCGCCTTAATTGCCAATAGAAAAGTTGCAAAACTCATCCAGGTATTAGTAAGCAGGCTCGCCAATAGCGCGGCAGCGCGGTTCACCCTGAAAACTAGCGCTAAGAATAGGGCGGCCAAAGGCCCTGTCCCCGGAAGAATCCCGGCAAAGATACCTAAGCCAAAACCCAGCGCTATCCTTTGCGGGGTATCATTAATTTTAAAGAGTTTCTCGTATAAAAAATTTTTCAGGCGGATAAGTTTACTCATTAGGCAGCACGGATTTTATATTTACGCCGGCGAACCTTTCCAGGCCCAATGATTCCTGGACCCATCCATTAAATAGCCCAAACCCGGCCATAACTTCTTTTGCTCCTTCGTACTCTTTAAGGCTAAGCCGGCGGTTTATAGCTTTAAATTCCCCTGCCCTGTGGTAAGGCAGGTACTGGCTCATCAGGCTTATATAAGTATCCCGGGATAGCTCTTCGGCGATAAAGCGCATGATTTTTTCTGTCCCCGCGACATTATTCGGCAAGACCAGATGCCGGATGATTATCCCGCGCCGGACTATCCCGTTTTCATCTATTTGGGCAGTGCCCACCTGCCGGTACATCTCTTTTACGGCCCTGCGGTTATATTCCGGATAACCTGGGCTAGCAGAATATTGCACTGCTGCTGCTTCATCGGCATAGCGCATATCAGGCATATAGATATCAATTATTCCATCCAGTAATTTTATTATCTCGGGCAATTCATAGCCGCTGGTATTATAGACCAGGGGTAAATTTAGACCGGCGGGAATAGCGATTTTCAGGCTTTTAAGGATTTGCGGCAGGATATGGGTAGGCGTTACCAGGTTAATATTGTGGCAGCCCATTTTTTGTAACTCCAGCATAAACCTGGCTAACTCCTCAAAATCAACTTCCCTGCCCTCTCCTATCTGGCTGAATTCATAATTCTGGCAGTAGGCGCAAGCCATATTGCAATTTGAAAAGAAGATTGTGCCTGAGCCTTTTGCCCCTGAAACAGGCGGCTCCTCTCCCTGGTGGGCCATATAACTGTATACCTTCGGCTTTAAACCGGTCCGGCAAAAACCCTGGATTCCATTGACGCGGTTTACCTTGCATTTACGCGGGCAGATCGCACAGGACTCCAGGGAGTTAAAAAGCCGGGTAATTATTTTATCGAGATAGCCGTTATGGAAGGATGCTAAATACGCAGGGTATTCTGAAGGCATGTGATGAGTTATTTCTTGACCTGTCCGGTATATATTTCTCTGATATGATTAAAGATACCGATGTAGTCGCCAGTCCTATAATCCGGGTAGGTCCATTGCCAGGGAGAGAAGGTCTTTGCCTGGTAAAACAAGGTTATTTCCGCATAGATACCCTTGCCCAAATATATGCGGTGCACGTAGTCTTTAGTGGAAGCTAAAACGAGCTTGGCTGTATCCAGGTAACCCGGGTCAAGATTAACCGTGCGCTTATTTGCGCAAGTTAATCTTTTTTCAATTTTATTGGTCAGGATCTTTACCGCGGCGATCTGCTGCGGCTGGATAAGCTTCCGGAAACTGATAAATACTCTCTTTAGGCCACTGCCGAATTCTTCGCGGTAATAATCCGTGAGCGTAAAGGGCATCATCCGGCTTTCAAAATCAATATTGCCGAAATGCTTAATCAGTATGCCTCTGGCTTTAACAAATGCCTTTTTATCTTTAAAAATAAAACCGGTAATAAGCTTAACGGGTCTGGCAGGGGTTATCTTCCCCATCTTGGATTGAGAGAGCCTGCGGGAGAAGCTGCGCCTTGCGGCAGGAACTGGTCGATATACTCCGATATTTTCTTGCGCTGTGCCGAGTTGATCTCATTAAAAAAAATAGCGATATTAAAACCGCGCTTATCCTTGTCTTCTGTCCTGACGATCACGCCGGTGCAATCTACAGTATAGGATTTTTTATCCCTTGGGGTCTTGATCGGCAAGGTGAGCTTGACTGCGACCTTGGTAAAAGGCGGTATGTATTTTTTTATCCGGCAATATGCGCCCAGGCAGCTGAGGTTCTGGGTAGTCGTAGAAAAACCGTAGCCGTTAGCCGCCACTTTAAAGGGTAGCTTTTGCTCTAAGCGGGGATGCCTTCTTCTTTCAATGCCGGCTCGGATCATTTTTCCTCGGTCTTAGGTTTCTTGATAAAATTTGACCAGCACTTCTTGGTACAATAGAACTTGCCGTCACGGTAATAACGCCGGATTTTTTTAATCGGTTTATTGCAGCTTAAGCAATTGGTCTGCTTTTCCTCTTTTGGTTTTGCTTCTGCTTGAGCAGCAGCTGGAGCCTGTTCAGTAGCCATTTATACCTTATTTCCTTTCTTTAGCCTGGTATATTTATACTAACAATGTAACATATATTTCCGTCACTGTCAATCCTGCTCTAATATTAATATGTACATGTACATACGGAGTTATACGACCCATTAGTCCAGGAGCAGCCTAAGAGATAACTTTCGCTTGGACTTATATCTGTCGCTATACATTTACTGTCCCCTCCGCACCTTGAAGCACATGACGTACCGGCATTAGCGCTTGCTGTCTTATAGATGCTGGCGGCAGTCCCCCAGCTGGCTAACCCAACCGCATCGGAAGTCAAGACCTTACCTGCTCCCGGCGAGCCTCCGGTAATTTTAACCTGGCCGGTAACTTCCAGCTTTGCCCCTGGGCTGGTCGTCCCGATACCGACGTTGCCTGCTGTATCTACTGTCAGGCCTTTAGCCGCTCCTGTCCCATAAACATCTAAGGGTCCAGTAGGGCTTGTTGTTCCGATACCGACGTTGCCTTCTACCGCCAGGTCAGCATTCACATCAATTGCTCCTCCGTCTCCGTCTTTTGCCTCCCAGGGGACTTCAGCGCCATCATAATAGGTAGCTCCTATGGCAATTCTCTTGGCGCGCATTTCGTTATAGACCCCGTAGGGAGAAGGATAGTAGGTAGAGATGGTGATGGATTCTTCGGCAAAAAGTAGGGCGGGAAGCGCAAAAAGACAAACCAGAAAAAGTAAGACCTTACTTAATCTAAGCATTATCTACCTCCCTTTGCTTAAACAATCTTTTTACAGCCTCTTCTATTATTGCTAAAGGAACATTTTCTACGACTTTAGCCTTACCTAAGCCGGCAATCAGGACGAGCCGGTTCTCGCTTCCCCTAAACTTTTTATCCCGATAAAAGGCATTAATAATATTTTTTAACGCTATCCCCTTAATCTCAACCGGTAAACCGGCTTTTCTGATAAGCTCCCCCACCCTCTTCTTCAAGCCGTCCCCTACAAGGCCCATCCTCTGGCTAATGTCTAAGGCAATAAGCATTCCCAGGCTGACTGCTTCGCCATGGTTATATTTATTAAAACCTCCGGCAGCTTCAATTGCGTGCCCTAAGGTGTGCCCGAAATTTAAAACTGTGCGCAGGCCTTTTTCTTCCTTTTCGTCCTGCCCGACGATATCCGCCTTAATTTTACTGGAGGCATTGACAATGTGTTCCAGCGCCGCTGGCTTTAGCCGGAGTATGCTTTTAGAGTTTTTTTCCAGATAGGCAAATAGCCGGCTGTCTTTGATTATCCCGTATTTAATTACTTCGGCTAAACCGGCACGCAACTGCTTAAGGTTAAGGCTCTTAAGCAAAGCCACATCGCTAAATACCAGGCGCGGCTGGTAGAACGCCCCGATTAAATTTTTACCTTCTTTAAGGTCTACCGCTGTCTTGCCTCCGATAGCCGAATCCACCTGGGCAAGCAAGGTAGTGGGTATTTGTATATAAGGGATACCGCGCTTATAGATTGAGGCGACCAGGCCGCTTAAGTCTCCGACTACCCCGCCTCCTAAAGCGATAATGAAAGTGTGTTTTTTAAGGTCAAACTTAGCCAAGTCCCGGATGACCGCAGATAATGTCGCGATAGACTTACTTTTTTCCGTATCAGGGATAACTCTTATTTTGAAATTAAAGCCGGCCTTTTTTAACACCTTAACCAATTCTCCGGCGCATTTACGTTTAACCAGGGAATTGGTGATTATAAAAGCGCTATTACCAAGGTTAAGTTCTTTAAACTGCTTGGCTAAAGAGCGGATTATTTTATTGCCTACTACTATCGCGTAAGAACGCCTGGCCAACTTTACCCTGATGACATGCATATGTTAGACCCCCATCAGCTTTAAGATAAATCCTACCGCCGGCCAGACGAGCCAGTTTAAAGCCCCGAGCCAGATAAGCGCGATTAAGATAATGAAGGCATACGGCTCAATTCCGACATACTGTGAAGCCAGGGGCTCGGGTAATAATCCCATAAGAATGCGTGAGCCATCCAGGGGCGGTATGGGCACCAGGTTAAATACCCCCAGGATTACATTTATAGTTATCAGGTTTACCGCGAGAGAAAGCAGGAGCGCGGGCAAGGGGATTATTTTAATAAGCATGGCCAACAGCCCTCCAAGGATAAAATTTGCCAGCGGCCCGCTTATCCCGACGAGGATTATATCTCTTTTAGGGTTCCTTAATGCCCCGTAATTTATGGGGACAGGTTTTGCCGCGCCAAAGACAAACCCGGAAGTAATAAAAAGAAAGAGGGGTAAAAGAAAGGTCCAGAATATATCTATATGGGCTAACGGGTTAAGCGTCAGCCTGCCGGAATATTTTGCCGTGGGGTCCCCTAATCTATAAGCTACCAGGCCGTGGGCAAATTCATGCACGCTCATCCCGATCATCAACAAACCAAAGAGGATGAGAAATGAAAAAATCTTGTCTGGCAGGTTCAACTTACCACCTCGATTACCTTGACTTCTACTACCGGGTATTCTCCTTTAAGGGATTTAAGCAGCTTGCCGGTAACTTTTACCTTTTGATGGTTAAGCGCATTGAGGCTCGCGCGGTTGCCTTTAAGTAAGTATACTTTACTGTCATCGGCAATGAGTTTATGCGTGGCCGGGCGCAGGAATACTACGCCGTAAGGCTTAACCATGCCCGTAAGGATAAGGTTACCCTCCTGACCTTCAGGAAGCTTTGCCTTGCCTTGAGGCGGTAAGGGAGCGGGTTTGGGTTCTGGCTCAGGAACAATTACCGCCTTACTGACGAATTTCTTGTGGACCCAGCCAAAGCTGTTTTGGAGAGGTTCAATTTTATACCAGCTGCCCGCATCAGCGGTTACATTGATTACTTCGTTTTTATTCGCTATGCCGACTATGCCGCTTGATACGGAAGGCTTGGCCCGGATATTGACCCGGTCTTTTAAAACTTTAGCGCTTGAACATTGTTTAAGCGGCGTTCCGCTTGCTGTGGCTTCTTCCGTATAATTGATACAAACCGCCAGGGGTTTTTTAATATAGACGGGGACATTTTTAGGCAACCTGACTTTATACCATCCGTAAAATTCCGCGACCACCTCTAACCGCTCCCCTTTATTCAGGGTGGCTATTACCGCTGCGGCAGTTGTTGCATCTACACGCAGGTTTATCTTCTCCGCGTTAATTTCGCCTAAAAAAGGTATTTTTTCTTCAGCGTAAGCTAAGCCAAAGGCAGATGCCAGGATAGCTGTTGTTAAATACAATATACCGACAGGGTAGCTTAAGCGCATAGCCTATTTCTTTTCCGAAGGCTTAGCTGCGCCTTTTGCAGGCGCGGCTTTTGTTGCAGCAGCAGGCGCGGCTTCTTTCCCTGCGGCCGGAGCAGCAGTTGCGGTTTCTCCGGGAACGCCGGGCGCGGCCTCTACGGCTTTTTCGGCTTTTTCTTTCTTGATCTTAATCCTTACGGTTTTTATTTTCGGCAGGCCGTAAACCTTATCCCCCTCTTTCCACTTTCCTTTTTCCAGCATCATCCTGATGCGCTCCGTACGCTTTAATACGGACCTTTGCTTTTTATCGCCCCCTGATATTGCTAAAGATGGGTGTATTGACATGGTCTTTATAGCCTCCTTATTGAGCAGCTTCCATAACGCTTATTTAATTCCGATAATAAAGGCTGCGCAGCTTCTTTATTAGGAAAATTTCCCACACACAGGATAACGTAAGCGCCTTTATTGAATATTAACGCGGTAAAACCTTTCTTTTTGAGGAATTCCGCTTCTTTCTGGGCATTGGCCCGGGTTTTAAAGCTGGCTACTTGAATAGTGTAAGCGCCTCGCTGCTGGAGAAACGGGGCAGCAACCTGTTTAACCGCTTCCTCCCTTTTAACGATTACCTGGTTAACAACCGCCCTGCTTTGCGGCTGCAATAGCTCCAGGGGTTTTTTCTGTTCGTTTAAGGCAATTTTCTTGCCTCTCTCTACCCCTAAAGAGAAAGCGATAATGCCTGTAGTAAAAAGGGCGATCATAATGAGTATAGTTTTTTCATATCCCCAGATACGTGCCAGGAAAGGGCTATGCGCTTTACGGTTTAACCCCGCGCTCTCGCCTGCCTGTGAAAATAGCTCTAATTGAGGGCTATCTTGTCTTTCCATTTTAAATTCAGTTTATCCGGGGATTTTCTGCTGTTTTAAGTAAATCTTGGTGTTGATTTTCTTGATAATCCTTAAGAATGCCTCTACTACTTTAGGGTCGAATTGGCTCCCGCTCTTCTTCTTAATCTCTTTTATCGCGGAATTAATATCTTTTCTTTCGCGGTATGGCCTGCCGTAAACCATGGCTTCAAAGGCATCGGCAACCGCCATGATCCGCGCGCCTTCAGGGATCTGGTTTTTTTTCAAGCGCGAGGGATAGCCTGTGCCGTCATATTTCTCGTGGTGATGCGCGATAATCGGTATAACGGGCCTGAGCACCTGCAGGGGGCGTAATATCTGGGCGCCTTTGACCGGGTGTTTTTTAATGATATCGTATTCCCTGGCGGTAAGCTTGGTAGTCTTGGTAAGTATCTCCGGAGGGATATCCGCCTTTCCCGTATCGTGCAGGAGGCTGGCGTATTTTAAACTCTGGATTTGCTTCTCATCAAGGTGCATCTGGTTCCCTATCGCGGTTACCAGGCGGCTAAAATATGGCGAATGCGTATATTCCTGGGGTACGCGGGTATCTAGTAGTGTGACCAGCGATTTTATGCTTCCTAATACTATCTTCTGCTGCTCTTCATAAAGCTGGAGGTTACGGATGCCCATGATCGCCTGCTCCACTAAAGTCATCAGCGTCTCCTGGTCAGGCCTTTCAAACGAATGCGCATTTTTATTGCGCCGGATCACGATAATGCCGATAAGGTCATCGGAGATTAAGGGCGCGGCCATCAGGCTCCCCTTTATGAGTACGGAGCTCGTCCGGAGTATCCTTTTTTCTATCCGGTTAACAATCCGCGTTTTTTCGTCGGAAACATATTTATTTTTCCCGCGGACAAAGCATTTTAGAACCGCACACCTCTTGGTAAGGTCAAGCATGCTTATCTGGCAGTAATTAGCGTTTAAGATTTGGGCAAAAAGGCGGGCCAGGCGAGGGATCAGGTCTTTTAACTCATAGGTAGAGTTCACCAGCCTGTAGATGCTGTGGATCGTGGAGATTAAGGTCTTATACCTTTTCGTAGGGGTCAAATAATTTTTTGTACTCATCTAACGCATACCTGTCGGTCATCCCGGCGATGTAATCGCAAACCGCTCTTCTTACGCCATCGCGGGTAATCCTGTTTTGGACCATCTCAGGAAGCTGCTTGGGGCAAGCCACGTAAACCTTGAACAACTCCTGGATAAAACGCTTGGCCTTGATGCTCATGCGCACTACGCGGTAATGGCGATAGAGCCTGGCTAAAAGAAACGCGCGCAGCGGCTTTCTTAATTTTAACATATCCTGGCTAAAAGTGACAATTTTTTTATCTATTTTTTTGGCATCCCTGTACGATTTAAGCTTTAATTTTACGATATTTTTTTCTGTCTCCTGGATTAAATCCGTAACCTGTAGGTTAATCAATGAACGGATAATCAGGTATTTTCTTTTCTCCGGCGATATCCCGGTGTAGCTCTTAGTGATATTTTTATTAATCTTCCCCCAGATAGAAAGGTTTTCCAAATCAGTTTCTTTGATCAGGCCCGAAGTCAGCCCATCGTCAAGGTCATGGTTATCGTAGGCTATCTCATCGGCAATATCCACGACCTGGGTCTCTAAGGTCGGCCCTTCCGAGGGCGCCAGCTCCTTTATCCTTATCGACTTATCAAAAGCGGTTGAGTGTTTGACTATCCCTTCCCTTACCTCCCAGGTTAAGTTAATCCCGGGAAAATCAGGGTATCTTTCCTCAAGGTAATCAACCACCCGCAGGCCCTGTAAATTATGGTTAAACCCGCCGTGTTTAGCCATCAGTTCGTTTAACGCGTCTTCCCCGGAATGGCCGAATGCCGTATGCCCTAAGTCATGGGCAAGGGCAATTGCTTCGGTTAAATCAGTATTTAAGCCTAAAACACCGGCGATCGTCCGGGCGATCTGGGATACTTCTATGGTGTGCGTAAGGCGTGTGCGGTAATAATCCCCTTCGTGGTTTACAAAGACCTGGGTCTTGTATTCGAGCCTCCTGAAGGCAGCAGAATGCACGATCCTGTCGCGGTCACGCTGATAATCCGACCTGTAGGGATGCGCTTTTTCAGGATAGACCCTGCCCTTGCTGTATTGGCTCTTCATGGCATAAGGAGCGAGGATTTTATCCTCGAGTTGCTTAATTTTATCTTGATTGAGCATTTTTTAACTGTCGGTATAATTCATCCAGGGACTGCGGGACGATTTTAGTGTTAAAGATTACCGGCATGAAATTAGTATCGCCTTTCCAGCGCGGGACGATATGTATGTGCAAATGCCCGGTTATGCCTGCGCCGGCGCTGCGGGAGAGGTTCAGGCCCAGGTTATAACCCTGCGGCTTTAAGACTTTAGCCAGGAGTTTTTGCGCCCTCTTCAGGGTATTGAATAAATCCAGCGCCTCTTCATCTTTGAGCTGCTCAAGCCTGCTGACATGCCTAAGCGGCGCAACCAAAAGATGGCCGTTATTATACGGAAAGGCGTTCAACATCACCGAGGCGTGGCTGGTTTTAAATACTACATAACCCCTAGGCTTTCTGCCGGAGGGCTGGCAGAATATACAACCCTTCTGTTTTATGTTTTTTACGTAACTGATTCTCCAGGGCGCCCAGAGTTTATCCATTTTCATACCTCTATTATCTTTGCCTCTATTTTAGCGTTAATTTCGATTATCCCGTAGGTATTGGAGGTAGCGAACATTTTATCCGTCGGGCTGCCAGGGTTAAAAAATAAGGTGTCCCCTATTTTTTCATTGAGGGCCGAATGCGAATGCCCGAAGATGATGATATCCGGCTTCTCTCCCTTAAATTCTGCGGAGATCGCCTCAACCAGCTTAGCGGGCGAGCCATAGCCGTGCATGACGCCGATTTTATACCTGCCGGCCTTAAAGATTTCTTTTTGCGGCAGGGCCTGGCGGATTTCCGGGGTATCCATATTACCGCAGACTGCCCGGACATTAGCGCAAAGGGACTTTATTTTTTCAAACAACTCAATGCTTATAAAATCTCCCGCGTGAATAACCATATCCGCGGTTTTAATCTCTTCCAGCAACTTAGTGGGAAGATTGCCTGCCTTATCCGTCATATGCGTATCGGAGATTACCACTATTTTCATGCGATCACCCGCGGCCTGGAATATAAATCCAGGATCTGGTTTAAATTATTGATATCCCAGGTCCAGATTTTTTCTTCCAGCGCCCTTAACCTGGTATTCATATCAATATCTTTTAAGGTTATGATAATCTTTCTTTGCAGCTTATGCCGGTAGCGGCGGCATTCCCGGGAAAATTCCAGGACATCTTCTTCAGTAAGCAAGTCAGTTTTAAGCGCCACGATCCAGAGGCTCTCGTTAGAGCGGCCGATTAACCCGTTTTTTAATATGCGACTATTAAAGCGCAAAGGCTTTATTTCGCGGAAATGGTTTAAGCGGATCTTTTTTCTCTCCAATTGCACCATTTCGTTTTCAAACAGGCAGAGCAGCTCATTCATTCTTTCCATAAGCGGTTTCTGCGCGTTGATGATAAATTCCTGTATCAGGTCCTGCAGGCTGTCGCGGAACCTGGTCTTTTGGTTTTTTGCGTCAAAGGTAAGCGACTGCAGCTTCTCCTGGTAAACAAATTTTATCCAGAAGCTAAAGACCCGGTCATTGATTTTTAAGAAGTCGGCGCTGCGCGTCAACGTATCCAGCTCCAATAAATGGCTAATCCTGGCCAGCAGTTCTTTTTTCTGCATATGCAGGATATGGGCGATATCCTTGATCCTGTTCCTGGCGCTAGAGACTAAATAAAGGATGGATATATAGTCATTGCTGTGCGGCTGGTCAAGGAACCTCTTGATATAGCTGGAAAAACGCTGGTTTAATATACCGGTAGAATCAAAAAGCAGGCTTTCCAGTATTTCCGAAAGCGTGCCCCCCTTATTTTCCAGTAAGGCGTTGGCAATAACCTCAAGATACATCGGGTAGCCGCCGGTAAAATGCACGATGAAATTTCTTAACGGCGTGCTTAAATTTACGCTGTAGAGCCGGGTATCCAGGTATTCCTCGCTTGCCTTTATGTCAAACGGCTCGACGCTAATAACCTCAAAGTTGCCGAATAAAAGGGAAAGGTTCTTAGAGAGGATATTCTTGGTCTTAAATTTCATCGAGCTTAAAATTATATACATCGTATTCTTATTGGTAATAAGCAACCTGGACCATTCGCGGTAGAGGTTACTAAAACCCACGCTCTCTAAGTTCTGGAATTCATCGAATATGACCACGCAGAACTTGCCTGTCTCCTGGTGGATTATTTCACAGAGCGCGTTTAATTCGGTAAAGATATCCTTTTTCTTTCTTCTGTGCAGGCTGTTCAGGATAAACTTTATTTTCTCTACCGTCTTGGGCGCGTATTTTTCGGATTTACGCATAAGAAAATCCAGGTCTTCTTTTAAAGTTATGCCGCTATTGCCAAGGAAATTATAGAGCAGGATCCCGGCAAACCTTTTAGCAAAAGAATCCAGCGCTTCGGGCCTGGCTTCAAAATAAAGCATGATAATACGGTTATCCTGGAATTTATCTAGAAAACGGAATATCATCGAGGTTTTACCCACCAGCTCGTCACCGATGACAGCGATGTTCTGGCGATAGTTATCTTTTAAGCCGCTTACGCGTTTCTCCAGCAGCTCCAGATAAGCATCCCGTCCAAAAAATATTTTCTTGGTCATGGTAAATAGAATAGAGGATTTTGGGAGATATGCCCTTTCCTTATTTCAAAATGCAGGTAGATATTCCTGTCCCTGCCCCCGGAACCTGCCCTGGCGATAACCGCGCCTTTCTGCACAATCTCCCCGGCTTTAACGAATATCTCGGAATTCCTGGCGTAAACCGTGAATAACCCGTCGTCATGTTCGATAATTAAGGTCCTGCCTAACCCCGCGAAATCCCGGCTTAAAAAAACGACTTTGCCGCTGCGAGATGCCACTACATCCAAAGAACCGTAAGGTTGTATATTTACCCCCTTATTGACCATATTATTAATGGTCTGCCCGAATGAACCGGTTATCCTGCCGGTTAACGGCCAGATAAAATCGTCGCTATCGCTGTATTTAGCGCTTGGCGGCTGTGGTTTAAAGCGGTTAGGAATGAATATCTGCCGGCCTGTTTCTATTGCCGTGGCGTCGGATATATTGTTGACCTGGGCCAACTCTTCCAGGTCAACGCCATAGATCCTGGATATCTTCCAGAGGGTCTGGCCTTTTTCTATCCGGTGATAAGTGCCGACCATGCCCACAGGCACCTTGATCGCGGGAGGCTGCACATAGGGAGTACTGGCGCAGCCAGCCATTCCTAAACCGAATAAAATCATTATTAATACCTTGCTCATCTTTATTCTGGAGCGGGCGAAGGGAATTGAACCCTCCTATCCAGCTTGGGAAGCTGGTGTTCTACCGATGAACTACGCCCGCATACCTGGCCTGCCGGCAGGCAGGCATTTATCCATTAGTTTTATAGAACAATACCTTCCGCACATCGTGCAGACATCGTTATTCCGCGGCTGCGATTGATTACGGTATTCCCTGGCTTTTTGCGGGTCTATCGAAAGCTTGATCTGTTTTTGCCAATTACGCTGTTTGCGGGCAAGCGACATCTCCCTGTCCCATTTTATCGCCGCAGGGTTATTTTTTACGATATCCGCCGCATGCGCTGCAATCCTTGAGGCAATCACTCCTTCTTTAACGTCATCTACCGACGGATGCCGCAGGTGTTCTGCCGGAGTGACATAGCATAAGAAATCCGCTCCACAGCCTGCAGCCACTGCCCCGCCTATCGCAGCAGTAATGTGGTCGTAACCACTAGCCACATCAGTCACCAACGGCCCTAACACATAGAAAGGCGCCTGATGGCAAAGCTTTTTCTCCAAAGATATATTTTTTTCAATTTGATTTAAGGGGATATGGCCCGGCCCTTCAATCATCACCTGGACATTTCTTTTTTTTGCGCGCAGCGCCAGCTCGCCCAGGGTTTTAAGTTCGGCCAGCTGTGTCCTGTCCGTAGCGTCAGCGATAGAGCCGGGGCGCATCCCGTCTCCCAGGCTTAAAACCACGTCATACTTATAAGCGATATCCAGTATGGCGTCAAAATATTCATAAAACGGGTTTTCTTTATTGTACCTGCTTATCCAGTTGGCGATGATCGCGCCGCCCCTGGAAACAATACCAAGGATCCTGCGGTTTTTTTTAAGTATCTTTAAATTGTCCTTAGTTACTCCGGAGTGGACAGTAAAAAAATCCACCCCTTCTTTTGCCTGCGCCTCTAAAACATTAAGCACGTCGTCCGGGCTAAAACTGAGGAAATCCCCTTTTTTATCCTGGGCATTTACGGCGATCTCGTATACCGGGACTGTGCCGACGGGGATAGTGGAAGATTTCAGGATCTCCCTGCGCATCGCCTTCAGGTTGCCGCCCACGCTTAAATCCATCACGGTATCCGCGCCGTATTTTATGGAAACGGCTAATTTTTTCAATTCGTCTTTAACCCGGGATTTATCGGTCGAGGTACCCAGGTTAGAATTTACTTTCGTGCGCAAACCAAACCCTACGGCGCAGGGGTCAGGGATGTTATGTATTTTGTTTTTAAGCAGGACCGCCCTGCCTTCTTTAATGTACTGCAGTAACTTTTCAGGAGGCAGGCCTTCCTGGCAGCAGGCCTTGCGCATTAAGGAAGTGAGTTTATTATTTTTAGCGTATTCTAATTGTGTCATTTTATTTTTTTAATCTTGCGGAAAAATATTTAACCGCCTTAGGGATATTCCTGGTTTTTAAGAGCGCGCGGCAGAGCGCTATCCTGTTTATCCCGCAGGAGGTAACTTTACTTAGGTTATCCTTGTTTATATTCCCTATGGCAAAAACAGGTATGCTGATTCTTTTATTTAAATCTTTGATGCCTTTCAGGCCTATAGGCCTGCAGCCGGCTTTAAGCGATGTTTTAAATACCGGGCCTACGCCGATATAATCCGCTCCGCTATTTTGCGCCTTTAACGCCTGTTTCAAATCAGAACAGGAAACACCGATCAGCCTGTTCTTGCCCACGATATTCCTGGCTGCTCTGACGCTTACGTCAGATTGCCCGATATGCACGCCGTCGCTTCCGGAAGATTTCGCTATACCGGGATAATCATTGACGATAAACAGGCTGCGCGTATTTTTAAGCGCCTGGCTAATGGAAAGAGCCTCTTTTAAAATATCTACTTTGGGAGAATTTTTATCCCTTAACTGGATAATGTCTGCGCCGGATACAGCTAATTTTTTCGCCAGCGCTGACGCGGGCCCTTTAAGCGTATCTTTATCAATGAGCGCGTAAAGCCGAGATTCTCGCAGCCGCCTTCTTCTCAAGCGCATATATTTTATACCTGACCTTTTTGAACTTAAGGCTGGAATTTACGTTAATCAGTTTACTGAATTCTTCTAAAACCCTTACCGATTCTTTGGCTCTCTGGATATTAGCAAAAAAGATATCCTTAAGGCTGCCTCTGCTTAATTCATTAACATAAATACTCCTGCCTACATCTTCTAAGCTTAGCCTTTCCTTGAGCAATTCGTTTTTAGTGGCTAAATTTTTAGCCGCCGTATCGATTGCGTGCCTTGCTTCTTTAAACCCAAGGGTAAGGGAGCGGCTGTTCAGGATGAAGCGGACAATTTCTTCACAGACGCGCAATCCTTCTTTTACGCGGTTGATATTGGCGTCAATGATCCTCTTAACCGTGCTTTGCTTAGCTCCCTTTGGCAATCTTTTTAATCAGATTGGTAGTAGAAAGGCCTTTGACCAGCTTTACGGTCTGCACTTTTCCGCCGTACCCCAGCACAAAATCTTTCCCTACTATATTATTTTTATTCCAATCTGCTCCCTTGACCAGTATATCCGGCTTAATCTCCTGGATTAACTTAAGCGGGGTAGGCTCTTTAAATAAAACCAGGTAATCAATGCTTGCTAAGGCAGCTAATAACTTAAGGCGGTTCTTTTCATCTACAATCGGCCGCGCCTTGCCTTTAATTTTTCTAATCGAGGAGTCGCTGTTTACGCCCACAACCAGCATATCCCCTTCTTTTCTGGCATCCTGGAGATATTTGGCATGGCCATAATGCAGGATATCAAAGCAGCCGTTGGTAAAAACTACTTTTTTGCCTTGTTGTTTTAGTTTTTTAACTAACCGCTTAAGCGTATTAAGAGTTTTTATTTTCCCGCTTAAGCGAGGCTGGCTTCTTCTATGAGTTCGCATAAAATATGTCCTATGGTAATATGCGCTTCCTGGATGCGGGCAGTAACGCTGGAAGGAACAACTAAAGCTATGTCCGCTAACCTTACCAGCTCCCCTCCGTCCCCTCCGGTTAAAGCGATAGTTTTTAAACCCATCTTCCTGGCCTGCTTAAGCGCTAACGCCACATTTTTCGCCCTTCCGCTTGTAGATATGCCGAACGCTACGTCCAACTTCCCCGCTAAGGCTTCCAGCTGGCGGCTAAAGACGGTCTCATAACCAAAGTCATTAGCTAAAGCCGTAATGACGGAGGTATTTGTGGTCAGGGCCAATGCGGCTAAGGCAGGCCGGTCCTTTTTAAACCTTCCGATGAGCTCAGCGGCAATATGCTGGGCATCGCTGGCAGAACCCCCGTTGCCAAAGACGATTAATTTCCCCCCTTTTTTAAGCGCCTCTATTATTACTTCGGAAATCTCCAATATCTGGCTGATTTTACTCTTGAGCAACTCTTCTTTAACCTGGATACTCTCTAAGATAATCTCTTTAACTCTCTCTCTCATATTCAATCCTTTTTAGCCAAAGAATACCTTGGCGATATCGTAGAGCTCCATGTCTACCGTTTTCAATGCCTTAACCGCGTCGGATAACGGTACGTCGATAATCTTAATCCCCTGCAGGGCGACCATCCTGCCGAATTTTTTATCTTTTATTAACTCTACCGCTTTTACGCCGAAGCGCGTGCCTAAAACCCGGTCAAACGCCGTGGGTGAGCCGCCTCTCTGGATATGCCCAAAGACACTGACCCGGGTTTCATATCCGGTCCTTTTTTCGATTTCATTGGCCAACGCTTCTCCGATTCCTCCCAGGCGCACATGGCCGAACGAATCCAGTTTTTGTTCCTGGGTAACCAGTCCCTTGTCTTTAAATTGCGCGCCTTCGGCCACGACGACAATACTGAAAGTCTTTCCCCGCTCGTGCCGTTTTTTGATGATATTGCAGACCTCTTCCACATCAATAGGTATCTCAGGTATTAAAACTACATCCGCGCCTCCTGCGATACCCGCTTCAATAGCGATCCAACCGGCGTGCCTGCCCATTACCTCTGCCACGATGATACGGTGATGGCTCTCGGCGGTAGTATGCAAACGGTCAATGCATTCCGTCGCGACATTCAAGGCAGTATCAAAACCAAAGGTATAATCCGTTGCCGAAAGGTCATTATCGATAGTCTTGGGTACGCCGACAATATTGGGAATGCCGTCGCTGGTCAACTTTGAAGCCACGCCTAGGGTGTCTTCTCCTCCTACGGCGACCAGGGCGTATAAGCCCATCTTTTTAAAATTATCTTTAACTTTTTTTAAGTCTTCTTCTTTCTTATAGGGATTAGTCCTGGAGGTGCCTAAAATCGTGCCGCCCCGCGGTAATATTCCGGATACCGTATTCACGCTTAGCGGAAGCGTATCATTTTCCACTAAGCCTTTCCAGCCATTCTTTATGCCCAGCACTTCATAACCTTCCAGTAAGGATTTTCTTACTACTGCCCGGATTACCGGATTTAACCCCGGGCAATCGCCGCCGCCTGTGAGTATGCCTATTTTTTCCATCTTGTCTCCTTTAATGTAAGTTTATACCTTCCCGTATCCCCTAAAAGGGACGGTGGGCTCTTCTTTTTCAATCTCCTTTTTATGCCTCTCCCTCTCATCCAACGCGATGATTTTGGCTATATGTATCTTTACGGTAATCTGCTCTTCAACCCCCAGGACTTCCTGAATTTTAGACTTGGTAATTTCCTGCAGCCGCGAGGTTAATTCCGGGATATTGGCCTCTTTTTTTAAAATTACCCTTAAGTCCACCATAATACCCTTTTTGGTGGCAATAACATCCGGCCGAAGTTCCTTAATTTCAGGGATAACTCCGGTGAGCCTGCGGATTAAATCCTCAACCGCGGATAAGGCAATGGTGACCTCTCCCGAAGCGGTATCAAAAGCGATGGTTTTTTCGCGCTGCAGGCGGCCAAGGATGAGCCGGGCAAAGGAAAAACTTACCAGGATTAAAATTACCCCGGCCAGGCCCGTGAAGATGCGGGAATTCGGGCTGCTCTGGATATAATCGAACATATGATTTATATACTGGGGCTGGAGTAAGTTTAAAGAGAGGGCGACCAAGACGATGCCGGCTAAGATAATTACCGCGGCATAAAATAATATCCCGAGAATCGTAAATATCCTCATCAGTTACTCCTTTCTCTCCACTGCCTCTTCTTTCAATAAATCCTGGACAAAATGCGTGGAAATATCCCCTTTTAAGAAAAGCGGGTTCTGCATAAGTTTTAAATGGAACGGTATCGTGGTTTTTATGGGCGCGATATGGAATTCGGCCAGGGCCCGGTACATCGTCCGGATCGCCTCCTGCCGGTTATTCCCGTGGACGATCAATTTGGCTACTAGAGAATCGTATTGCGGCGGGATTTCATAACCCGCGTAGATATGCGTATCCACGCGGACATTCGGGCCTCCCGGCAAGACCAGGGTCTCTATTTTCCCCGGCGAGGGCATAAAATTATTGTCCGGGTCCTCCGCGTTGATCCTGCATTCAATCGCCGCGCCTCTAATCTGGATACTATCCTGGTGAATTTTAAGTTTCTCTCCGGAAGCAACGCGCAGCTGCTCTTTAATCAAATCAATCCCGGTGACCATCTCGGTAACCGGATGCTCTACCTGGATGCGGGTATTCATTTCCATAAAGTAAAAATTATTTGTTTTTTCATCCAGCAGGAATTCAATCGTCCCGCAGCTCACATAGTTTATGGATTTTATGCCCTTGAGGACCATTTCCCCCAGGCGCTTGCGCATCTTGTTGTCCACGACTGAAGAGGGGGATTCCTCGAGCAATTTCTGATGGCGCCTCTGGATACTGCAGTCCCTTTCACCTAATTGTAAGACATGGCCGGAAGAGTCGCCGATAATCTGCACTTCAATATGGCGGGGCTTCTCAATATATTTCTCAATATAAACGTCGGGATTGCCGAAATTAGCCTCGGCCTCTGCCTGCGCGGTCATTAAACTCGAGACCAGTGTAAGGTCATTATGGCAGATGCGCATGCCTTTGCCGCCTCCGCCGGAGGCAGCCTTGATGATTACCGGATAACCGATTGACTTGGCTGTCTTAAGCGCCTCTTCTTTGCTGCGGATTACGCTGGCGCTCCCCGGGATTATCGGCAGGCCCGCCTTATGCATGCTGGTGCGCGCGGCCATCTTATCGCCCATCAGCCGGATGTTTTCCGGCGTCGGGCCGATAAAAGTAATTTTGCAGGATTGGCAGATCTCGGCGAAATGCGGATTTTCCGCTAAAAAGCCGTAACCGGGGTGGATTGCCTCTACGTCGGTAATTTCGGCTGCGCTGATGATCGCCGGGATATTCAGGTAGCTGCTGGATGAGGCTGCCTGTCCTATACAGATAGCTTCATCAGCCAGGCGCACATGCAGGGAATCCCTGTCTGCCTGTGAGTATACGGCAACTGTGCGTACTCCTAATTCACGGCAGGCGCGTATAATTCTTAAGGCGATTTCGCCGCGGTTGGCAATGAGTATTTTAGAAAACATATTATTTTTTAGAGAGGCTCGATTAGAAATACGGGCTGCCCGAACTCCACAGGTTCAGCATTATCAACCAGGATTTCCAGGATTTTACCCCTGACTTCAGATTTAATCTCGTTCATCAGCTTCATCGCCTCGATTATGCAGATAACCTGCCCTGGCTCAATATTCTGGCCTACCTCCACATAGGGCATTGCCTCGGGGTTGGGAGCGCGGTAGAAAGTCCCTACCATCGGAGATTTTATCTCTACTGTCTTGGATTGCGCTTGCTTAAGCGGCTCGCTAATCTGTTTTATCCCCGTATCCGTCAGGTTTTGCCGTTCTACGACAATAGG
>JAQUAP010000073.1 GCA_028687205.1 Candidatus Omnitrophota bacterium
CAGGGATTCAAAATAAATATTAGCCAGCCGCTTCTTTTTAAAATAAGCCAGGCAGGCGGCAATCTTGCTTGAGCCGATATCGAACGCGCAAATGTAATTATTTAACATCTTTAAACTTTATCACCGGTTCCCTGAACCTGAGGTCTATATATTTTATACTCTCAAGATTGTGCTTTTCCTGGTCTATTAAGCCAGCCATAATCGCAACCTTATCCCTGATATTGCCCTGCCCGATCTTAATTTCTAAAAACTCATTCTTATCCGGGGCCCTCCAGTTAGCGTAAGTATTCTGCCCCCTTAAAATAGGTATTTGAAGCGTAATGTTATCTATGCCCGCTATAATTACCTTTTGGATCTTATAATCCCTGAATAAGCGGTTCTTCCCGGCTTCCTTAAGGATAAGCAGGGCTACGGAAAGCTCTTTATGATCATACCGGTTACCGGCCTTGGGCCCGAAGATTTTAGTTTCCAGGCCCAGGATTACCGGCAGGCCTGAATCTTGCGGCTGCAGGGAACTGGAAAAAATAACTCCGTCCGCGTCAACCGCAAAATAACGGTAGAGTCTTATCAGGGCAATCGGCCGGCGCTTGATAAATTCCACAAAGATACGGTTGGGTATAATCCTGGCCAGCCTGACCCGCGAGCAATCCGGGCAGAACCTGGCGATATGCGCCGACTCTATCGGCAAATTAAGGTTGAAAATATTCTTCCCTTTTAGATAAGAAAGATCGACAGGGGAAATTTCATTTGCAACAACGTCCCTGACCTGGAAATAATCCGCCGTGGACAAGACCCTCCAAATATAACCCAGAATAAATAACAAGGCAAGAAGAATTATCAAACTAAAAACTAAAAACCGGGTTGGAAAATTAATTTTACGTTTTCTCATAGGCTAACTTGATTAATTTAAGGCAGAGCGCGGTAAAGCTTATGCCGGATTTTTTAGCTGCTTTAGGCAGGAGGCTGGTTGCGGTGAGCCCGGGAATAGTGTTTACCTCCAGGATAAAGGGCGCATTTTTTTCGTCTAAGATAATATCCACCCTGGAACAGCCAAAACAACCTAAGAGCTTATGCGCGGATAATGCCGCTTGCTTTACGCGCCGGGTAAGGCGCGAGGCTAATCCGGCCGGCACGATATAGCGGGTCAAGCCTTGCTGATATTTAGCCTGGTAATCAAAAAAGGTATGCTTGGGGACAATCTCGATTACCGGCATAGCCTTTTCTTCCAATATGCCGACGGTCAACTCCCTGCCTTTTATATATTCCTCAATGATTATTCTTTTATCAAATTTAAAAGCCAGCTCTATTGCCGCGGGGATATCTTTTAATTTACCCACGATAGAAAGGCCTATGCTTGAGCCGTGCGTTGCCGGCTTAACCACCAGGGGCAGGTTTAGCTTAGCGCAATCAAAACCGCGGTAAGTACTCCTGTGCAATACGTTATAGCGCGGTACTTTTAAACCGTGTCGCTGGAATATTTTCCGCGAGGCGACTTTATCCATCGCCAGGCGGCTCGCCCTGACCCCTGAACCGGTATAAGGGATTTTAAGGAAGCGTAAAATTTTCTGGATCCCTCCGTCTTCGCCGAACCGGCCATGCAAAGCGATAAAAGCGCAATCTATTTTTTTACGCCTTAAAAGCCGGATATTATCTTTTACGCTGGCGGTTTTAATCATCACCGGCACGGCACTAAAACCGGACTCTTTAAGTGCCGCGTAAACGGCATGCCCGGATTTAAGCGAAATCTTCTTCTCCGTAGAAGGACCGGCCATTAAAACTCCGATCCGGCCAAACTTTTTGCCTATCTCCATAGCTTTATTTCTGGTTGTAAATTTATTTTAAACTTATCCTTGACCTTTTTATTAATCAGCCGCATAAGCCCCAATACATCTTTCGCGCTTGCCTTGCCTCTATTTAGGATAAAATTAGCATGGCGCTCTGAAATAAAAGCATCGCCTATTTTTCTTCCCTTTAATCCGCACAGATCAATGAGCTTACCCGCATAGCGTTGCGGTGGATTCTTAAAGATGCACCCGGCATTAGCCAGGCTCAGGTCCTGCGTCCGGCGCCTGAACCCGAGGTAGCTGTTTATATTTTTTTTGATCTGCGCCCGCTCTCCTTTTTTAAGCCTTAAAAGAGCGCTTAAGATAATATATTTACCAAGGCCGGACTTACGATAACTAAATTTAATATCTTTCCTGCTTAATATTTTTATCCTGCCCTTATAATCCATCACGCTTACTTCTTTTACTAAGTCTCCTATGGCAGACTCCCGGCATCCGGCATTCATTGCCAGCGCTCCGCCGAGCGTACCGGGGATACCTACCAGAAATTCCAGGCCCCGCAGAGATTTACTTTGCGCCAGAAAGATAAGCTGGCTAAGCCTGACCGCGCTTCCTGCTTCAATGCAGTTTCCTTTTAGCGCCATTCTTTTAAAATACGCGGAGTTTAGTTTTATGACCAGTCCCTTTACCCCTCTGTCACTGATTAACAGGTTACTACCCGCGCCAAGGATAAAAACAGGGAGCTTATTCCTTTTAGCCGCTCCCAGGAGACATTTTAGCTGCGCCAGATCTTTGGGTTCGCTAAAAAACTGCGCCCGTCCGCCTATTTTAAAAGTAGTTTTGTCTTTTAACGGGTGCCTAAGCTTTACTTTGCAGTCTCTCGGCCAATTCATCGCTTACCTTTACTATATCTCCTGCCCCCAGAGTAATCACCAGGTCACCGGGCTTTAAAATCCCTAAAACATGCTCTACGATTTTTTCTTTTGGCATAAAATTAACCGTTCTCTCCGGTTCACGCTCCTTGATTTTTGCGCAGAGCAGTTGGCTGTCCACGCCCGCGATAGGCGGTTCGCTGGCCGCGTAGATATCAGTGATAATCAGCCGGTCTATCGCGTTAAAACTTTTGGCAAATTCATCCAGGAGTAACTGCGTGCGCGTATAGCGGTGCGGCTGGAAGATGGCGATAGTTCTTTTGGGTTTTAAGTTTGCGGCGGCTTTCAGGGTAGCCTGGATTTCCGTCGGATGATGCGCGTAATCGTCGATAACCGTATAATTGTCACCCTGGAATTTTATCTCAAGGCGCCTGCCTACGCCTTTATATCCGGAGAGTGCCTTTTGGATAAATTCTAAACCTATGCCTAATTCAATGCCTAAAGCAATCACCGCCAGGGCGTTAGAGATATTATGTTCTCCGCCCAGGGCAAGGTTAAACCTGGCGACAAATTTATTCTTGTAGTAACAGTCAAATTCGCTTCTCAGCCCCTCCAGTTTTATATTCTTAGGATAGATATGGCTGGTTTCTTTCAGGCCGAATAAAATATATTTTTTCCGGTAACTTTTGAGGATGCCCGACAGGACAGAGTCGTCGCCAGAACAAAAAACAGCGCCGTCATCATCGGTCCGGTTTAAAAACTGCCTGAAGGCCTCAATTTCTTTTTCGAAACTTTTATAATAATCCAGGTGTTCGCGGTCAATGTTGGTAATGATGGAATACTTCGGCTTATAATAGAGGAAAGAGCCGTCTGACTCATCTGCCTCAGCCACAAAGAATTTGCCGTTGCCTAAACGGGCGTTAGTAGCTATATTTTTCAGGATCCCTCCTATGGCCACGGTAGGGAAAAGCCCGGCGCTAAGCAATAGATACGCGACCAAAGAAGTAGTGGTGGTTTTGCCGTGGCTTCCGGCGATAGTGATTACGGTTTTATCCTGCATCAGCTCTGCCAGGGCCTGCGCGCGCATCACTAAAGGTATCCCCTGTTTTTTTGCTTCCTTAAGTTCAGGATTATCCTCTTTTATCGCCGAGGAATAAATCACGCTATCCGCGCCACGGACATTCAGGGCGTTATGCCCTAAAAAGACATGCGCGCCGGATTCTGCAAGCTCTACGGTAATCCGGTTTTCCTTAAGGTCCGAGCCGCTGACCTTGTAACCGCAGGCTAAAAGCAGCTGCGCGATGCCGCTCATGCCAATGCCTCCGATGCCGATAAGATGATAATGCTTTTTCATTTTAGTTTAGAGATAACGCCGCCTCAACCAATAAGCCTGCCGCATCAGCCTTAGCTAAATCTTTAAACCCTGCACGCATCGCCTCTATTCTCGCGGGATTATTGATCAGCGCTTCCAGGGTTTGCCGGAAGGTATCCTTATCCAGGTCAGCGTCATTGATAATAACCGCGCTTCCTCTATCCTCCAATATCCTGGCGTTCTCAAGCTGGTGGCTGTAAGCATAAGGATAAGGAGAGAGTATCGCCGGCAGGCTGAAGAATATCAGCTCCGCGATGGTAATTGCTCCGGAACGCGAGATAACCAGGTTAGAGGCGCTATAGGCCTGCTCCATCTCATTGAAAAAACTAAAAACCCTGGCCTCGATCCTTAGTTTATTATACGCCTGTTTAATCGTTTCGTAAGGCCCCTGCCCCGCAAGATGTATAACCTGAAACTTCGCGGTATCCTTTAAAAAGGCTGCTGCCTTAAGAAATTCTGTATTGATATGCTGGC
>JAQUAP010000018.1 GCA_028687205.1 Candidatus Omnitrophota bacterium
TAATCTTGCTACGATCCCCCGCTGGTCCCGGCATTGAAATAAAAGTATATAGGTATTCATGATTATTATATTATACCACGATTAAATCGTATTCCAAGCTGCCTAACCCGAGGTTTGCAGCGTGCGTCAGCTGCTTGTTCCCGTCTCTTTTAGGATGAAGCTCCCTGAAGATATCTTTTTGGGCTGCTTTATTTACTGCATCTAGACAGGCCTTGTCAAGGCTCACCGGATCCGTGGAGGCAAAAATGCCGATATCCGGTACAATCCGCGGATCATCTTTAGCCAGGCAATCGCACTCCTGGGTAATCTTAATGCCAAAATTCAGGAAGGCGCTCTTTTTCTTTTTGCTGTCCAGAATTGCCTTGGCATATTCAACCATCTTCTCCTGGATTACATCTCCCCCGGAATCCCAGGAAACATCGATCGCCAGGTAATTACAGGCAGCGATGCAGGTAGCGCAGCCGATGCACTTGGCGTTATCGATATGGGATTTTTTATCCTTCATACTGATAGCCTGAACCGGGCAGGCCTCTACGCACGCTCCGCACCCCACGCAATTCTCCTGATAGATAACCGGCGCGACATTGGAATGCTGTTCAAGCTTTCCCTTGCGCGTGGCGCTGCCCATCCCGATATTTTTCAATGCCCCGCCGAAACCGGTCATAATATGGCCCTTAAAATGCGCAACGCCCACCAGCGCCTGGGCTTCCAGGTAGACAGAGAGCACCTTGGCGTTCTGGATAAATTCCTGGTTGATGTTGACTTCACGTACTTGCGCCTGGTCCTGGTCGTCGGGGATCATCACCTCCGCGCCTACTTTTGCGGGGGTAAAGCCGTGCTGATAAGCGAGCTTAAGATGGTCCTTAGAATTGGTGAGCGAACCTTTGTAAAGCGTATTGGTATCGGATAAAAAAGGCAGGGCTGCTTTTTCTTTGACCTTATCGCAGATAACCTTCAGGTACTCCGGCCTGACAAACCCGGTATTACCCTCCTCGCCAAAATGCAACTTTACGGCTACCGAATCAAAGGGTTTAATAAAAGCGAACAAATTGCTCTTATCTAAAAGGCGCAGGAGTTTGTCCTGTACCGCCGCTATAGGATCGGAGATATTTACTTTGACAAAATAGACCCTGCTTGTCATCTTCAGGTAGCGGTAATCCTGGCGAAAACCATATCCCTTAAGGCTCCGAAATCCCCCGGGCTTAATGCATGCGTATCAATAGCCGGAAGCACGGTCAGGGTTGCGCAAACTTTTGTACTGAATATCCAGCTGCCTTTAGGAATCGCCTCGCGCGTCCCCCTGATACAAATAGGGAGTATGGGCTTCTTTTCTTTGATGGCTAATTTAAAGGCGCCGTTTTGAAAGACGTTCATCTCGTCGCTATCGCTGCGTGTGCCTTCGGGAAAGAATAATATCGACATGTCTCTTCTCAACCACTCGCTGGCCTGGCGGTACACTTTCTTAATGCTGGAAAAATCCCCCCGCTCTAACTTTATATGCTTGGTCAACGAAAGGCACCATCCGACAAAGGGGAGCTTAAAGAGGCTTTCTTTGGAGATCCATTTAAACTGCATATGAGTTTTATAAAGCACGACTATGTCAGCTAGGCTCTGGTGATTGGCGATAATGACATAGGTTTTACCGCGTTCAATATTCTCCAGGCCCTCAACGCGCAGTTTCCAGTAGGGGTTCAACCTGATTACGCAATCCGACCACCAGAAACACTGCGCATGCGCGAGTTTCCTTTTTTTATCAAAAGGGAAGGTGGTTAGGACAACAACAAACACGACGCAAAATAAAATTATCGTGATTATTATGCTGGCAAACCAGAACCATATGGATAAAAGGATCTTCATTCTGACTTTAAAAACCGTACCAGTAATTAACCAGGGGCTTTCCTCCGGCTGACTGGTCAGTGATTATATTTTTAAGCCGGGTATATTCAAGGAAACCTGCTTGGCCTAATTCCTTGCCAAAACCGCTTTGCTTAAATCCTCCGTAAGGAAGCTGGGGATAAAACATGCCGTACGTATTAATCCAGACTGTCCCGCTATTAAGCTGCTTGGCTAAGCGTTCAGCAAGGAGGGTATCTTTAGTCCAGATACAGGCAGCCAGGCCAAAATCCGAAAAGTTAGCCAGCTCTACGGCTTCTTCGGCAGTAGAAAACTTACCTATAATAGCTACCGGGCCAAAGACCTCTTCTTTAAATATGTGCATATGCGTATTTACATTAGCAATAACCGTGGGCTCAAAGAAATAGCCGTTCTTTAGCTCGGCGCCCTGCGGTATTTTTCCTCCGCAGAGCACCTTCGCCCCTTCTGCCCTGGCTTTTTCTATGCAGGCAATGACTTTTTTACGCTGGTTATCGCTGATTAAAGGGCCCATTTGCGTTTCAGGGCTCTCGGATGGCCCGAGCCTTAAGGCCTTTGCCTTCTCCATAAAGAGCGCGCTAAACTTATCGTATATTTTATCCTGGACAAATATGCGCGACATCGCTGTGCACATCTGGCCCTGGTTTAAGAATATCGAGCATAATGAGCTATTCACCGCGGTATCCACATCTACGTCGCTGAAAATCAGGCTAACGGATTTCCCGCCCAGCTCCATAATGGATTTTTTAACGTTCTGGGATGAGTATTCCAAGATCTGCCTGCCTATTTCATTGCTTCCGGTAAAGGAAATCATATCTACTCTTTTATCGCTGCAAAGCGCCGCGCCGACTTTTGGGCCGCTGGCGTTGATGATATTCACGGCTCCGGCAGGCAGGCCTGCCTCTTGAACAATCCCGGCTAATTCTAAAGCGCTTAAAGGAGTCAGGCTGGAAGGTTTTAAGACTACGGTATTACCTGCGGCCAGGGCAAAAGCTAATTTCCAGGAGGCAATTAGAAGCGGATAATTCCAGGGGATAATTAAAACTACCACGCCCACAGGCTCGCGCCTTAGGGTTACCTGCGCCTCTTCCGGGAGATTAATAATTTCAGCGTTCAAAAAACTTTCAAAATTGTTGGCGATATATTCAAAGGTCTTGGCCGCCGCAGGGATATCCATAAAAGTGGTTTCCTTGATGGGCTTACCGGTATTGGCGCTCTCTAAGGCTGCCAGCTCTCCTGCTTTATCTAAAATACCGCCGGCTATTTTAAGCAGGAAATCCTTGCGCTCGGCTAATGAGAGGCGCGGCCACTCTCCTCCGTCAAAGGCAGCCCTGGCGCTGGCAATAGCTAAATCTACCTCTTTTAAAGAAGCCAGTGCAACCTGCGCCATCGCCTTTCCCGTAGAGGGATTGATGACACTCTGTTTTTCTTTTGCTTCCTTAAATTCTCCGTTGATAAAAAGCTGCGTAATCATGGCTTAAGTATTACCTTGATACATTCCCTGGCCTCGGCTACAAGCTGAAAACCCCTGGCTGCCTCTGCAAGGCCTAAACAATGCGTGATTAATTTTTTTACGTCCAGCGCTCCTGTCTTTAACAATTCTATGGCCTGCGTAATATCCAAAGGAGCTGCGCCGTAAGAATGCATAATCTTAATGCTGTTGCGCCAGAAATCATTGACCGGGACCGGCAAAGCTATTCCTGGCTCAGTGGCCGCAAAACATAAAATAGTGCCGGCGCGATCCACGCATTGCAAAGACTGCATAAATGCCGATACAGCTCCGGTGCAGACGATTACCTGCTCGCTGAGCCTGCCGTTATTCAGCTTACGCGTTATTGCCGCAATATCTTCCTTAGCGTTAATTGCCGCGCTGGCTCCCAGGCTTTTGGCGATTTTCAGCCGGTATTCACTTATATCCGTTACCATTATGCGCCCGGCCCCTTGCGCGCGCGCTGCCAAAAGATGCAATAATCCGGAAATACCCGCTCCCAAAATAAGCACGCTCTGCCCCGCCTTAAGCTGGATCATGCGCTGTCCGCGCAAAACGCAGGCGAGCGGCTCGATAAAAGTCCCTTCTTCAAAGGAAATTTCATCCGGCAGCAGGAATACCCCGCGGTCAACATTAATGGCAGGGACCCGGATATATTCGGCGAAACCTCCGGGATAGTAGTTGGTGGTATGCAAAGTCTGGCAAACAGTATGGTTCCCGTTCAGGCAATAGCAACAAGTATTGCAGGGCACATGATGCGAGACAAAAACCCGCTCGCCCGTCTTATAGCCCTTGACACCCTTGCCTACCCCGGCAATCTCTCCTGTAATCTCATGGCCGAGGATTAAGGGGGCCTTTTTTACCCTGTACCACTCTAAGACATCGCTGCCGCAGATCCCGCTTGCTTTCACCTTTACCAGCAGCTCATTATCGCCGATTTGCGGTTGCGGCAATTCTTCCAGCCTTACATCTTTATTATTGTAATACATGGCCACGCGCATGTTTTATCCCCTGCTAGATGCGGTTTTTTTATTTTTAACTTCCTGGAATATTTTTTCGGCTTTTTTTACATTTGCATTTTCATGGATAATCGCCCGCAGGGCTGCCGCAACGGCTACGGGATGCGGGCTCTGCCAGACATTCCTGCCTAAGTTTATTCCGATGGCTCCCTTGGCTATGCCGTCATAGACAAACTTAAACACATCAACCTCTGAGGAGCACTTTGGCCCTCCCGCAATCACGACCGGCACCGGGCAGCCCTTGACTACTTTAGCAAAATCTTTTTCGCACCAGTATGTCTTGACTACGCGCGCGCCTAATTCTGCGGCAATGCGGCAACTTAAAGCCAGATAGCGGGCATCCCTTTTTTCAAGTTCCTTGCCCACAGCAGTAACCGCCATCACCGGGATACCGTAATCCTCGCAGGCATTAACCAATTGGGCCAGGTTAAGCAGCGTTTGCTTTTCATATTCGCTGCCCACAAAAATAGATACGCCCACCGCGGAAGCGTTAAGCCGGATAATCTCCTCAATGGAAGTAGTTAAGCCTTCATTGGCTAAGTCTTTACCTGCCATGCTCGTTCCGCCGGAAACCCGCAGGATTATCGGCTTGGCGCCTGCCGCATCGATTACCGAACGTAATACGCCCCGGGTAACAAAAAGAGCGTCGCAGTAAGCAAGGAGCGGTTTAACGGTTTCGCCGGGCTTCTCCAGGCAGCTGGTCGGCCCCTGGAAATACCCGTGGTCTATAGGCATAAAAAAACAGCGTCCATCCGGCTGGATTAAGCGGCTCAGGCGATTTTTTATTCCCCAATCCATATACTACCTCCTTATTTTTACCTGTTTAAATAATTCAAATAGGCGGCTAAAAGGGACATACCAGCGGGAAAGTTTGGCCAGCTCGCCTTTTAATTTCATCCTGCCCTGGGTAACGGCAACAAAAGAATCAAGCCTTCCTAAAAACACCAGCTCCCAAACCTGCGCCGGAGCCGAAATCACAAAAGAGGCATTGGCGTCGGGCTCAAGCCCGGTAATCCTGCCTTTTTCAAAAGTAAATTTATACGCCTGGCCGGTCTCATCGAGTTTAATCGCTAATTGCAGGGTCAAATCCAATTCTTCCCCTTTTCTTTTGATGAATTCGTCCTGATTGACTAAATCCACAATGGCCTGGATATGCCCTTGGGAAAACATCGGGTAAATAGTTTGCGCAGCCAAATTCTCCCTTAAGGGCTTATCTAAATCATCCAGGAGATCTTTTTTAAAGAGCCGGGCTACAGCTGCGCTCCTGACTGCCTCTTCAAGATTCTCAATTAAATGCAGGGCCTGCTCAAAGTTCTCGCCGATAGCAACAACCCCGTGGTTTTTTAAGGCTGCCAGATTGCTTGTTCTTAGGGCCTCAATAACTGCTTCGGGATTGGTGACCGCCGGCGTCTCTTGCGGTACGACCGGCACTTTGCCTAAATAAAGCTTGCTCTCAAAGGTTAAAATCTTTAAATCGGAGGCCACCGCGAAATATCCGTTGATTAAAGGAGGATGGCAATGGAGCACTACCCTGGCTTTAAAATTTTTATAGACCAGGCTATGTAAAGGAAGCTCTGAACTGGGTTGAATTGTGCCGCAGGTTTTTAAGGAACTTAGGTTTACCTTTACGATATCCTTATGTTTTAAATTACCTAAAGATGTACCGGTTGCCGTAATAAGTATATTTTCAGGGCCAAGCCTTGCGCTGATATTTCCGGATTTAGCCACCGCCAGGCCGGTTTGATAAAGGCGCTTGCCCGCTTGAACCATTTCTCTTTTTATTGCCTTCTCTTTGCCAAAAATCATCTTTCTCCTTTAGTCAGGGACGGTTCTCAAGCCAATCTTAAAGTGTCCCCATTAAGGGGACACTTTTGCTTTGAGTTGAGAACCGTCCCTAATTTTTAGATAAATATGCCTGGTAATTAATTTATTCGGCGTAACATCAAATGCCGGATAATACCCTTTTACGCCTTTGGGCGCCAGGCACAGGCCCTGATACTCCAGCATCTCTTTATCCGGGCGTATTTCAATCTTAATATCCTTGCCGCTCTTTAAGCGCGATGCCGGCGGGCATAAAACATAAAAAGGAATTTTAAAATGCCTGGCCAGGACCGCGATGCCGTAAGTGCCGACTTTATTGGCGATATCGCCGTTAAGGGCTAAATGGTCTGCGCCGACAATGACTTTATTCACCAGGCCCCGCGACATAACCGCGGCAACCATATTGTCGGTAATCAGCGTCACGCCAAAACCCTGCCGCTTTAACTCCCAGGCAGTCAGGCGCGAACCCTGCAGGTATGGCCTTGTCTCGGTCGCAAAGAAGCTTACTTTTTTACCCTGCTTGCGGCAAAATTCTCCGATCAGGGGCATTAAGCCGCTGATATTGCAATGGGTTAATATAACATCGCCGCTGCGGATTAATTTACCTGCTTCTTCTGCCTGCCTAATACGGCTATACACTAATCCGTCTAAAAATCCTAAGATATATTTTTCTAAAGGCGCTCTCGATTTAGCCCAACCCAGGACCATATCCGTTAAAAACTTAAAAGAGAGGGTTGGCCGCGTCGCGTTTATGGCCTTAGCTACTCTGGTTAAATCCTTTTGCTTACCCTGCTTAATCAATTGCAGAAAAATATACATCACCAGGAGCACCTGGCCGACGGCGCGCGTCTTCATCTCTTTTATTGCCCTGCACGCCTCTTTATAGTCACGCGCCTTTATATAGGTAAGCTTATGCGGCAGCCTGGTTTCGTCAAGGATGTAGATTACGCCGTTTCTAAATTGGATTGGCCAGAACAATGGAGAAAACCTCATTTTCCTTCCAGTTTCTTCACTGCCTCTAACGCGATTTTAATCAGGTTTGCCTCAGCCATATAATAGAGCGGATTCATAAAACCCATTTCTCCGGTTACGACATTGTCGCTTACCGCCAGAATTGCTCCGGCTTTAATATTATAGGTCTGGGCAATAGTCAGAATAGTCGAAGAAACCATATCTACGGTCCTTGCGCCTTCTTTACGCCTGGCTTCAACTATTTCTCTTGTCTCGCGTAAAAGCGCATCCGTACTCCAGGCCTTGCCGCGATGGATGCTTAAACCCATGCTTTTACCTGTTTCATAAAGCGTATCGGCGATTTTTTTATCGGAAGCGGTCTTAAAATCTTTATCCACGTAATAAGGCGTAACTCCGTCTCCGCGGATGACTTCATCCACCACGAATAAATCTCCTATTTTTATATTTTCATCTAAAGAGCCGGCTGTGCCGATACGGATGATATGCTCTATTTTTGCGTTGCACATTACTTCGGTGGTAATGGAAGTATCGGTGGAAAACCTGCCGCCGTTGATTGCGGTCAATTTTATCCCTTCATATGTTCCGGTATACATCGTATATTCCATAAAAGAAAAGTTACGCACCGGATTCTCTATTTTCTTGATTAAAACCTCTAACCTGTCTTTTGGCCCGGGGACAATGGCGTATTTTCCCACATCCTGCGGCCTAAGCTGCACCATCTCGGTCAAATCTTTGCCCGTTAAATGTACATCTTTAATCATCTGCATTTATTTTCTCCTTTTACATTAGCGGCTGGCTTGCCTTGTTCCTCGCCTAGCAACTTGACCGGGCCATTTAAAGAGTTAATATACTAGCTAAATTGCCGCCTAATATGTTGTTTTTATCCGCGTCAGAGATGGCTAAATCCCTGACTGCCTGGATACCGGAAGCCATATCGCGCTTGGCCGGCCAGTCGCTGCCCCATAAAATATGTTTGGGGCCGAGCAGTTCCAGCGCCGCCTGAAAATTCGCTTCTGTCGTATCGCCGCTGGTATCCACATAAATATGCTTTAATAGCTCCGTGGGTTTGGCTTTTAAGTCATTGACAAAATTCATTCCCCGCAACATCTGATACGTCGCATCAAACCGGTGCGCAAGGTGCGGGATAACTCCGCCAAAATAAGCGAAGATAAATTTAACCTTAAAATCACGCAGGATATCCGACATTAAGAGCTTGCCGACGCAGATGGTCGTATCAAAGACATATTCAATTACCGGCGTAAGCAGGGGGTCTTCCACGCGTTCAATACCGATAGGTTTGATAATCTGGGAGTGCACAAAAATCGGGATATTCTTTTCCTGCGCCAGCTTATATATAGGTAAGAATAACGCATTATCCAGATATATGCCATTATAGCTACTAGCCAGCGAGAGAGCCTCAAAACCTAACTGCTCTATTGCCCTTTTAGCTTCATTCACCATCTCCTGAGCATCGTCTACGGGTAAAATCGCTGCGCCGATAAACCTGTCCGGGTATTTTTTGATGATCTTCGCTGCCTGGTTATTAAAAATCTTGGCAACCAGCGAGATGCTTCCTAATTTTAAATGCGCGTCCGTTGTAGGATAGGATAAAACCGCCTTAGCAATACCCGCTGCATCCATGGCCTTAATCTGGCTTTCAATATCCCCCCAGCTCTTGGAAAAAAAATGCGCGTTAGCGATGATTTCTTCGGGTAACCAGTGGCTATGGCTGTCAATAATCATTTTAATGTTCGGTGCTCCTTAA
The DNA here is from genome assembly GCA_028687205.1 of Candidatus Omnitrophota bacterium. Lineage (GTDB taxonomy): Bacteria > Omnitrophota > Gorgyraeia > Gygaellales > Profunditerraquicolaceae > UBA6233. Next base: position 8,939 of record JAQUAP010000018.1, read on the forward strand.
AATGCGCTCGGTCATCTCCAGCTCATAAAGGAGCTTTATTTCTTCCAGCGCTTTTTTACCTAATTCCCTGGCAATGGCCTTTTCAATCGCCTGCAGCTTTAAAACGAGGAAGATGTAATGGGGTTTGGGCTGCTTATTTTCAAACTTTAGGCTAAAGCCTTCCTGTTCTTTCCTGCGGATACAATCCTCAAATTGCGCGATGAAGGGTGCAATTGTTTTTTCCTTATCCGCTTTTTTGAGCTCTTTAAGGATAAAGCGGTCAATATCAACTTGGGTGAACTTACGTTCAATCTTATCCAGCGCCTCTTTGGTAGTTTTATAGAACCAGATGAGGTAGCGTTTCTTTAAATTTTTTAAGTCCTGCTTATTCATCATTTTCCGGGATGCTGCTGTTTAAACGGTATAACCGGAGCAGTCCAGGGCGTCTGCTGGTTAATTACGGCTATCTCTAAGGGGCATACATTTTGCGGCACCGTCAAAGCAAATTTAACCGCATTCTCAATTGCTTCCGTAGTCATCAGCCGCGAAGTATCCTGGGTTACCTCTTTTAATTTTCCGGTGAGGTCAGTGTCGGTTACCCCGGGTAAAATAGAGGTAACCTTGATCCCATGGTCGCGTAATTCCCAGAAAAGAGCTTTGGAAAACGCGCGCAGGCCTACCTTAAGCGAACTGTAAACAATAAAGTTTCTGGGAAGTGGGTCGCAAAGGGTTGAGCCGGAGACCATATTGATGATCGCGCCGCTCTTATTCTTAATCATATCGTTGATTACCAGGCGGATCAAGCGCACATAACCTAAGTAATTGGTATGCGCCAGGCGTTCAAGGTCCTCAAGCGGCTGCTCCTGAAACGGGTATTGCGAAGAAACCCCGGCATTATTAATCAGGATATCTATCTTGCCGAATTTTTCCTTGGCCTTGTTCACTAAATTCTCCAAATCTTCTAACTTGGTGACATCGCAAGGGACAGCTAAAACCTCTACCTTGTATTTTTTGGCCAACGCATCAGCTGTTTCCTGCAGCGGACCAGCATTACGCGCTCCGATTACGAGATTCGCGCCAAGGCTGGCAGCCACAGAAGCCAGTGCCTTGCCTATGCCGCGGCTGGCGCCTGTTACAATAGCAACTTTACCTTTTATTTCCTGGCTCATTTAAAACCTCCTTGAATGGCTTAAGGCGCCTGGCCTTCGATCAAGCGCTTAAAAATCAAAAGATTATCTTTAGAATGCTTATTAATAAAACCCTCAACCTGCTCATCGTTAAACTTGGCCTTTTCATCCATTTCAAAATGCTGGATCCAGGTAAGCTCAATTCCTTCGGGCTTAGGCGTATAAAGCCAGACGATCTTCATATATTTAAAAGGGAATTTCGGCTCTTCTCTTTCGGCGTAAGTAAAATAATTATCCTTGTGCAACAGGCGCCAGGAAACCCAGGATTTACCTTCGTCATCAGTCAGGCGAAAGGTAATTTTATTGGCCTCCTTTTTGACGATTTCCGCTTTTTTGTATTCGCCTCCGAATAACTCTGTCCAGCGCGGGATGTCATTAGAGATAGCAAAGACTAAATCATATGGCGCGTTAATAATTATAGAATTGCATGTGTGTCCCATTCGATCCTCCTTATAATATTGCTACTACCCTTGACCAAGCTGCTCCGGTATTTTTAATGCGCACCGGAAAACAAATGACTTTAAAACCAACCGCGGGAAGTTTGTCTAAATTCGCCAAGCGCTCAATATGGATAAATTCCCGTTTCCTGCCGTAAAAATGCGCCGGATATAAAGCCTGGGGGGCTTTCTTTTCCAGGAATTCTTTAAGCATAAACCTGTAAGGCCGGTCTATGCCCATGGTATCCACGCCGAAAATCTTAACTCCCCTATCCAAAAGATAATCTATCGCGGAAATATCTATGCCCGGGTAATCCGAAAAATATTTCGCAGAGCCATGCAGCTTATCCGCTCCGGTCTGCAGTAAAACAATATCTAAAGTTTTTAATTTATAATTAATTTTTGCCAGGGCTTCTTCAATATCCGCGGCCTTAACCGTCTCATCGGGTTTTTTATGGGTAAGGTCTAATTTTACGCCGGCCTGATAACAATAATCAAGCGGGATATCTTCCGCGGTTTTTGCGGCCCGGCCTTCTGATTTTGAGCCGTAATGGAAGGAATAATCCAGGTGGGTGCCGATATGCACCGGAGAATGCACTATCTCCAGGGATAAAAATTCCTCGTCAGGCAGGTCTTCTTTTTTAAGGATGCGCCGGCCTAAAAGATATTTGATTTTTCCCGCGAGGGTCTTACCCAAAATCAGGCGGTTAAATTTTTCTACTCCCGCCCTATGGCTTACCCGCTCAATGGCTACCTTGTGCACTTCAAACGCCCTGTCGTCTATAGGAAGGCTTAGGTCAACGATCTTCATTTTGCAAGCTTAGCTTGGATAATCTTTTCAATCTCGTCTATACTTGAAGACTTGGTAATCTCCTTAGGGCTCAGCTTAACTCCGAATGCCTTTTCCAGGGCAATAACGGATTCCACCATCTCGGTAGAATCTACGCCGATACTCTCCTGCAAGGCTACGCTATCTTTTAATTCCTCGGGCTTTACCTTAAGCAGATTGACTAGGACTTCTTTAATTTTTTGTTTGGTTTCCATTTTTCCTCCGCAACTTAGATGTGTACTTCGCCTTTAGTAGCGCCTGCTTCCCATTTTCCTACGCCAGCCATAACATCCTGGAAACAAAGCTTGGCCAGCGGATCAAAATTGCTCTCCATAATCCGGTTAATCCGCCCCGGTTTAGAAAAAAACTCGCGCATACACCAGGAGCCCAGGCGGCCTAAATCCTCAATGCTTAAATGGTCGGTGGGGATAACCGGATGCAGGAAATCCCAGGTGCTAAAATCAACTTTTTTCGGGTCAATCCAGTTCTTCTTTAAAGCTATCCTCCACATCGGAGAGTTCGGGGCAGGCGTGACATAGCCTACCCAGAGGATATCCGGGTCAACGGTATCGGTAAATTCAAAACGCTGCTTGATGATCGCCTCGGTGTCATAATCAAAGCCCATCATGATGTCCGCGACGATCGCAATATCCTGTTTACGTAGGATTTCAATCGTCTTTTTAATCTGGTCTATAGTGATGCCCTTAGCGATTTTTTTAAGCTCGGACTGTGTCGTAACTTCAATGCCGAATACCCCCATAAACAATCCGGTCTCTTTCATTAAGGGCAGGATGCTTTCGCAATTAACCCAGTCAATGGCGCGGCCGAGGGAGACCCATTTGATATCAATCTTTTTCTGTTTCTTTAATTCGCAGAATTTCTTGACGCGCGCGGGGTCAACATTAAAATTATCATCCTGGATGACGACGACCTTGACCCCGTATTTATTCTGCAGCAGTTCCATCTCTTCAATGACGCGCTCAGGGCTCTTGGCGCGCCATTTCAGGAAATCCGACGGGTGGCGCGGGTCAAACTGGTCCCACTCATAACAAAAAGTGCAGGCCGAAGGGCAGCCGCGCGAGGTGACCATATCTACAAACGGCTTCCAATAGGTGTGGCCGACGTATTTATCCATCGGGAACAAATCATATGCCGGTAAGGGCAGCTTATCCAAATCCTCCATCAGCGGCTTATGCGGCCCCATAACGATCTGTCCGTCAACACGTGAAGTCACTCCTCCGACATCCTTAAGCGGTCTATTTTTATCGATGGCCTCGATCAGGTCTCCGAAAGATTCTTCTTCGCCCATGACCACGAAATCTACCGCCGGGTTCTCTTCCAGCGTAGGCACAGGCATGGCAGAATACCATAACCCGCCGAAGATAATTTTTGTTTTAGGCAGCGCCTGCTTAATCTCAACGGCCGCCTCTTTAAAATGCCGTAAAACTCCGTACCCGCCATAGCCATGTAATTGTTCACCCATCACCACCACGTCGGGATTTTTTGCTTTGACCTGCTCAACCAATTCTTTCATAGGGGTTTGATTGGCCTTACCGTCTATCACGGCTACATCTACATAGCCCCTCTCCCGCACATAGGAAGCCCAATGCGCATAGAGTTGATTTGGCGAACGATGAATACCGTGCGTAGCCCAGGCACCGACCTTAGGCATGACAAATAGGATTTTCATTATTTTTCTCCTTTCTCAACCAGTAAAACCGAATTTATCCCGCCTCTTCCGCGCGAGATAACTAAAGCCTTATTAATCTTATATTCCTTAGCTTCCTTAGTAATATAGTTCAGGCCGGCTGCGGCCGGCTCATCCAGATTTAAGGTAGCCGGGGCCAGGCTGTGCTCCATCGCTAAAATAGTAGTAATCATATCCACGGCTCCGGAAGCGCCCAGCAGATTACCAAACATGGATTTAGGGCAGCTCACCGGGATCTCCCTGGCTCTTGCGCCGAATACGCTCTTGATTGCCTTGACCTCGGAATCATCCCATAAATCCGTAGCCAGCCCGTCTAAGCTTATATAATCAATCTCGTCAATATTGGCCCTGGCGTCGGATAGCGCCAGCTTAATCGCCCGGGCTAATTCTTTTCCGTCGCTGCTGCAGTTAATGCGGTCCGCGCCGTCGCACGTAGCCGCGTATCCTGAAATATAAGCCAGGGGCTTTGCCCCTCTTTTATTTACCCGCGCTACTCCTTCCAACACGACGATCCCGGCGCCTTCGCCGATGACGCAGCCATCGCGCCTTTTATCAAACGGCCGGTAGGCGTTTTGCGGGTGCGCGTTGTTTTTAGAAAGGCTGCCGTAAGTATTGCAGCATAAAAGCGCGTAGGGGGTTACCGGCGCTTCCATGCCGCCGGAGAGGATCAGGTTAAGCTTATTTTTATTTAAGACTTTGCGCGCATACCCCAAGGCCATTAAGGAGCTTGCCCTGTCCGCGACAACCGTCTTAGAAAACCCTTTAATGCCGTAATAAATAGAGACCTGGCCCTGCGGCGCAGCCGGAAACCAGGCTGAGGCCATATAAGGAGAAACCCCCTCGCGGCCTTCAAGATACAAATCGCGCAGCTCTGTCTCGGCGTAAAGCCAGCCGCCGATGGCGTTACCTAAAAATATACCTACTAAATTCGGGTCTTCGTTTTTAATGTCAATGCCGGCGTCTTTGAGGGCTAATTCCGAAGCGATCAGGGCCATATGCGAAAAGGCGTCGATCTTTTTCAGCAGCCGCTCGGAGATGTTGCTGTATTTATTCAGTTCGTCGATCTGCCCGGCGATGTGCGCGGGGTACTTAGAGGCGTCAAAACGGGTGATCTCCTTGATAAAAGAACGCCCGGCTTTTATATTCGCCCAGAACTGCCGTTTATCTATGCCGGAGGGGCTGACGATACCAAGGCCCGTAATCGCAATTTTATCCATTGAATCTCCTTAAGACTAACGAAGAGTGAATACCGGAAAACCCGCTGCTGGTTTTAAGAATAGTATTTACCTTTTTGCTGATGGCTTTATTAGGAATATAGTTGAGGTCGCATAAAGGGTCTTTTTCTTCCTGGTTAATCGTCGGCGGGAGGATATTTTTTTCAAAAATCATCGAGCAGATGGTCAGCTCCACGGCATTGGCCGCAGCCAGCGGATGGCCGATCATGGACTTGAGCGAACTGATGGGAAGCTTATACGCGTAAGGGCCGAAAATCTCCTTATAGGCATTGGTTTCAAAGATATCGTTCATCTTCGTGCTTGAGCCATGGGCATTGATATAATCTACCTCCTGCGGCTTAATCCCCGAGTCTTTTAAGGCCAGGGCTATACAACTGGTCATGGCTGCTCCGTCAGCCGGAAGGTCGGTCATATGAAAAGCATTGCAGCTTGTGCCAAACCCCAATACCTCGCAATAAATCCGGGCAGAGCGCTTTAGGGCATGGTTTAATTCTTCTAAAACCAGTATCCCCGCTGCCTCGCCTAAGACAAAACCGTCGCGCTTGTTATCAAACGGCCGGCTCGCGCCTTGCGGGTTGTCGTTGCGGCAGGACAAGACATTCACCACATCAAACGCGCCAAAGGTAATCGGCGTAATCGGCGCTTCTGCCGCGCCGCAAATCATAATATCCTGCTCGCCATCCTGAATCGCCTCCAACCCAAACCCTATGGAATCTGTCCCGGCGGTACAGCCCGTAGAGAGGGTACTGCATGTCCCGGTGAGATGGTACCTGGCAGATAATTCGATGGAAGGCGTATTAAACATGGCTGCATCATAAAGGTCAGGCCTTACTTTTGACGGGTCAATAGGGTTCTTGCCGTCATCGGTCACCAGCGCGAATTCTTCTTCCATATATTTTGTGCCGCAGATAGCATTAGCCAGGCATACACCGGCACGTTCAAGATTTTCCTTAGCAAAATTAAGCCCGCTATCCTTAACCGCCATATTTCCCGCAACCACCCCGAACTGCACATACCTGTCCATGCGCATAGCTTCTGCGTGGTTAAGCCCGAGTTTAAACGGGTCAAAATCGCGCACCTCCGCGGCAATCTTGGTATTAAATACCGAGACATCAAAGCCCTCTACGCGCCTTACCCCGGATTTTCCCGCTACAAAGGCATCCCAGGCATTATCCTTTCCTATGCCGTTGGGAGAAATCGTGCCTACGCCGGTTATCACTACTCTACGTTTAGCCATAAAATTATTTTTTCTCCTCTTCTATCCTGGTCACCTTAAAAACAATATTTCCTCCGTCAGGGCAGGTAACCGTATCTACGCAATTAGGGTCTTGCATAAAGAAAAACTTGGCGCCGAAATTTAAAGCAAACAATGCCGGGAAGGCAGTATGAAATGCCGCGCCGCAAAATCCGGGTATGCATTTTAAACCGAGGGTCTCCCATTTATCCCCTACTTTATAGCCAAAAGTGCATTTGCCCTTAGCCTTGACTACTTCAATGACCATTTTTTGGGGATTAAACTTATGATTAGGGTCCTTAGGGAGAGTTTCTACTTTGCCATCCTTATCCAGGATCTCTGCCTTAAATTCCAACTTACCTCCGTCAGGGCAGGTAACCAGGAGCGAGCGCTGATTATCGCGGAAGCCAAATTTAGCGCCGAAGCTTAAAGCATAGATTACCGGAAATAAGGCGTGGGCCAGCCCTAAACAGAAATGCTTGGGCGGATGGGTAAAATCTTCCAGGATGATTTCATCCCCTGACTTATAGCCGTGGTAACACTCGCCGAAGACTCCCGTAACGGTAAGCTTTAGTTTTGGAAAAGGGGAATTGATTTCGGACATTTAATTTATTAAACCCCGCGTAATATCCAGCAGTTCTGCCTTAGTGAAGAACCTGCCTGTCTTTTCAACTGTATGCACCATTTCTACCAACCTTTTGTTTAATTCGGCTTTTAAGCCGTATTTTTGGGCTAAGCTGACAAATTCTCCGTTAATAAAATCAATCTCTGAGATCTTCCCGCGTTTAATACTCTGCAAGATTGAGCCGTAGAGGGGGTCTTTGCTCAGTTTAGTCACGGCGCCTGAAAAGGCCCTGGCTGCCTCCTGCGGGAGAATGGAGATAAGTTTAGTTATGCGCTCGATGGGAAAACCCGGCAAAGAAACCAGCTTAATATCCAATTTTGAAATTATGGCAAAGGCCTCCTTCCAAATGGCGATGCTTATCTGGCTTACCTGCTGGTCGCTAAAAGCCTCCTGCATGCTCACGCCCAGTATGGCCGGGATGCAATTATTGGCATTAACGAAAATCTTGAGGTATTTCATCCCCAGGATATTTTCGCTGATTACCGTAGGGAAGGCCTTATTTAAAATCAGGCTTACCGGGACGATATTGGCATTAAAATCCTCGGAAAAGGAATTGCCTAAGATCCAGCTTCCCTCAAAATTATGCACCACCCTGCCCGGCTCCAGGTAGGTAGCGCCAAACATGACTATGCTTGAGATAATATTCTTTTTCGGCAGGAACGAACTAACGATATTTTCAGCCTGGATCCCGTTTTGCGTAGTCAGGATAATGCTATCTTTAATTAAGCCAAGGTTCTGCCTTAACGCCGCTTCGCTATCCTGGGTCTTGGTGGCCAGGATGAGCAGGTCAGGCTTAGAGACAAGCTCTTCGTAGATACTGATATTGACTTTGAAATCGCCGCGCACCCCGCTTATCTTAAGGCCGTTTTCTTTTACCGCCTTAACCGCTTCGCCGTGGCCAACCAGATAGATATCTTCGTCTTCGGCCTTTAAATAACCCGCGACTAAACTGCCTATAGCGCCTGCGCCGATAACGGCTATTGTCATTTCTACTTCCTATTTTTTGGGAAAACCATACTTCTTATATTCAAACCCGGTCTGCTCCAGAAGCCTGACCATCATGCTGTAAAAGGGGGAGGGTACATCCGAAAAAAAAGTGCTGATTACATCCACCTCTTCTACTTGCGCAGCCTTCCTGGCGCGGGCATTCTCTTCAGCCCCTTTAGTTACCGCCTCTTCGGTGATATGGCGGTGGAAAACAGGGATTTTGGCGACCATGGCTTTCAGTTTTTCCTGAGTAATCCTGTCCCAATCCATGTTTTGCGACCTCCCTAATATAGTAAAATTTTACTATTCAAATTTATTCTATTTTATTAGATAAACCCTGCTCTGTCAAGAAAAAAAGCTGGCGCGCCTTGAGGAGAAAAGTTAACGCATGGTTTGGATAAGGCCATCCAGAAAGCGGGATTCTGCCTTAAGTAGCTTAAGATTATGCTCTAAGATACGGTTTAAGGAAATAGCCTTGTCTTTGGAGCGGCCTTTAGCCATTTGTTCCAGGCCCCGGGATATCTTATTCAGCATATGCAGCCTGGCCTGCAGCCTCCGGCGGGCAAGCGCCGGTTTCATATAGCGCAGGAAATACAAGCTTAAATCCAGGCTGAACTGCGGACGCTTAAGATTGAGCAGGCTCTTGCTTAAAAGTTCATCAAAACGGGCTTCTCCCTTAGGGGTCAGGTCATATACGATACGCTCCGGCCTCTTCCCCGGCTTAAATGCCTTCTTTACGACTAAGCCTCTTTTCTCAAGTATATGCAACGGGTAATATATGGACTTTAAATCTACCCCGGCGAAGAGAGAAAGTATCTGCTTAATCTTATTTTTGATCTCGTAGCCGTGTTTAGGCCCCTCGCGCAGTAACCCCAGTAATAATAACTCCTGCTCAATCATGCGACCTCTCCCATACTGCGGAATTTATTATACCTTTGATCTAAAAGTTCTTCTTTGGTCAGGGATTTTAATTCTTTAAGGTCCTTGGTAATGAAATCCTTTAAGTTTTGGGCTGTCCTTTGCGGATCACGGTGGGCGCCGCCTAAGGGTTCAGGGATTATGGCATCAATAATTTTAAGTTTCAGCAGGTCTTCGCCGGTTAACTTTAAGACCTCGGCTGCCAGGGGCGCTTTTGCCCCGTCTTTCCACAATATGGCCGCGCAACCTTCAGGAGATATAACCGAATAATAGGAATTTTCCAGGACGCAGATACGGTCAGCTACTCCTACGCCCAGGGCGCCGCCCGAACCGCCCTCTCCGATAACGATAGAGATAATCGGTGTGGCAACCAAAGCCATCTCTCTGAGGTTTAGCGCAATGGCCTGGGATTGACCGCGTTCCTCGGCGCCTATGCCGGGATAGGCTCCGGGGGTATCAATGAAAATTACTACCGGTAGATTAAATTCTTCCGCCAGGCGCATAACCCGCAGCGCCTTACGGTAACCTTCCGGGTGGGCGCAGCCAAAATTACGCTTGAGGTTCTCTTTGGTATCCCTGCCTTTTTGATGCCCGATAACCGCTATTTTTTGTTTATCTAATTTAGCTAACCCGCAGACGATAGCCTTATCGTCGGCAAAGAGCCTGTCTCCGTGCAACTCGATAAAATCCGACATAATCAGGCTGATATAATCCAGGGTATACGGCCTCTGGGGATGGCGGGCAAGCTGTACTCTCTGCCAGGCAGAAAGATTGGTATAGGTATCTTGCTTAAGGTGTTCGAGTTTGTCCTCCAGGCGCCTGACTTCGGAAGAAAGGTCTATCCTTTTTTCCGCGATAAAGTGCTTGAGCTCCTGGATTTTCTTCTCTAATTCAAAAATAGGTTTTTCAAAATCCAATCCGGCCATATTTTAATTATTTAGTCGACGATGGTAACTTCCGTGCCGATAGGGATGATAGCGTAGAGTTCTTCTACGTCCGAGTTCGCCATGCGCACGCAGCCCTGGGTAACGGGTTTACCTAAGCTTTGGGGGTCGGTCGTGCCGTGTATGCCGTAACTAGGCATATTTAAGCCCATCCAGCGCGTGCCGAGGATATTCTCCGGGCTCCCCGCAGGGACAACCGCGCCAGTTTTAAACCAGACCGGATTGATTAACTTGGAGGTAATCTTAAAATTTCCGACAGGCGTAGAGTTATCTTTACCCGTTGACACAATATAGGTTTTGATTATTTCTTCGT
>JAQUAP010000019.1 GCA_028687205.1 Candidatus Omnitrophota bacterium
GGGACTTGAACCCGTGACATCCTGCTTGGCAAGCAGGCATTCTACCGCTGAATTACCGCCGCATTATTACCAATCGTTTCTATCCACTTCTGCATAGTAAAACAGGCATCTTTACTATTGACATAAACGCAGCAAGTGCCAAACTGTAATTTTCTATTTTGAGTACCCCTGCTCTGAAGCACCTGCGTTTTAATAAATTGTCTGTGCGGGATACCTAGAATACCTGACCAATGCGAAATAGCTTCTTTTTCTTTTATATCGCGGTATAGAAATAACTCTGCCCGCCAATCTTTTTTTCCTATATTCCTAAAATATTTCTGTAAAAAATTACAATAAAAGCTCACTAACTTAGGATCAGCATTAGTAAACGCTAACTGGTATTTCCTGTAATTTTTATTCAGGCGAGTTCCTTCTGCCCAGTAAAGAATAACACCCGAAAGAAAAACCGGGTCACTTTTATATTTTTTAAATAACTCCGCAGCTGCCTTTTTGACTGAATTATCCCGGGTAATTCTTTTTTGCAACCTAGCCTGGTTCATTAACTGAATGCGGTTTAACATTTCAGTAATCCCGGATTTTATTGGGCGGAAGAGGATTTGAACCTCCAAGGGTTGCCCCAATAGCTCCTAAGGCTATCGTGTCTGCCAATTCCACCATCCGCCCTTATTCCCCTCTTGCCGCTAAATTTATTGAGCCTCCCGAGACTCGAACTCGTCGCTACGCTCCCCAAAGGGGCTCTGCCCCTATGGCGCTCACTTGCGTTCGCTGTTACCCCGAAAGCGCGGGGGAAATCTTCCCCCGCACCCCCTTCGAGTTCTTCGCCTCGTGCAAGACGCAATTTATTGAGCCTCCCGAGACTCGAACTCGGCACACGCGGCTTAAAAAGCCGCTGCTCTACCAGATGAGCTAGAGGCCCAAATTCTAGATTCCCTTCCTTACCTCTAGCGAATCCTCCAACGGAGGAGAGCTAGAGGCCCGAAATCTTAAAATTCCAATACTTCTTTTTCTTTATTTTTTAAGAGCTCGTCAACCTTGGCGATATACTTATCCACTAACTTCTGCAACTCCTCCACGCCGCGGAACTTATCATCCTCGGGGATGACCTTGTCTTTTTCCAATTTTTCAATATGCTCTTTGGCGTCGCGCCTGATTGTCCTTAAACTGACTCTGCCTACCTCTGCCATTTTATGGATTTCTTTAGCCAGCTCCTGGCGCCTTTCTTTGGATAGTTGCGGAAAGCTTAACCTGATCAGCTTGCCGTCATTAGAAGGATTGACCCCTAAGTTAGATTTCAATATCGCCTTTTCGATCTCGGCAATCGCGGAAATATCCCAGGGCTGGATGGTCAATAAATGCGCGTCGGTAGCAGCGATGGCGGCCAACTGTTTCAATAGGGTAGGCGTCCCGTAATAATCAATGTGCAGCCCCTCGACCAGCGTAGGGCTGGCCCTGCCGGTGCGCACTTCGCCGTATTCCCTGGCCACCGCATCAAAGGCCTTCTTCATTTTTTCTTCAGTGCTATGTAAAATTTCTTTAGTCGTCATAATCGCCTCCCGTTACCGGACCACTGTCCCTATCTTCTCGCCCAACACTACCCGCTTAATATTGCCTTTTCTATTCAGGTTAAAGACGACGATGGGAAGCTTATTATCCATGCACAGGCTGATGGCTGTCGCGTCCATAACCTTTAAGCCTTTTTTTAAGACATCTATATATTTTAAATGCGTAAATTTTTTGGCGCCTTTAACTTTTAAAGGGTCTGCTGAATAAACCCCGTCAACCTGGGTAGCTTTAAGTATGGCGTTGGCATTAATCTCCATGGCCCGCAGGGCTGCCGCGGTATCGGTAGTAAAATAAGGGTTACCTGTGCCGGCGACAAAAATAACTACTCTTCCCTTTTCCAAATGCCGGATAGCGCGCCTCCTGATATAGGGCTCGGCAATGCGCTCCATATCTATAGCCGTCATAACGCGGGTAGGCACACCTGATTTTTCTAAGGCGTCCTGAAGGGCGAGGCCGTTAATTACGGTAGCCAGCATCCCCATATAATCGGCAACCGAACGGTCCATATCCAGGCCGCGCGAACCGGTATTTTCCTGGCCGCGGAAGATATTCCCGGCGCCCAGGACCACTGCCACATCTACTTTTAAATCCCGGATTTCTTTTATCTGGCGGGAGATGGATATCAGGACCGACTGGTCTATTCCGTGAGACTTTCTTCCCTGCAGCGCTTCGCCGCTTAATTTAAGGACTATTCTTTTATAGACTGAACCCATATTGGTATTATTCGCCGACTTTATAACGCATGAACCTGCGCACAACGATATTCTCGCCTAACTTAGCCACAATGCTGCCTAAATAATCTTTAACGGTAATCGAGGGGTCTTTAACAAAGGGCTGCTCCATTAAACAGTGGTTCTTATAAAAATCCTCTTTGTTCTTTTCGTGTTCCACAACTTCCGCCGGGACATCTTCCTTTTTAATATATAAAGGGCTGGTCGCGGTTATCTGCATCGCCAGGTCTTTAGCGAACCTGACAAACTCCTCGTTTTTAGCGACAAAATCCGATTCGCAGTCCACCTCTAATAATGCGCCGACCTTATTCCCGTGATGCACATAGGCCTCTATCCTTCCCTCCTTAGCCAGCCGCGACTGTTTCTTGGCAGCGATCTCCAGGCCCTGTTTGCGTAATAATTCCGCGGCTTTCTTTATATCTCCTTTTGTCTCCTCAAGCGCCTTCTTGCAATGCGCCACGCTGGAAGATGTCATTTCCCTTAACTCTTTGATTAACTCTACCGATATTTTCATTTTTATTTATGCCTTCCTTTTCGGCCTGGCTTTTCCTTCAGCAGCCGGTTTAATATGCGCCTTCTTGACAGGCTTAGCTTCCCCTTCAACAGGCTCTGTAGTCTCAACGATCTCTTCGATCTCTTTAATTTTAATCTCTTCTTCGGGGAGCAATACCGGTTCAATCGCCTCTCCGGCTTCTTCTTTAATCTTTACCCCGTCCTGGGCCAGATATGAAAGGAATTTCTTCCTGCCCTCGATAACCGTATCCGTAATAATATCCGCCACGGCTTTAATGGATTTAGTAGCATCGTCATTGCCGGGTATAGGATAATCAACTAAATCCGGGTTGGAATTAGTATCAATCAGGGCTACGATGGGTATGCCTAAACGCCTGGCCTCTTTTACTGCCGTATCCTCTTTCGTGGTATCGATGACAAAAACCGCCTTGGGCATGCGTTCCATCGGGACAATCCCCGCGAAATTCTTATTTAACTTAGCCAGTTCTTTTTCCAGGCCAGCCACTTCCTTCTTGGTCAGCTTGGCAAAAGTCCCGTCTTCGCGCATCCTCTCGATGTCCTTTAAACGGTTGATGCTCTTCTTAATGGTAGAAAAATTGGTCAAGAGGCCTCCGGGCCAGCGCTCAGTCACATAATACATCCCCGAACGGATTGCCTCCTGCAGCATGACCTCCTGCGCCTGTTTCTTGGTCCCTACAAAAAGCACATATTCGCCTTTTGAGGTGATATCCATAAGAAAATCCCTGGCTTTATTAATGCATTCTTCGGTCTTTTCCAGGTCAATAATATAAATACCGCTTCTTGAACCGAAGATAAATTTCTTCATTTTCGGGTTCCAGCGCTTAGTCTGGTGCCCAAAATGCACCCCTGCTTCCAATAATTGCTTGATTAAATCTGATGGCACTCTCTCTTCTCCCTTTTTTAGATTGTTAATATGCGGTGCTGCCAGGCTCTCGGCAACAGTTTAACTCTATTATTATACTTAATTAACCCTAATATGCAACTATTTTCGTAATTCTTGTATTGAATAAAGCCGCTTATACAACCCGTCCCTGCCTAAGAGCTCCGTGTGCGTGCCTGCCTCAGCAATCACGCCTTTATCCAGTACCACTATTTTATGCGCGTTCCTGACGGTAGAAAGCCGGTGGGCAATGACAAATACCGTACGCCCCTTGATCAGCTGGTCTAAGGCATCCTGGACTACCTTCTCTGACTCCGAATCCAGCTGGGAGGTGGCTTCGTCAAGGATTAAGATCGGCGGGTTCTTCAGCAGGGCGCGCGCTATGGCAATCCTCTGGCGCTCTCCGCCTGAAATGCGCATCCCCCTATCGCCGATGACCGTAGCATAACCTTGCGGCAAGTGGCTGATAAAATCATGGGCATTGGCCTGGAGCGCTGCCTGTTGAATCTCTTCATCCATTGCCCCTGGTTTACCGTAGGCAATGTTAGCCTTAATCGTATCGTTAAAGAGGATGGTCTCCTGGGTAACAATCCCGACCTGTTGCCGCAGCGACTTTAAGGTAACTGCTTTAATATCTATGCCGTCTATGGTAATACTGCCTTTCTTGGGGTCGTAAAAACGCGGGATCAGGTCTAAAAGCGTGGTCTTGCCCGTGCCGCTGGGCCCGACGATAGCCAGGACCGAGCCGTAAGGGACATTTAAATTTATCCCTTTTAAGACCTGATTATCCCCGTAATTAAACCATACGTCGTTAAAGACGATACTGCTCTTAAACCCCGATAATTGCCGGGCGCCAGGCAACTCCACGACGCTCGGTTCGGTTTCTAAAACTTCGTAAATACGCTCGCTGGCAGCTACTGCCTGCTGGTTTAAGGAATTCACCTGGCTTAATTTCTTAAAAGGCCGGATGGTTGATAAGAGCGAGCCGAGGAAGAGCCCGAAGACGCCGAAGGAAATTTTTCCGGCGATGACCTCCCTGCCGCCTAAGAAAAATATGACTACGCCGGCGATACACCCTAAGATTTCCGTTGCCGGGCTGAGGAGCAGGATACGCTTGATAGACTTCATCGAGACGCGGTAATAATCCTGGTTTACCTTATTGAATTTCTGTATTTCATAGGGCTCCATATTAAACCCTTTGACGATGCGCGCGCCGATAATCGTCTCGTAAAGTATGGAATTGGTGTCCGCCATCTTCTCCTGCGAGGTGCGGGATAATTTCCTCAGCTTCTTGCCTACGGTAGCGATCAGGTAACCCAGGATTGCCAGCGGAGGAACGATGAAAATGACAAATTTAGCATAAATAAAAAGGGTCAGGGAGAAAAATATGAGCACCTGCGCGCCCTGGTAGACCAGGTCCGTAGAGCCGTAAGAAACCGCGTTCTCCACTATCCTGACGTCATTGGTGATGCGCGAGATCATCTCTCCGCCGCGCTTATGGGTAAAATAATCCAGGGAAAGGGTCTGGAATTTAGCGTAAAGCTTGGCTTTGATATCCCTGACAATGCGCTGGCCGATATCAGACATAAGGTAACTCTGCAGGAAACCAAATAGCCCTTTTAGGATAAAAAGCAGGATAATCCCTATAGCCATATAATTCAGGAGCACTGCCGGAGGGATACTGTTGAGCTTAGCCACAAAATCAGCCAAAAACGCAGGTAGCTTGGCGGGCACAATGATTTGCTTATTGGTCAGGACCTTATCCGCCAGAGGGACCATCATGGCTAAAGATACCCCGTCAAATATGGCGGAAAAGACCATACAGACGCAAGCCATGGAAAACATCCCCAGATACGGCCGGATAAACCTCAGTAACTTCAAATAATCGCGCATCTTGCGTTCCTCCTTAAAAGGAAAGGTATTGTAGCATATCCGGCGCCTCGTAGCAACTTTTTTATTGCCTAATTAATGCCCTGGCAAGTTCCCCGCTCATATCTTGATTTTGCGGTTTGGCTCCGCAGCGCTCTAAAACTTTCGCCGTGTGCTGCGGTTTACGGCTTACTCCCGGAAGGACTTACGCTGGGCGCAATTCCTCCGTTCGCCGTAAATCCTTGCACACACGTAGCTATAGACGTGCCGAAAGTTTTCTAATGCGCTGCTCTGCCAAAACCGCAAAATCTTAATACTTGGCAGCCAAACTTGACAGTGACATTTATAAGCTATAATTAGCGGATGGATTGGCTTGTTCCAGAGCAGGACGTACGCAGGCTGAGCGGGCAAGGTTGCCCGCTAAAAACATCTCGGCAGAGCGAAGCCGAGTAGCCGAGCGCGATTTTCCACGCTGGGGAAAATCGTGCGTTCCTGCGAGGAACAAGACAAGCCAGACGCTAATTAAGATTATAGTTGCAATGCCGCAGGCGATTTGCTATTATTCAATTTATGGATAAATTAAAGGTAGGCGTCATCGGCGTGGGGCATTTGGGCAGTATCCACGCCAAAATTTATAAGGAACTCCCTAACTGCTCGCTTGAGGCTGTCTCGGATACCAATAAGGCCAGCCTGAATGAGATCAGCCAGAGCCTGAATGTCCCGGGCTATTCAGACTACCGCGAACTCTTCGCTAAAGTAGATGCGGTAAGCATAGCTGTGCCGACCAGATTACACCACGCTATAGCTTCTGATTTCCTGAAGCATAATATCCATACTTTAGTGGAAAAACCATTTACCCCTACCCTGGAAGAAGCGGATAACCTGATAAAAATAGCCAAAGATAATGACTTAATCCTGCAGGTCGGCCATATTGAACGCTTTAACTCTGCTTTTGGCGCTACCCAGAAAATTATCAAGAACCCGAAATTTATTGAATGCCACCGCCTCTCCCCTTTCCCCAACCGTTCGCTTGACGTCGGCGCGGTCTTAGACATCATGATCCATGATATTGATATAATCCTGGGGCTGGTCGCCTCCCCTGTCGAGCGCATTGACTCAGTAGGCATAAATGTGCTTACCTCTTTCGAAGATATCGCGAACGCCCGGATTACTTTTAAGAACGGCTGCGTGGCTAACCTTACTGCCAGCCGCATTTCCGACGAGACCATGCGTAAGATCCGCATCTTTCAGGAAAATACCTACATCTCGCTGGATTACAAAAATGCCGAGGCCTGGGTTTACCGTAAGGGCCTCTTGAAGATTTCTAAAGAAAACCTGCCGATTGAAAAAGAACAACCCTTGCAAAAGGAATTACAGGCCTTTGTTGACTGTGCCCTGAAACACCAGGTGCCTCTTGTATCGGGCGAGGTTGCCCGCAGCGCCTTGAAAGTGGCCCTGGAAATCCAACATCAGATATGGCAAAGAAACAAATCCTGATTATCTGCGGCGAGCCTTCGGGTGAACTGCACGCCAGCCTCCTGGTTAGCGCGATAAAAAAAATAAACCCTGAAATAAGGATTGCGGGTGTAGGCAGCTCCCTGCTTGCCCAGGCAGGGGCTGAAATAATTTATGACACTAAGGGCCTTAGCGTCATGGGCCTGGTTGACGTCCTGAAAAAACTGCATAAATTCTTTATCCTCAAAAGCCTGATTTTAGAAAAGGTGCGCCAGGGAAAATTTGACGCGGTAATCTGCGTGGATTTTTCCGGATTTAACCTGCGCCTGGCTAAAGCGATCAATAACCGTATCCCCGTTATTTACTATGTCAGCCCGCAGGTCTGGGCCTCCCGCAAGGGAAGAGTAAAAACCATAAAGAGATATATCCGTAAAATGATCGTCCTCTTTGAATTTGAAAAAGAATTCTATAGGAAATACGGTATACAGGCGGATTGCGTCGGCCACGCGCTGCTGGATATTGTCCGGCCAGGCATGGAGAAGGATGAATTATTGCATAAATTAAGCCTTACAAAAGATAAGCCAATCATCGCCCTCCTGCCGGGCTCGCGTAAACAGGAGATCAAGAAAATACTGCCGGTAATGCTTAAGGCAGCGCAGATTATCAATAAAAAAATCAGCGCGCAGTTTGTCATCGCCAAGCCCAGCCAAACAAGCTGGGACGTTTACGACCGGATAATTAATAAATTTAATCTTGCTGTAAAATTTATGGAAGGAAAAACTTACGACGCCTTAAATATCGCGGATTTGGCCCTGGTTTGCTCAGGGACGGCGGTGCTGGAAGCTGCGATTATGCAAAAGCCCTTTTTAATAATTTATAAAATGGGGCTTCTTAATTACCTCTTCTACCGGCCGCAGGTAAAAATACCTTATATCGGCATAGTAAATATCGTGGCCGGTAAAAAAATAGTCCCGGAGTTCATCCAGTTTAACGCCTCACCCGACAAAATAGCCGCCAAGACCCTGGAAATCCTGAATAACCGCGTGGAATTAGAGAGGATGCGTTCTGAACTTGCCGCGGTAAAATCTTCTTTAGGCCTGCCCGGCGCAGCACACCGCGCCGCCAAAATCATTGTCGACTTCCTACAAAATTAGGGACGGTTCTCAACTCAATCTCAAAGCGTCCCCGATTAGGGGACAGTTTTGCTTTGGCTTGAGAACCGTCCCTGATGCTACAATGACTTGGCCATCTTGATGCGCTCGTCAATGGGCGGGTGGTCAAAGAAGAAAAATTTAATTATAGGGTGGGGATTCCTGTCGGCGAGATTTTGGTTGGCAAGTTTATCCATTGTAGAGATAAAAGCGTCTTTTAAGCCGGTAGTCTCTAAAGCTAACGCATCCGCGCTTCTCTCAAAGCTCCGGCTGATAAAAGCCTCCAGCGGCTGCGTGATTATACCGAAAATAATAAAATACAGCAAAATAACCGGCAAGGCCGCCAGGTCATCCAGGGAAGATAAACCAAATAGATTTAAGGTATACGCACTGGTCCGGAAAATCAGATAAAAAACCATAAGCGTGGTAATAGAATTAACCACAACCAGTTTTAAGAGGTGTTTTAATTGATAGTGGCTGAATTCATGCGCCAGGATGACCTCGATTTCGTCATAACTGTACTTATCTTTTAAGGTATCCGCTAAAATTACCCGGCGGGTACTGCCTATCCCCACAAAAGCGGCGTTGCCTTTCAGGGTCTTCTTGCTAAAATCAATCTCAAAACAATCCAGGACCTTAACCTTCATTTTTTCTGCCAATCGCATAATGCGCTCACGCAGGGTTTCGTCGCTCAGCTTTTTATATTTAAAGAATAGTGGGATGATGACTATAGGCAGGAGTTTAGCCAGGACAACGCTAAAAAAAATCCAGAATATGGAAATAGCCAGCCACCAGCTATCCGGATTACGCCTTAAAATAAAGTAGAACGCGCTCAGCAGTATCAGGGCGATTACGTAAGCTATTATGCCGGATTTAAGCTGGTCCTTAAACCAATCGCTCAAGGCCTGGGTAGTCAAAGAAAATTTGCGCTCCAGGATATAGGATTGATAAAAATTAAACGGAAAGGCCAGCAGGTAATAGCCAAGCGCTATGCTAAGCAGGTATAAAGGAACGGTTAAGAAAGTTAAGGCGGATTTGCTTAAAACCAGGCCGAGATTTTTAGCTAAGCCTGATTTAAGGAAGAGGATAATAATAGCCAGGGTATAAATTATACCCGCGATCTCCAGGGTGTACTTAATATTGGAATAGCGCTTGGCCCTATCCTGCATCATGCGCTAAAAAATTATTCTGCCTTCTTTTCAACGGGCTTGACGTTGACAAAGGTGCGCGCCTTGCCGTGGCTGGTCTTCTTTCTGGTGAAATAGACCTTGCCCGGGCAGGCGGCAAATAATGTGCCTAAGCCTTTGACATTAATTCCGGCTTTATAAGTATCCACTCCCCTGACCAGAATTTGTCCGGTTGTAACGAGCATGCCTGCGGAAACTTTATTCGCTTTATCTTTCTTGGGGGTTGAAAATCCACCTGTCATTTGATTACCTCCATTATTTGGGGACGGTTCTCAACTCAATCGTAAAGTGTCCCCAGGCAGGGGACAGTTTAGCTTTATGTTGAGAACCGTCCCCAGCTTGTTAATATTAACACACAATTATTATTCAAGCAATACCTCTTCATCTTTTGAAGGGGTGTAGGCATTGAGGCCTTTTTGGGTAAGCGCGCTAAGTAAGGCCTGGGCCTGGTCTTCCTCCCCGTGCACGAGGAAAATACGTTTTAAGGGCAGGCAGGCTAAGATAAATTCCAGGAGCTCATTCTTATCCGCGTGCCCCGACATGGCGTTGATGATGACTACTTCCGCATTAAGTTCATATTCTATTCCGAAGATACGCACGAATTTTTCCCTGTCTACGATCCTCCTGCCTAAAGTATCGCGGGCCATATAGCCGACGATAAGAATCATATTCCGGGAATCCTCAATATTATTCTGCAGGTGATGCAGGATCCTCCCGGATTCGCACATCCCGCTGCCGGCAATAATAATCATCGGCCGCCTGTCCGTATTTAAGGCCTTGGATTCTTTCTGGTCGCGGATAAACTTTAAGTTTAAGAATCCGAACGGGCTATCCCCTTTGGTAATCGCCTGGCGGGTTTCTTTATCCAGGTAATCAGTATGGTACTCAAAAACTTCGGTAATGTCGGTAGCCAGCGGGCTATCCACGTATATCGGGACATAAGGGATAAGTTTTTCCTTGAGCAGCTCATTTAAAAAGTAAATCACCTCCTGCGTGCGCTCTAAGGTAAAAGACGGGATAAGCACTTTTCCTCCCCGGCGCAAAGTGCGGGAAATCGCTTCTCTTAATTTTGACTGTGCCTCTTCAACCGGGGCATGGAGCCTGGCGCCATAAGTACTCTCGATAATCAAATAATCTAAGCCCTTAGGTATAACCGGGTCATTAAGCAAGGGAAGGTTTTTCCTGCCCAAATCTACGGCATAGCCCAGGCGTATACTGCGGTTATCGTCTTTAATCTCCAATACGGTTACAGCTGAACCCAAGATGTGCCCGGCATCCAGGAGCGTAAGGTATACATCTTTGGCAATACAGAATTTTTGATTATACGCGATAGGCCGGAATATCCGGGTGGCCTTGGCCGCTTCTTTTTTAGTGTAGAGCGGCTTTCTTAAGGGCAGGCCCATCCTTTTATTTATTTTATTAACATACTTGATGTCTTCTTCCTGGATCTTGCCGGAATCTTCGAGCATAAGCTGAGCCAGGTCCTTGGTGGCGGGAGTGGTATAAATTTTACAACGCAGGCCCTTCTTAATCAGGCTGGGGATATTCCCGCAGTGGTCAATGTGCGCGTGCGACAGGACCAGCGCGTTAACGGAGCGCGGATTAAAGCTAAAGGTCGTGTTGATTTTATAAGATTCGTCGCGGTGACCCTGGAAGAGCCCGGCATCCAGGATGACTTCGCCCTTGCCGGCTGTCACCAGGTGGCTTGAGCCGGTAACTGTCTTTACCCCGCCTAAAAATTTTAATTTAACTGCCATAGATTAAGTAACGAAGAGGTTGTGGGAGGAAAATTTTCCGTCGGTAGTCAGGTTTACTCCCAGCCTTTTTAAACCGACTTCATCTCCGGGAGTAGGGATATGCGTCATATGCACTTCGCACCCTCTTAATTCTACCAGTTTCTTCATTGCTAACTCTACGGAATGGTTAGTAGTCGCGCTTATCGAAAGCCCGATGAGCGCTTCTTCCAGGTCCAGGCTCTCTGATTCTGTGTCAAGTATCGCCTCTTTTAATTTACTGATCTGGCTGATGACATACGGGGAAAGCAACAGGATTTCATCGGGGATATTCGCTAAAACCTTGACCGCGTTTAAAACCAGGCTGGAGGCGGCGTGCATGAGCTTGGAATTCTTTCCGGTAATAATGCGGCCGTCATTGAGCTGGATTGCCGCTCCGCAAAATATGCCGGCATTGCCTTTACCTTTAGCCTCCGCCTCTTCCGCGGCCTTGCGGGCTACCCCTACCACAGTGCGGTCAAGAAGCTTAACCCCTAATTCTTCCATCAGCAGGCTGACCCTGTCTACGGTCTCTTTTTTTTCTATCCCCAGGACATACTCGGCATTATACCTGAAATAGCGGCGGATCAGTTCCTGTTTAGCCGCCTCCTGGACGATTTTATCATCCACGATGCCGAACCCCGCCCGGTTAACTCCCATATCCGTGGGCGAATTATATACCGGCATATCCGCCCGCTTATCCAGTATCTTGCTTAAGATTAATTTTAATATCGGAAAGCTGTCCACATCGCGGTTGTAATTTATGGCGGTCTCTTTATATCTCTCAAGATGAAACGGGTCAACCAGGTTAAAATCCAGGATATCCGCCGTGGCTGCCTCATAAGCCACATTTACCGGATGTTTTAAAGGGAGGTTCCAGATGGGAAAAGTCTCAAACTTGGCATAACCGGCGTTTACCCCGCGCTTATGCTCCTGGTACAACTGCGATAAACATACGGCGAGCTTTCCGCTGTTTGGCCCCGGGGCAGTGACGACGCAGATCGGCTTTTTGGTTTCTATAAAATCATTCTTCCCAAAACCTTTTTCGTTGACAATCGCGTCCACATCTGCCGGATAGCCTTCTATCGGGTAATGTAAATAGACCTTCACCCCGCGGCGTTCTAATTTATTTTTAAAGATTACGGCTGACGACTGATTGGCAAAACGGGTGATCACCACTGCCAGGATATCCAGGCCCCATTTCCTTAAATCATCGATTAATTTAAGCGTGGCAGCGTCATAGGTTATCCCGAAATCCCCGCGCACCCTCCCCCTTTCAATATCGCCGGCGTAGATAGCCAGGACAATATCAATCTTATCTTTCAGGGATTGCAGCAGGCGTATCTTGACATTGGGGTCATAGCCGGGGAGGACACGGGCGGCGTGGTAATCAAAACAGAGTTTTCCACCGAACTCCAGATAGAGTTTATTATCAAACTTTTTAACCCGGCTGATAATAGAGGCGGTCTGCTCTTTAAGGTATTTCTCGTTATCAAAACCCGTATTTTTAACCATGCGTGATGCTCCTTATCTGATTGTCAGGCATATTATAATACTTAATTAACTTTTTGTAAACAAGGGTCTGCGTTTAGGCTAAATCGCCGTAGCTATCAAATCAAATGCAGGAACTCTTTCCCCTCTGTCCAGGGGCTTAAATAACGCTCTATACTAAGATCCTTGCTTTCTTTAAGGTTGACTGTTTCTTCGCGCCCCGGAGGATAAATAACCCTGACCAGCGGCAGAAATATATCATCCTCGTTTTCATCTATAACCACGGCCACCCGTTTATCGCTTAAGGCAACTAGGGTACCGATAGGCCAGACGCCTATCGTTTTAAAAAAAACATCCAATAAGCCGGGCTCAAATGTCGTGCCGCTGCCGCGCAGCATAAGGTTATAAATCATATCCGGAGGGTAATCTACCTTATAGGTCCTTTTCTGGGAAAGCGCGTCATACACGTCGCAGATAGAAACAATGGCTGAAGCAATGTGTTGCTTATTCTTGAAAGGGAACCTCGGATAGCCGCTTAAATCATACTTTAGATGGTGCTCAAAGCTCACCACTATAGGCATAATTCCTATCGTCTCCACATATTGCATAAGCAGCTTAGCCCCTAAGACAGTATGGCTCTCCATTGCCGTAAACTCTGTGTCGCTTAAGGCCCCGGGCTTACGGATTGTCTTGCGTGAAATATAGAGTTTACCTATATCGTGGAAGAGGGCGGATAGCCCGATGTCCATAACTACGTCTTTGCTAAACCCGAGCTTAGAGGAAAAATAAATACTTAATATAGCAACGTTTAAAAGATGCGTAAATGTCCCGAGGTCGTATCTTTTGATGGTAACCAGCTTAAGCAGCTGCTGATAATAAGCGCCTAAATTCTCAATAATATTATTAAACGTAAGCTTAAGGCTTAGGCCGTCGATTGCCTCCCTATTGATGATATTAGCCAAAGGAAGGGAAACTTTATCTAGCGAACCCTGGTACATGGCCGTTAAATCCAAAGGCTGCTGCAGCGGAGGCCTTGCGCCTGTTGCGGCAGGAGAAGACTTAACCTTGCCTATGGCGATATTCCTTACTCCCGCTAACAATAAAAATTCCGCCGGCCCTCCCCTTATCTCTTCTTTAGGCAGGGTTAAAAAATTGATAAATTTATGCAGCTCCTCATTCTCTAAGGCGCGGTTGAAGGAAATCCTCTCGATCTCCCTGTCTTTGAGGTAAATAACCATCTGCTTGAGCAACCTGCTTAAATCAAAGAATATCTCTTTTTCAAAAGCCAGCTCTTCGCCGATTATCCCGACAACCAACTCCTCCCTCTCCGCTAAAACATCCTGTAAGCTCAGGTATGCCTTGTCAATAGCATTCTTGGTAATCGGATGCCCTATCCCGTAAAGCTTGGCGGTTTGAAGAGAGCTTAATAAATCCTTAAAAGTTTGCTCTATCTTCTGGTTTACTTCCATTTCTTTAGCACCTCAAGCGCATTTTCTCTCAACTTCTTATTCCAAAAAAATCTTCTTTTGCTAAAAGCGACCAGGTAATCCTTGGCTTCTCTTAACCCCAGAATCTCGATAATCATTATATTTTCTAAAAGTAAAGTATTTTTAGTTCCCCACGGGCTGGGTTTTCCTAGAAGCAGGCTCAACGCCTTCTTTTTGTTAACATCATCCCTAAATAAGGCCTTCAATGCCTCTCTCCTTAAGGCAATGCTATTATCTTCTAACAGAGAAAAGAGAAATTCCGTATCCAGCGTTTTAGAATTTTGCATGGCTTTTAGCACCTCTAACTTCATCAGTTCATTCCCTGAAAAAAATACCTCTTTCAGGGCTGCCTGAGAGAGAGGCATGTTAATCTCGGCAAGGGCATGGATAATCTGGCTAAGGAATTCCAGGTCAGCGCGCTTAAAGCGCAGGAGCCCGTAAAAGACCTCCAGGCTCTCCGGGAAAAACTTTAAGAATAAGTTCAGGGCAGGCGCATTGACCTTTTTTTCTTTGAAGAACTTATCCAGATAAAAATCAGCGCTGAGAGTAATCCTTTCTAAATTATCCGCCAGGTAATGCAGGTCTTCCGGTATCTCTTCTTCCCAGATATCATTCTCCGCGATTTCGCTGATGCGCTTGGTGATCTCTTCTGAAATATCGGGAGGCAGCTCTTTATTTTTCTGCTTCAAGAGGTCTAATAAATACCTTAAGAATTTATAATCTTTCTTCTGGGCTATGGCGGGCCATTCCCTGTTTAAGCCCTCCAGAATCAGGCGCAGGCCTTCGGGATCTTTCTCCCTGGAGAGCAGATTAAGAATAACCAAGCAGTAATTGGCCCGCAGTTGTTCACGGTCAAAGAATAAGGTATCTTTAAAAGAAATATCCTTGATTAACGCGCTAAGGCCCAAGTGGTAGGCGGGAGAAACGGTTTGCGCGTCCGAACCGGATAATAAATCCTTAATCTTCTTGAGCAATGCCGGTTTATTTTTTAGTTCCCCTTTACCTTTTACCTTAGCCTCCAGGTAAGAAGTGATGCTCTGCGCCTTATCTTCTCCTGCCAAACGGGAGAATAAACTCAGATTAAGGGTATTCAGGTTGGGGCTATTGGATATTTGAGAAAATAAGACATCGGTAAAATCATTGGCGTCAAGGTCGCTGAATATTTCTTTTAACTTATCCGCATTATCCGCGCTGATTTGCGCGCCGGAATTTAAAAAGAACCCGGAAAGCTCCTGGGAACATTTAGAGAAATTTTCTTTTTTCTCCCCCTTTAAATAATGCAGGAGACCGCGCAAGTTCTCTCTTAATTTATCGTCTCCAATAACTTTCTTAACGCTAAGATTTTTTATGCCTTCCGAGAAATTATCCGCGAACGCATCTATTTTCTGCGCGTCCTGCTTCTCTACCGCCTCGTTAAAGAGGTAGAGCCAGATATCCTTGGTATCCTCCCCCCGCGAACCCAGGAGTCCGGAATAATCCAGCTCTTCAATACGGATATGCTGGCTGTTTACCTCCTTTAACAGGCTGGCTAAACCGCCTTTTTTCAGGATTTCTTTCGGTTGTAAAGCTAAGAAACTTAAGGCGTCCGCCAATTCAGAGACGGCCAGGCCGGATTTGAATTCAATGCTCTTGATCTTGCGCTGGTGTAAAATTTGGGCGAGCTCGACAGAAGTAGCGATTTTATTCCAGTATTTACCGTCCAGAAATAAAGACTCGGGGGTAACGCTGATCTTTACCGGATCCAGGAAGCTGAATAGATTATCTATTTTTTCTTTAAATTCCTGGGTAGATTTTAAGAAATAGGGGTGCTGGCGGGAGTAAGCTAAAGCGTTATTAATGGCTGTACGCAGCCCTTTAAGGAAACCGGTTAAGGCCTCTTCCTTATTCATCAGTTTTTTATTTTACCGCTAAAATTGAACTTGTTCAATAAAAAAGCGCTCCGCATTGCTGCGGAGCGCCTCAAAGCAAAAACTATGCACAAACCGCCTTTAGACTAATCCCTGGTCAATCATCGCGTCGGCCACTTTAACGAATCCGGCGATATTGGCGCCGTTTACATAGTTAATATAGCCGGATTGCTTACCGTATTTAACGCATTGCTCGTGAATAGAAATCATAATATCATGCAGCCTCTTCTCCACTTCTTCGCGTGTCCAGGAGAGGCGCATGCTGTTTTGCGACATTTCCAGGCCTGAGGTAGCTACGCCTCCGGCATTAGAAGCCTTGCCCGGCGCGTAGAGTATCTTTGCCTTCTGGAATACCTCAACCCCTTCGGGAGTTGTCGGCATATTCGCCCCTTCGCCGACGGCGATACAGCCGTTCTTCACTAATTCCTTAGCGTCGCTTTCACTGATCTCGTTCTGCGTGGCGCTGGGGAAGGCGATATCGCACTTAATCCTCCAGGGCCTTTCGCCTTCAAGGTATTTGCAGCTGAAGTCTTTCGCGCATTCTTTGATGCGGCCGCGTTTTTCATTCTTAAGCTGCATGACACAAGCTAATTCTTTTTTATCAATCCCGTCCTTATCGTAAATACAGCCGCCGGAATCAGAAAGGGTCACAACCTTCGCGCCTAACTCAAGCAGCTTTTCCGCGGTATATTGCGCGACATTACCGGAACCGGAAACCGCGCAAACCTTGCCTTCCAGCTTCTCTCCCTTGGTCTTAAGCATCTCCTGCACAAAATAGACGCAGCCATATCCGGTTGCCTCCGGCCGGATCAAGCTTCCACCCCAGGCCAGGCCTTTGCCTGTGAGCACGCCGCTGAATTCATGGCGCAGCCTCTTATACTGGCCGTATAGGTAGCCGATTTCGCGCCCGCCTACGCCGATATCTCCGGCAGGCACATCCGTATCCGGGCCGATGTAGCGGAATAACTCGGTCATAAAACTCTGGCAAAAACGCATTACCTCATTATCTGATTTTCCTTTAGGGTCAAAATCGGAACCTCCCTTGCCGCCACCCATGGGAAGCGTGGTGAGGGCGTTTTTAAACACCTGCTCAAAAGCCAAAAATTTCAAAATACTTAAATTTACACTGGGATGAAAACGCAGGCCCCCCTTATACGGGCCTATAGCGCTGTTCATCTGGATCCTGTACCCGCGATTAATCCGGATTTCCCCCCGGTCATCCAGCCAGGGAACGCGGAAGATAATCACCCTCTCCGGCTCAACCATCCGCTCTAATATTTTCGCCTTCTGGTACTTAGGGTTCTTTTCAATATAAGGCGCCAGGGACTCCGCCACTTCCCGGACAGCCTGATGGAATTCAACCTCGCCGGGATTTTTTTCTATTACTTTAGCCATAAAACCTTCTGCTTCTTTCATTTTTTCCTCCTATTAAAAATAAAAAGGCGCCTTTTTAAGTTCCTAGACGCCTTCGTCTCTTACTTTTTCCTTCTTAACCTTACTCTTTAAGTATAATATAGAAAATAATTTTGTCAAGAAAGAAAATCTTATCCCTTAGGCAGAATCCAAAAGTATGGTGACTTTATTCTCAGCGGCTTCTAGAAAACCCCTGTCTTTATTATATAGTACGGTCTGCTCACCGCTATTTTCCCTAAGAATTATTTTGCCGGCTTTCAGGTTCGCGGCCAGCGGCGCGTGGCCTGCCAGGATACCGAGGTAGCCCAGGGCAGCCGGAACGATTAGTGAGACAACTTCTCCCGCAAAAACTTTTTTTTCGGGAGTTAAAATATTAACGTGGAATAGTTTTGCCATTATTCTCTACCTGGGAGGATTTTTCTATGGCCTCCTCAATCGCGCCGACCATATAAAAGGCCTGCTCGGGTAAATTATCCAGCCTGCCCTCGACAATCATCCTCACGCCCTTGATGGTATCCTCTAATTTTACGTATTTACCTTTTAAGCCGGTAAAAGCCTCGGCGACAAAGAAGGGCTGCGAGAAAAATCTCTGCAATTTCCGCGCCCGGCTGACGATCAATTTATCGTCGTCAGAAAGCTCGTCTATCCCCAGGATGGAAATAATATCGCGCAGGTCTTTGTAACGTTGCAAAATTTTCTGCGCGCTCAAGGCCGTAGTATAATGCTCCTCTCCGATAAAACGGGGGTCCATAATACGCGACGTAGAATCTAACGGGTCAACCGCAGGGTAAATCCCCAATTCGGCGATCTGCCGGGAAAGCACTACCTTGGCGTCCAAGTGCGAGAATATGGCCGCGGGAGCCGGGTCAGTCAAATCATCAGCCGGCACATATACTGCCTGGATAGAAGTAATCGCGCCGTTACGGGTAGAAGCGATGCGCTCTTCCAGTTGCGCGATTTCAGTGGCTAAATTCGGTTGATAGCCGACTGCTGAAGGCATCCTCCCTAAAAGCGTGGAGACCTCTGTGCCGGCCTGGACATACCTGAAGACATTATCAATGAATAAAAGCACGTCTTTTCTCTCTTCATCGCGGAAATATTCAGCTACGGTCAAAGCGGAGAGGCCTACGCGCAGGCGCGCTCCCGGAGGCTCATTCATCTGCCCGAAAACCAGCGAGCTGTTTTTAATCACGCCGGAGGTATTTAATTCCAGCCACAATTCGTTCCCTTCCCTTGTCCTTTCGCCGATTCCGGCAAATACCGAAACTCCGCCATGTTCGGTGGCGATAGTGCGGATTAATTCCATGACAATAACGGTCTTGCCTACGCCTGCCCCGCCGAAGAGCCCGACCTTACTTCCTTTAGGGATAGGCGCCAGAAGGTCAATTACTTTTAAGCCTGTCTCAAGGAGCGACGAAGTCGGAAGTTGTTCGATAAAGCCCGGTGATTGGCGGTGGATGGGATTACGTTTTTCAGGTTCAGGAAGCCTGCCCTTGTCGTCAATCGTCTCGCCGAGTAGATTAAATATCCTGCCCAGGGTCTGTCTTCCTACCGGTACAGTGATGGATGAGCCTGTATCGACTGCCGTCATCCCGCGGTTAAGGCCGTCGGTAGGGCCAAGTGCGATGCAGCGCACGGTATTATTCCCGATATCCTGGGCTACCTCAAGGGTCAAATTAATTTGTTTCTCCGGATAGGTAATTTTAATGGCGTTAAAAAGCTGCGGGACTTCTTTTTCCGGATACTTTATATCTACGATCGGGCCGATAACCTGGATTATTTGTCCGTTGCTCATA
>JAQUAP010000074.1:0-2608 GCA_028687205.1 Candidatus Omnitrophota bacterium
ATAGGTCATAAGCCTTATTCCCTCCGCCTTCGTTGAGTAACCATAAACCGACACAGCCCGTCATCTGTATCCATAACGGATCGGGTTTCGCTCCCAGCGAAGGTTTTCTGTTACTGTAATACATAATATATCCTAATATTTCAGGTTTGCGTTATAGGTGACTCTATAATATATTTTCGCACCGTTGCTATCAAAGTTATTGTTTGCAACGATTCTTAACCATGTTTGATCTGTCGTATCAAACGGATAGGAACTACTAAATGCGATATTGCCGAAAAGACTTGTTGTCTTTGCATGCGTATTAACCGATCCTGTTAGCGTCGTGATACTTGTATTTGCTGATATAGCAGATAATGCAAATATTTCACTATTTGCTACTAGCGTCGGGTCTTGCAAAGCTATCCAGGGAAGTGGAACGTCAGCTACCGCATAACCAGTCGTTGATCCCACTAACCAGACAGTTGTGCCAACAGGTGCGGGATCCGCCACTACGACCTGCGCTTCGGGGTTCATGGTGCCAACTAATTCGATAGTCCTCATTATGTCATGCCAATCTTCATTGATAGGATTTGCACCCGATAGCAAGCCCGCCTGTCTTATGAGAAACTCTGTACCTGTATGTGCTGTCGTATCTGTGGTATCTATAAAGCCCTGGATATTTAGCGTAGTCTTATAATGCAAAGTAACATCAAGGTTTACAGCATTAACTCCGCCTTGTAATACCTGTGTCCAGTCCTGAACTAACCCTCTAGTCTTTGTCAATGCCATCTACCCCACCACCTTCAGGAAATCATTTGCTTTCTTTTCACAAGCTACCAATGATGCAGTTATGTTAGGCTTCTTTTGATCGAGGAATTTACTCATTATCTCTTTTACTTCTTTATCAATATTGGCTTCCATGTCTTTTTCTTTACCAATGTAATGAGTTATAGTCGGTAACATGGCTTCGTAAGGCGGATTAACTTCATCATAAGTCAGTTGGATAGATCGCTCATACCAGCCTTCGCCGCGCTTTTCGGCGCTGATCTCTTTTAATGTTATTGGCATTACGTCACCTCAGTTTATAAAAGATACTCCGTGTTCCGTCTGCATTTTCTGTTGTATCCTGATGTTTCAATCCATATTCACGAAGCATTTTAGCAAGTTCACCACTGACTTTTAGATTGCAATCGTAAAATTTAACCTCAATTCTTGGTTCGGCTTTTGGTTCATCCTCAATAGCGGTTCCGCTCATAATGCCCCACTTTTCCTCTGACATAGTATCCCCCTTTTAGCTTTACGCTCTTGTTTAGCTTTATGCTTCCACTTATTCTTACGTTTCTTCTTTGGTATTTTACCCATTATATTGCCGTCAACCTGTTGTTAGCAATTATATCCATCATCATCTGTGAATTCTGCATATCTGCATACACCATTGATATATCGCCAACCTGATAGGACTTAAGCCCCTCTGAATCATTCTGATGATTAGTCCACACAGCCTTTACCAATATCCCTATCAGCATTGAAATACTTGCGTTTGATGCACCCCCGGTATAGCTGACTGCTATATTCTGACTGCCACGTGGAAAATAACCATCAATCTCTATCCAGATACCGTCTATGATCTTGATTCTACCATCCACGGGTTCACCCATAAGTAAATACTGATATGATTCCGTAGACTCAAAGGATGTGCAGTCAATCTGCTGTGGTATCAGCTTATTTGTCTTTTTATCGTTGTAAATAGTATTATAAATGCTTGCTGACCATCCATAAGCAGAAGAAAGGGCATTGATAGCTGTTACAAGTGAAGATAATGTCGTATAAGTGCCTATCGCTAACGTGCTTGTGGAGTTCCCAGCACCACCGTCAACCGTAAGTGTGACATTGGTAGCGTCAACCGTGACCATCGCTGTCGTAGCGTCTGTGAGGGTGTTCTTTATCTGGATAACTTCTTCTGGATCAATACTCACTCTTGACACTGCTGTTATCGGTAGATGCTTCAAACGTAATCGTGATCCACCTTCACCATCATAAAGCTCATTCGAGTATGTCGTTGAGACGAATGTTCTGTCAGTCATGTCAACGATCATCTGCTCAACACCCTCGTGAACCATCTGCAAAGCTGTTGAGTAAGTTGACTCACCTGTATATGAAAGTATGTTTGCTGATGATACTATGCTCATGTTATCCCTCACAAATTATTTTGTATGGCGAAATTGGATAAGGTTGCGCTGTTGATTGATCAGCCCAAACTGGGTTCCATACTGGATAACTCGGAACAACTTCTGGATATGGTTTGATAAATTTATCCGAATGCTCATGCATAAGCCAATTTATCTGTTCTTTTTGCCAATTAATCTGCTTTTTCAGTTCAATAATTTCGTCCTCTAAAATCTTAATCCTCTCTGATTTTTTCATTATATCACCTTTCTCGGAAGTACCCATTTCTTCAGTACCAATGAGTAAACCATCACTTTAACATTACGGTTATAAAGTAGTTTATTCGCTTCTCTGGTTGCAAGATAGTCGAGTAACTTTTGGTCAGGTTCTTTAATCGCCTCACCATACCCGCTTGCTACCGTCTCTATTATCCCCTCATTTTCATTTATCGGGGTCCAGTTTG
>JAQUAP010000074.1:2708-4429 GCA_028687205.1 Candidatus Omnitrophota bacterium
AGTTTATTCGCTTCTCTGGTTGCAAGATAGTCGAGTAACTTTTGGTCAGGTTCTTTAATCGCCTCACCATACCCGCTTGCTACCGTCTCTATTATCCCCTCATTTTCATTTATCGGGGTCCAGTTTGGTAATGGCTTATATTCTGTCATTTTGTGTCCTCAAAATTATAAAAAGGACGGTTGCTTCCAGCCGCCAATCTCTGCCTGCCTGCACAGGTGTCCCAGCGCCAAGCCCATCACGTGATTCGCTTGGCATTAACAAATTAAGCAAATGTCACGCCCCGCCCGTACGACTAAGGGCGTGACATGAAGCGCATGGGGGAGGTCTACGCTTCGGGGTTAGGCTGTTGATCTGTTACAAACTTCTCATACAGAGATAGCATCTCAAGCGTTAATTCGTTGGTTTTATTTTTCTCTTGCAATGCTTCATTGATTATTACGGATAGAGTTTTCCCGAATTCAACGTCTATCTCGTAATTCTCCCCTTCTTTTGACCATCTTGTTTGTAGATCCTCGAACACTATTTGATATTCCTCGATCTCTTCTATTGTGATAGCAATCTTGTCTTTGATCTCCTGTACGGCTATCATCGTGGTATAATTGTTTTTTTGTGGTAAAATAGCCCCAAGAACTAATCGTTCAAGTATTGTGAGTTTCATATTCTCCCCCTTTAATGTTAAGCATCCGTTTCTTCGATATAAACGTTTGCTGTTAGCCTCCATTTCTTACCTTTTGGCACTTCTGCTGATAGTATCTCTTTAGGTTCTTTGGGATCACCATAGGCATATAGAATATACTGCCCTTCTTTTAGTTCGATAATCTCATAACCCTTTTTGGTTGTTTTGGCTGTTATTGTATCTGTTTCAAGAGTTATAGCCATTTAGGACCACCTCTTTATGATACTGTCGCATGTGCGATCAGATAATATGGCGTACCTGCGCAATCAACTTGAATTTTGATAGTGTTTCCACTACCTGAGTAAGTACCTGACTTTAGTGTAGCTCCGTTAGTGCCGTCTGAATTCTCAAAGTCAAAGACATTGGTTATAGCATCATTGAAACTGATAGCGTTTGTCCATCCCGAACCTGACACGCCACTTGAATTGATGTGAATACCGTAAGTCTTCATAAACGCACCATCGCCAGTTGTCAGTTCTATGCCATAATGTGTTCCTGTGGAGCTTCCTGATTCATCCATAACCCTAAGAGCTTTTACATTACCAGTAGCAACCGAATTCTGTTTTGAGTGAGCTTCAAGAGCTATCAAATCGGTGATATTGCCAGCGCCATTATAGTTTTCAGCAGTAAAATATCCACCATGCACGCTATAACAAGAGCCTGTCCTGTTGCGCGCAAGAACTTCCATTGCCTCGATACGACCATAAGACCCTGATACAGAATAGTTATAACTCAGTACCTTTAAGCCAATATCGGCGTTACCATCCCAACCGCTAGTCCAAGCAATATCACGCCTCGTAGTGATATTTACTGTGCCACTTCGACTGCCTGCGGTAACGGAAGATGGTGTTCCATAAGCATATAACAACATGGAGCTATATGCTGGTAATGCCGCCGTCAACTGCAACTGACTTGCACTGCTATCATACTGCATATAATCGGTAGTAGCAGTCAAGCCCCATACTTTGAAGTCTATACCGTAACCTGTTTTTCCAAGTATAAGCGCCGTTTCCGTCCCGGCAGTTTTGCGATAAATATTAGCGTT
>JAQUAP010000075.1 GCA_028687205.1 Candidatus Omnitrophota bacterium
AAGCGCTCTTTCCGCAACAATACCGCTCAGGCTGTTCCTTAAGGTTTTTCTCCTTTGATTAAAAGACCCCCTTATTATTTTAAAGAATAACCTTTCATCTTTTACCTGAACCGCCGGTTTTTTCCTGATCTTTAGTTCCAGGAAAGAAGAATCAACCTTTGGCAAAGGCCTAAAGCAATTCCTGCTAATATTAAAGATGACCCGGGGAGAGGTATAGTACTGCGTAAAACAGCTGAATGAACCATAAACCTTACTCCCCGGCAGGGCCGCTACCCTTGCGGCAAATTCTTTCTGCACGGTGATAAAGACTGACTCTATCCGTTCGCGGAATTTTAAAAGCTGCTCGATGATCGGGCTGGAAATATAGTAAGGTATGTTACCGAAAACCTTGATTCTCCCCCGGATTTTCTCCCGCCTGAGGAATCCGGCAATATCAAACTTTAAAATATCGCTATTGATTAACTTGATATTCTTGTTTGTCCCGGCGAACGACGAATCTAAGAGGCTGTACAAACGTTTATCTATTTCCAGTCCGAAAATTTTATTTACCCGCTGGCTGATTGCTTGCGTTAGCTCACCCCTGCCCGGGCCTATCTCCAAAACAATATCAGACGGTTTTAATCCCAGGCAGGCAATAATCTTGCGCCTGATATTCTCGTCAATGAGAAAATTCTGGCCTAGGCTTTTTTTAGCTGGGATGCGCATTTTATGGCTAACTTAATCGCGGCAATCAAAGAAGCGGGATTGGCTAAGGCGGGTGTTTTAGCGATATCAAAAGCTGTCCCGTGTAAAGGCGATGTCCTGATAAAAGGTAGCCCTAAGGTCATATTTACGCCTGAATCCCTGCCGGTAAGCTTTAAAGGAATGAGCGCCTGGTCATGATACATCGCAATCACGCAATCATAATGGCCTGCCCGGGCCAGGGTCACGGCCACATCTGCGGAAAGCGGGCCTTCAATATCCAGATTTAGCTTAGTCCTAAGTTTTTTTAAGACGGGTTTAATAATCCTGTTCTCCTCGTTGCCGATTAAGCCGTTATCGGATGCATGCGGGTTAAGGCCGCAGACTACCAGGCGCGGCTGCCTGATTCCAAAAAGATTCTTGAGTGATTTATAAGTAGTAAGGATATGGTAATATAATTTCTGCCGGGTAAGCGCCCCAGGCACTTTCTCTATAGGTATATGCCGCGTAGCCAGGCTGAATCTCAGGCTTCCATTAAGCAGCAGCATTACTACCTCTTTTACCCGGGTTTTCTTTAAGAAATACTCTGTATGGCCGCTGTACTTAAAGCCGGCTTTATTAATCGCCTCTTTTGATATGGGCGCAGTCACCAGGCAATCAATCTCCCTATCCCTTAGCAGTCCCAGGGCCTTATCCAGGTATTCAATCGCAGCCCTTCCGTATTCAGCTTTTATTTTACCTAAGGAAAAATTCCTGCGCCTTAAGTTATGTAAGTCTATAATTTTTACGCCCGGGATTTTTTTTAATACATAGCTGTCGCCGATAACCGTAAAATCCGCCGGCGCCTTTTTTAGCTTGTACAGCGCTTTTAAGGCTATTGCCGGGCCGATCCCTGAAGGATCCCCTATGGTAAGGCCGACCCTGATTCTATTTGATTTTGATATAGGAGCGCTTTTTGAGCTCATCTAACCATCGGGTAAACTCTTCCTGCATCTTGGTCTCAAATAAGAAATTGTGGATTTTACCCTGGACCTGGGTGAGGGTCGCTTCTTTGGGAGGGCTTATATTAACCAGCCTGAATACGTAAAATTTACCGTCAATATTAACCGGCTTAGAGACCTCATTAAGGCCGAGCTTAAAGACCACCTCTTCAATTTCACTCTTTAGCTGTTCCCCTTTATAGACGCTAAGCATGTTGACCGTAAAGGGATAGCGCGTCGCTAAATCTTCCGGTTTCTTGCCGGTTTTAAGGTTATAAGCAAATGACTGGGCCAGGTCCTCATTCTCTAAAGAATAGGCCTCCAGCTCCCTTTCTTCGCCTGAATTAAAATCATTTTTATTCTTTTCATAAAATCCGGTCACCTCATCGGGCTTGACGGTAATTTTACTGCGCACCTGGCGCTCTACGATACTAAACATGAGAAACTGTTCCCGGACCTTATTTTCGATATCCGCCTGGGTAAGCCCCTGCTTCATTAATTCCGCCTGGAACTCGGCATCCGAACGGTACTGTTTTTTTATCTCGCCGATCTTGGCCTTGACCCTGTTTTCATCAAGCATTATCTTTTCCTTTTTTGCCTCCTGCAGGATTAAGCGGTCTTCGATAAGCCGGTTTAATAAATCGGATTTAATGGAATCGATTTTATCTTCCAGGGCCTTGCCTTTATACTGGCGGGATAGCTGCATGCTCATGAAATTAAGGAAATCGCTTAAATCCTTCTGCGTGATTACTTCATTGTTCACGACCGCCACGATCTGGTCCTGCGCATAGAGTGGGCAGGCAGCATGCAGCGTGTAATATATAGGTAAGAGAAGCAATAAAAGAAAAAGCCTTAAATCAATTATGCGCTGCATTAAATACTCCTGTCTTTTTAAAGGTATCGATCGCTTCCCTTAATAACCTGCAGTAAAGGTCAAACCCTACCGCGGCGATGAAACCATGCTGCTGCGTCCCCAGTAAATTTCCCGCGCCCCTGATCTCCAGGTCTTCCATCGCGATATTAAAACCGGCGCCCAGCGAAGCATAATCCTGAATGGCACTCAACCTTTTACGGCTGTCTTTTTCCAATACCAGTTTTTTCGGGACCATAAAATAAGCGTAGGCAGCGCGGTTAAACCTGCCTACCCTTCCGCGCAACTGGTGTAAGTCCGATAAGCCAAAGGTATGCGCGTTATCGACGATAATGGTATTGGCATTGGGGATATCGATGCCGGATTCAATGATCATGGTGGAGATCAGGCAATCAACCTTGCCTTCCAGGAATCCGGACATCACGTTCTCTAATTCCTGCGGGTGCATCTGCCCATGCCCGATGGCCAGGCGTACGCCCTGAGGCAAAATCCTCGCCAGCCTCTCCCTTACCTTTTCAATATCCTCTATACGGTTATGCAGAAAGAACACCTGGCCCTGCCTCCCTGTCTCCTTCAAGATGGCCTGGCGGATGAGGTCTTCGTCATATTCTACCACAATCGTCTTGATAGGCAACCTATTTTGCGGCGGGGTATTAATTACGGATAAATCGCGGGCGCCCATTAAACTCATATATAAAGTCCTCGGTATGGGCGTGGCGGTAAGCGTAAGCACATTGGTTGAAAGCCGGATTTTCTTTAGCTTCTCTTTATGTTTTACTACAAAACGCTGCTCCTCATCAATAATTACCAGCCCTAAATCCTTAAAAGAGACGTCATCCGATAACAACCTGTGCGTCCCGATAACCAGGTCAACCGAACCTTCCCTTAAGCCCCCGACAACATCCTTCTGTTCTCCATGCGTCTTAAAGCGGCAAAGTAACTGGATATTGACGGGAAAATCTTTAAGCCGCGAGCTGAAATTATGATAATGCTGCTCGGCCAAAATTGTCGTCGGGACAAGGTAGGCGACCTGCTTATTATCCATCAGGCATTTAAAAGCCGCGCGCATAGCCACTTCGGTCTTGCCATAGCCTACGTCGCCGCAGAGCAAGCGGTCCATAAGTTTTCCGGATTCCATATCCTGTTTTACCTCTAAGGTAACTTTTACCTGGTCAGGCGTCTCTTCATAAGGAAAACTCTCTTCAAACTGGACCTGCCAATCCGTATCTTTGGCATAAGTAAAACCTTTAGTGCTCACGCGCATTGCCTGTAAGCTTAAAAGGTCCCAGGCCATCTTTTGTATGCCCCTGCGCGCCCTCTCCTTTACCCTTGACCATTCTTTGCCTCCCAGCCTGTAGAGCTTTGGCCGCCGGATGTGGAAGGCAATATACTTCTGCACCAGGTGCATAGATTCAACCGGCACATAAAGTTTCTCCTGGCGGTCATACTCGATTACCAGGTGGTCTTTATACTTATCCTGGACCCTGATCTTATCCAGGCCGAGGAATTTACCTATACCGTGCTGGTTATGCACGACATAATCGCCGATATTTAAATCCAGGAAATTAGCCAGCGGGAAATCTTCGGTAATCGGCGTAGTCTTTAAGCTGCCGGGCTTCCTGATGGGCAGGATAATGATGATCCTGTGCTGCCAGAGCGCCTCGCCTGTAGCGGGATTAAAGGTCCTGATGGAAGCTATCAAATCATTATCTAATTCTATGCGGATGGGTAATTCAAAGGAGCTCGGGAAGATATCGACTAAACCGCCGCGGCGGGAAAAATCACCTTCAGCTAAAACAGCGTCCTGCCTTTTG
>JAQUAP010000020.1 GCA_028687205.1 Candidatus Omnitrophota bacterium
TCATCCGCGCGACCCAGAAAAAGATGATTTCCGGCGCGGTTACCAGGGTTGAAGTAGGATAAAAATATTGCAGCTCTTCTTTATTTCTAAAAGTAGCAAAAGGCCAGAGCCAGGAAGAAAACCAGGTATCTAAGACATCTTCCTCCTGCTTAATGTTTGTAGAGCCGCATACGCTACACTTTACCGGCGCTTCTACGCTTGCCAGGGCCTCTTTTTTACAATCCAGGCAATACCATATCGGGATGCGGTGCCCCCACCAGATTTGGCGGGAGATACACCAGTCCTGGATATTCTCCATCCAGTTAAGATAAACCTTGGTCCAGCGCTGAGGGTGGAATTTAATTTTAGCTTTTTTAACTGCCTCAATCGCCGGTTTAGCTAGCGACTTCATTTTGACAAACCACTGCCTGGAAAGATAAGGCTCGATAAGCGTATGACAACGGTAGCAATGCCCGGCAGATAGAGGGTGCGCTTCGACTTTTTCCAGCAAGCTCTTTTCTTTTAAGTCCTCTAGGATTACTTCCCTGGCTTCAAACCTGTCCATATCCTTATAGTCCCCGGCATTTTCGTTCATTCTGCCGTCGGGATACATGATATTGACAAATGCTAAACGATGTTTTTTGCCTAAAATATAGTCATTAGGGTCATGGCTGGGCGTGACTTTGACTGCGCCGGTGCCGAATTTCATATCAACCATGCTATCCGCAATAATTTTAATCTCCCGATTGATTAAAGGCAGGAGCAAGGTTTTTCCGACCAGTTTTTTATAGCGTTTATCTTTGGGGTTAACCGCAACCGCCGTATCGCCGAGCATGGTTTCAGGGCGCGTAGTCGCTACGATGACGAATGCAGCGGGGTTTTCTTTAAGCGGGTATTTCAAATAATAGAGGTTGCCCTGCAAATCCCTGTGCGGGGCTTCTTCATCGGAAAGCGCGGTCTGGCAGCGCGGGCACCAGTTAATAATTTTATCGTCCTGATAGATTAATCCTTTTTTCCAAAGGATGACAAAGGCATCTCTTACTGCTTGAGAATATGCATCATCCATAGTGAAGCGTTCGCGCGGCCAGTCGCAGGAAGCCCCTAATTTTTTCAGTTGGCGGATAATGGTTGAGCCATAGTGCTCCTTCCAAAACCATGCCCTGGCAATGAATTTATCCCGTCCCAGGTCCTGGCGTTTTAATCCTTCCTTGGCCAGGGCCTTCTCCACCACGTTTTGTGTGGCAATTCCGGCGTGGTCAGTCCCCGGCATCCAAAGCGCCTCAAAGCCTTGCATGCGGTGATAGCGGATAAGGATATCCTGGATAGTGTTATTTAAGGCATGGCCCATATGCAAAATGCCGGTGACATTGGGCGGAGGGATGACGATGGTGTAGGGTTTTTTAGCCGGATTTACTTTGGCGCAGAATAGATTATTTTCTTCCCAAAACTTATACCATTTATCTTCAGTATCTTTGGGGTTATATTGCTTAGGAATTTCATCTATCATTTCACGTTATCTTTTAAAAGTTTGTATTCTATGCTGTCAACCAGGGCCTGCCAGCTGGCTTCAATGATATTTTCCGAGACGCCGATAGTGTTCCAGGAATCCGCTTCGTCCTGCGACTGGATTAAAACCCGCACGCGGCTAGCGGTCCCGGCTTTTTCATCCAATACGCGCACCTTAAAGTCCGAGAGGTGCATTTTAGCCAGCGTAGGATAGAAATCTTTCAGGGCCTTGCGTAGGGCATTATCCAGGGCATTGACCGGCCCGTCTCCGTCTGCGGCAGTATGTTCTTTTACGCCTTTCACTTTGAGCCGGATAATCGCTTCCGTGGTGATTTTGTTGTCGGTTTTCTTTTCAATGACCACGCGAAAACCCTCTAAATCAAAAAATTGCTTATATTTTTTGAAAGCGCGCTTCATTAAAAGTTCAAAAGAGGCCTCCGCTGCCTCAAAGTGGTAACCCTGATGTTCCAATTTCTGGATCAATTGCAGGATTTTTTTAGCCTTAGCATCCCCCTTGTTCAGATCCAGCTCTAATTCCCTGGCCCGGACTAAAATTCCTGTTTTACCGCCTAATTCCGAAACTAAAATCCTGCGGTGGTTACCTACTAAGGCAGGATCGATATGCTCGTAAGTCTTCGGGTTTTTCATCACGGCGTTAATATGCATCCCGCCTTTATGCGCAAAGCTGGATGCGCCGACATAAGGCTGGCTGACCGATTGTTTCATATTGCTGATCTCGCTGACAAAATGCGAAACATGGGTCAGCTCCTTTAATTTATCGTCCGCAAGGCAGTCAATGCCCATTTTTAATTTCAGGTTGGCGATAATCGGAATCAGGTCCGCGTTTCCGCAGCGTTCGCCGATACCGTTAATCGTTCCCTGGACCATATCACACCCGGCTTGGACCGCAGCCAGGGAATTAGCTACGGCAAGGTCAGCATCATTGTGGCAATGGATGCCCAGGCTGACTTTAATCTGCCCCCTTACTTCCGCGACAATCCGGGAAACCTCAGAGGTCAATGTCCCGCCGTTAGTGTCGCAAAGGCAAACTACCTTTGCCCCTGCATCCTGCGCGCAAAGCAGGGTCTTCAAGGCGTAATCCTTATTTGCTTTATAGGCATCAAAGAAATGTTCGGCATCGTAAAAAACAGTCAGGCCTTCAGCAACCAGGAAGCTGACCGTATCGCGGATCATTTCCAGGTTTTCATCAAGGGTAGCCTTCAAGACATCAGTAACGTGTAAATCCCAGGTTTTACCCACGATAGTAATAATCTTAGCCTGGGATTTAACCAGGGATTTGATATTAGGGTCAAGGCTGGCTTTGGTATTTAACCGGCGCGTCATACTAAAGGCAGTAAGCTGGCTATTTTTGAGTTTTAGCTTAGACATCTTAAGGTAAAATTCCATATCCTTGGGGTTTGACCCGGGCCAACCCCCTTCAATGTATTGAATACCCAGCATATCCAGTTCTTTGGCAATGCTGACTTTATCCATTACCGAGTAAGAGATGCCTTCGCCTTGAGCACCGTCGCGTAAAGTTGTATCATAAAGTTTTACTTTAGGCATTTAAACCTCGCTTCTCTAGGGACGGTTCTCAACTCGTGAGGAAACTGTCCCTAAACTAGGGACGGTTTAGCTTTGTCTTGAGAACCGTCCCTGATTAAGTAAGTTATTTTCCTAAACCGAATTTTTCATGCAGCGCCCTTACCGCTGTTTCGGCAAATTTCTTTTGAATGATACAGGAGATGCTGATATCGGAAGTAGAGATCATCTCGATATTTATTTTTTTGTCGGCTAAAACTTCAAACATCTTGGCGGCGACGCCGGGATGCGATTTCATGCCCACGCCGACAATAGAGACGCGCGCTATATCGGCATCCTCTAAGACTTCGCCCGCGCCGATCCCCTTAGAAACTTTTTTGGTAATTTTGAGCGTCTTGGACGCCTCGGCCTTGCTGACGGTAAAAGATATATCGGTTGAACGCAGGTGGCTGACGTTCTGCACGATCATATCCACACTTACGCCTTTGGTGGCCAGTTCATTGAATATCCTGGCGGCGACACCCGGCCGGTCAGGGACATCGCAGACAGTAATCTTGGATTCTCCTTTGTTTAAAGTTATAGCCGAGACAACCACATCTTCCATGTTTTTAACCTCCTTAATAATCATCGTGCCGGTGGACCTTTCAAAGCTTGAGCGCACATGTATCGGGACATCGAATTTTTTAGCTACCTCAATAGAGCGCGCCTGCATTACCTGGGCGCCGAGGGAAGCCATCTCTAACATCTCATCATAAGTGATCACTTCTATTTTCTTTGCCTTTGGCTCGATCCGCGGGTCAGTGGTATAAATGCCTTTGACGTCGGTATAAATCTCGCATTCATCCGCTTTTAATTCCTTAGCCAGGGCAACGGCGGTTAAATCCGAACCGCCGCGGCCTAAAGTAGTGATATCCTGGTTCAGGGTTACGCCCTGGAATCCGGCGACAATGACGATTTTTCCTTCTCTCAAGGCTTCCTTGATCTTAGCGGCATTAATTTTAATGATTCTGGCGCGGGTGTGGCTGGTATCGGTAATAATGCCGACCTGGGCGCCGGTAAAAGATATGGCCTCAAAGCCCAATTTATGTATCGCCATTGCCAGGAGCGCGACAGAGATCTGTTCTCCCGTAGATAAAAGCATATCCATTTCCCGCTCGGAAGGCTCGAGGGTTATTTTACCTGCCAGCTCGATTAATTCGTCGGTTGTATCGCCCAAAGCCGAAACCACGACTACCAGGTCATGGCCTTTTTTCCTATAGCTGACTACCCTCTGGGCTACGCGCTGTATCCTTTCCACATTAGCCACGGAAGAACCGCCGAATTTTTGTACGATCAACTTCTTCCTCATTTTAAATTTCTCTCCTTGAAATTTTAACTCGCGTCCTTAATAAAATAATCCATTAATTCATGCCCTCTATCAAAATGGAGGTCGGATTTCTGGGCCTCTTTCTCGCTGTAATTTAAAAAACCCCTGGCGATAATATCCTGGCCGAAGATGCCGAAAGGCACCGGGTCTGCCACATGGGTTTTAAGCGCAACCGGAGTAGCGTGGTCAGGTAAAACTAAAATTCTGAAATTACGTTTTCCCTTGAACGCTTTTAATATACTGCCTAAGACGAGGTGGTCAAACCTTTCAATGGCGATAAGCTTCTCCCTCAAATCTCCGTTATGGCCTGCTTCATCAGCCGCTTCAACATGCACGAATACAAAATCATCTTTTTCCAGTAATTTTAGCGCCGCCCTGGCCTTGGCTGCATAGTCTGTATCGTAATAACCTGTTGCCCCGGGAACGTTGACAACTGCCAGCCCCAGGATCTTGCCTATGCCCTTGATCAGGTCTACGGCAGAAATAACGCTGCCGGTTAAGTTATACTTATCCATAAATTTCGGCATGGCCGGCTTTTTCCCCTGGCCCCAGAGCCAGATCATATTTGCCGGATTTTCCTTTAAATCGATGCGCACGAGGTTTATTTCGTGTTTGGTTAAAATATTGCGCGACTCTTCCATCAGCTTAACCAGTATATCGGCGCTATCTCCCTTAGGCAGGTTCTTAGAAACGCTTTTGCCTGTAATATCATGCGGCGCCTGGCAACGCACATCTTCAAGGTGTTCTTCAGCGCCGCGCTTAATTACCATCAGGTGCCGGTAGCTTACGCCGGGGTAAAATTTAATCCGGTTGGTCCCTAAATGCTGGTCGATAAACTTAATCAGGATGGCCGCTTCTTTGCTACTGATATGCCCGGCGCTGTAATCCGTAAGTTTATCCGCCAGGGTTGTCACCAGGTTGCAACGGAAAGCCACATCATCATCTTCTAATTCTACTCCCAGGTTCGCTGCCTCAAGCGGCCCCCTGCCGCTGTAATATTTTTTGGGGTCATAGCCAAAAATACTCATTTGCGCCACGTCTGAACCCGGGATAAAACCGGCGGGTATAGTGCGCACCCTTCCCAGCCTGCCATGCTTGGCAATAAAATCCAGGTTCGGGGTTTTTGCCGCCTCAAGCGGCGTGCGTTCGCCTAACTCCTGAATGGGATAATCACTCATCCCGTCACAAACTAAGACAAGGTATTTCATATTAACCTGACCAGGTTTTTAAGCATCCTCTCTTTAGAGAAAAATGGGCCGTAATGCTTTTGCTTGCCCACTAAATACGCGACATAACCTTTAGCGGAACTGCTGTTAGCTACTGCTAAATCTAACCCCGCCCTTTTGATAAGCGACCTTGCTTTTCTTATCAGCTGGACTCCCTTTAAATCCGGTTCAAACTTAAAACCGACCAAAAAAGAACGCGGGCTTATTCTGCGTAAAGAATCAATTAGCTTGGGAGTGG
This sequence comes from Candidatus Omnitrophota bacterium, assembly GCA_028687205.1. Lineage (GTDB taxonomy): Bacteria > Omnitrophota > Gorgyraeia > Gygaellales > Profunditerraquicolaceae > UBA6233. Next base: position 5,858 of record JAQUAP010000020.1, read on the forward strand.
TTTTAAGCTTTAAGCTTAGAACCTTAAGCCCGGAGCTTATCTTCCTGCGCTTACCCAAGCTGCCTGGTGCATAATCCGCAACCGCGGCAGAATGGATGATAATATCATAGTGCTTTTTTCTAAGCTCACTTTTTAACCAAGAACGCAGTTGGTTAAAGAATTTAAAATTTATAACCTTTACCGCCTTGTTTTTACAGCCGGCCTGAACCGGCCCAAGCATAAGCGTAACCCTGGCGCCCTGGCTGGCTAATTTTTTCGCTAATAAAATACCGGTTGCGCCGCTTGCGGTATTACTGATTACCCTGACCGCATCTATAGGCACCCAGGTGGGGCCAGCAGTAATTAAAACTCTTTTGCCTCTTAGTTTAGTAGCCAATCTCTTTGAGTATCGCCTTCATCTCTGGCTTGATTAATTTTGGCTCCTGGATACTTTTTATGGCTCTCTCCGGGTCCTTTAAGCCGTGCCCGGTTAAGATGCAGGTTATTTTCGCCGGAGCCGCGTTTTTAAAGTAACCGTTCTTATTGAGCTTGATTAATCCGGCGATTGATGCTGCTGAAGCCGGTTCAACGAATACTCCGTCGCAGGCAGCCAGTATTTTATACGCCTCAAGGATTTCTTTATCCGCGACCATATCGATCAGGCCTCCGGATGCGTCTCTGGCTTCTTCAGCCTGAATCCAACTTGCCGGATTACCGATACGGATGGCGGTCGCGATTGTCTCGGGATTTTTTATCGCATGCCCCCTGACAATGGGAGCGGCGCCTTCTGCCTGAAACCCTAACATCTTCGGTAATTTTTTAGCTAATCCCGCCTGCTGATACTCTTTATACCCTTTCCAGTAAGCGGTAATATTGCCGGCATTGCCTACGGGCATAACCTGGAAATCCGGGGCATCGCCGAGAAAATCGCAAATTTCAAAACTCGCGGTTTTCTGGCCTTCGATGCGGTAAGGATTAAGCGAATTCACCAGGGTAATCGGGTATTTCGCGCTGATCTCCCGCACCAGGCTTAAGGCAGCGTCAAAATTTCCCTTTACCGCTAAAACCTGCGCGCCGTGTATAAGCGCCTGGCTTAATTTACCCAAAGCAATTGCGCCGCTCGGTATAAGCACAATGCATTTTATGCCTGCCCGGGCAGCATAAGCTGCTGCCGACGCAGAGGTATTCCCGGTTGAAGCGCACATGACCGCGCCTGAGCCTTCTTCGCAGGCCTTGGATATCGCCATGGTCATACCCCTGTCCTTGAAAGACCCTGTAGGGTTAAGCCCTTCGTATTTTAAATAAACTTCAAAACCGCTGCCTAAAAGCTTACTTAAATGATCGGAATAGATTAAAGGGGTGTTCCCTTCATTCAGGGTAACTACCGGCGTCTTTTCGCTTACCGGAAGATATTTCCTGTACCTATCGATTACTCCCTGGTATTTCACATTTCCTCCATCCTGATAGCTACTGATTTTTCTTTTATCGCCTCCAGCCGGTCGATTATGCTTAAAGCGCTGCGCATGTCCTTTTCTTTTGCTTCATGTATAACCATGACTATCGGGACAAGCTGGGTCCGGCTGCGCTCTTTCTGGGTAACCGAGGCAATACTGATGCCGAATTTAGCCAACACGCCGGATATCTTAGCCAGTACGCCAGGTAAATCCCGCGCCATAAAGCGGATATAATAACGGCTCTCAAAATCATCAATCTTGCGTATTTTTCTAACGCTCTTGTCCGCTACGATATTCAAGGTTGGCCTGAAGAAGCCGGCCTTAATATCCTGGGTTAAGTCTACTAAATCCGAGACTACCGCCGAAGCAGCGGATGACTGGCCTGCGCCAGGGCCGTAGAATAAGAGGTTTCCTGCCAGGTCGCTGGAAACATAAATAGCGTTGAAGACTCCGTCAACCGAAGATAAAAGATGGTCGCTCGGGATAAGGGTAGGATGCACCCTCACCTCTAAATCCGCCTCTTCTTTTTTAGCGATCGCCAGCAGCTTTATTTCAAACCCCAGTTCCTTGGCATAGTTTACGTCTGCCAGGGAAATACGCGCAATACCCTCGATAAATACATCCTTTAGTTCTACAAACCTGCCAAACGCCAGGTAGGTAAGCAGGATTAACTTATGGGCGGAATCCATGCCTTCTATATCCAGGGTAGGGTCTTTTTCCGCAAAACCCTTGGCGCGCGCTTCTTTAAGCGCCTCCGCAAAGCTGCGGTTATTTTTAGACATCGAGGATAAGATATAATTAGAGGTTCCGTTAAGAATGCCTAAAATACCGTTAAACCTGTTAGCGACTAACCCTTCGCGTAAGGATTTGATAATCGGTATGCCTGCTCCGACCGACCCCTCAAAATAAATATTCTTGCCCCGGTCAGCTGCTTCGGTAAATAATTCCTGCCCGTGCAGCGCAAGCAGCGCCTTATTGGCGGTAACCACATTCTTGCCTTTTCTTAAAGCCTCGAGAATAAGCTCCCTGGCCGGATGTATCCCCCCGATTAATTCAATTAAAATGTCTATCTGCGGGTCATTGATGATTGCCTTAGGGTCGCGGGTAAGCATGCCTTTGTCTATGCTCACATTGCGCTTGGAAGCAATATCCTGGTCGCAGACCTTTTTAATATTGATTTCTAATCCGGTTTTTTCGCTCAGCAACGCTTTCCTGTCACGCAGGATCTTGATTACCCCTGAGCCGACATTGCCAAATCCGATTAAGCCTACATTAATCCTTTTCATTATTCATCCTTTTCTTTCTTGACGTAGTAACCTACGGTTTCACCGATAATCTTTCTGTGTTTTTCATCGACTGCCAGAAATTCAATGCGCGTATCATAGATCATGTCTTTCATTATCTCATGGGACTCCAGGACCCTGCCGATAAGCATAATGGGGTGCGGGTCAAAAGGAAGCCTGATCTCAAGCGCCAGATTTACTCCGGCCTCAAAGTTCCTGTTGGTCGTCAGGAGCATCCCGCCCATACTGATATTCTTGGTCTGGCTTATATCCACATTATTAATCTCGTTCATTATGCGATAAGAGACGATAAAACGCCCCATAACCCTTGGGTGCCTCCTTCTTTCCGGGCCGGCATAACTCATTTTTTACCTCCGTCTTTTGATAAACACCACGCAATATACTCGCGGATTAATATTTTCTGTTCTTCTTTTAAGTCCATAAAAGCTATCCTGACGAGAGAAATATTAAACTCGGGGTCTTGGCTTTTTGTCCGGGATTCTTCGACATCCACCACCTTACCGCTGACTTCAAACCATTCAAAAGGCTTAAGCGGTATCCGGATGAACATGTGGACGATGATACCTAAGGGAAATTTACCGTTGGTAATAAAACTTACGCCCTTCTCGCTGATATCCCTTACCGAAGATACGTCCCACTTCCGCAACTCGGGAGCTGATTCCATGGAATACTGGATAATCAGGTTCTTCTTTATCCGCCGCGCCCCTCTTCTTTCCTGCCTGCTATTTTTATCTTCCATTAGTTCTTTTTGCAAAGGTTGTGGACTGTATAACCAGCATAGATATACCGTGTGCCGGATTGATCTACAGAATACGGTATATACAAATGATCCGCAACGCTCCCTAACTGGGTCCAGCCGGTAGGGCAATTTGCGCCACTAAACCAAATAACCATGCCCGAATAAAAACTTCCTGCAGTAGTCTGCAAAGTCCCGTCGGGGAAACGAATACCATCGGTCCCTGATACACCTCCAACATGAAGTTTTGCCGTCGGGCTGGTCGTCCCGATGCCGACGTTGCCGCCGTTCGGGTTCAAAAGGAGACTCCCGATATTTTCCAAGCCAAGAACATGTGTTGTCTGAATCCAACCGCCGCCGGCACCGCTGATATTAGTTATGCCAAAATCTATTACCCAGTTGTAAGCTGAGCCATCCGTGTTGCGCAATCTTAGTATTCCACCTGCTTGACTGGTTCCTGAAGTTGCCGGCAAACCGGTAGAACCCCTTCTTACCTCAAAACCTGTACTAGGGCTGGTCGTGCCGATGCCGACGTTGCCTGATGTATCTACTGTTAGGCCTTTAGCCGCTCCTGTCCCATAAACATCTAAGGGGCCAGTAGGGCTTGTTGTTCCTATACCTACATTCCCCTCTACTACCAAGTCAGCGTTAAGATCAATCGGATTGCCGTCTCCGTCTTCTGCCTCCCAGGGGACTTCAGCGCCATCAAAATAGGTATCTCCTATGGCAATTCTCTTAGCGCGCATTTCTCTATAAACGCCGTAGGGAGAAGGATAATAGGTAGAGATGGTGATAGATTCTTCGGCAAGGGTTAAAGGGCTATAGCTTAGCGTCAAAAGTAAGGCTAAAGAGAAAGCTGATAAAAACCGTTTTCTATACATTTTATACCTCCTATGCTGCGTCGCAAATTGCAAAGGCTTAAGTCAGTCGGGGGAGAGAGATTTGAACTCTCGACCTCTTGAACCCCATTCAAGCGCGCTAGCCAAACTGCGCCATCCCCCGTTTTACCTTTTAAAAACTCTCGTAAAACGGTCCTGAGCCCACCGGTTAGTGGGCAAAGGGCCTTTGTTTATTCTACTCTTCTTTTTTCTCCCGAGCCATTAAATCTTTAAACGCCTTAAGCGCGGGTTTATTTTTATAAAGCACATTATAAACTTCTTTGGCAATAGGCATATCTACTTTATACTTTAAACTTAAGGCATAGGCGGATTTTGCCGTAGGCACTCCTTCGGCAACCATCTGCATACGGCTGATTACCTGTTTTAATTTCCTGCCCTGGCCGATTTTTTCACCGACTAATCTGTTGCGGCTGTAAGGGCTGATACAGGTGGTGACTAAATCGCCTAAACCGCTTATCCCGCTGAAAGTCCTGCTTCCGGCGCCCATAGCCAGGCCTAACCTGGAAATTTCAGCCAGGCCGCGGGCGAGGATTGCGGCTTTAGTATTTGCCCCGAAGCCCAGGCCATCAGAAATCCCGCAGGCGATAGCAATGACATTTTTCAGGCTTCCTCCCAGCTCTACGCCGGTAACGTCGGTATTAGTATATATCCTGAACCTGCCGCTCATAAAAATATTTTGTAATATTTTACCCGCCTTCCGGTTATGCGCGGCAATCACCGCGACCGTAGGTACGCCTTTAGCAACTTCATGGGCGATGGTCGGGCCGGAGAGCACCGCTAATTTTACCGCGCCCAACTCGTCGTGGATTACCTCGGAGATTCTCTTTAGCGTACCCATTTCTATTCCCTTGGTCACGCTTAAATATATTGCCTGGCGCGGATAGCCTATTTGCTTAACCTTTTTTAAGACTGAGCGTATATATTGCGAGGGAACCGCTAAAACGACAATGTCTTTTTTCTGCATAGCGGCCCTCAGGTCGCTGGTTAAGATTATTCCCCCGGGTATTTTAATTCCGGGCAGGAATTTTTTGTTCTCCCTTTTATTCTTCATATAAGCGATATTCGCGGCAAATGCCCCCCAGAGAGTTACCTTAAAACCTTTACGCGCCAGAAGCACGCTTAGGGTCGTCCCCCAACCGCCGTCGCCTAAAATAACTATATCCGGTCTATTTTCCATCTTCTCCCAAAGACTGTTTAACAAAATTCTGCTCTTCGCGGGTAAGGAATTTTATCCCCACGTCATAATTATCATAACCCTTTGCTTCCACTCTTACTACTTTGCCGATAATGCCATTTTGATAGATAAAGACCCTTTTTTCCAGCTCCGCGCATACGCTTAATACCCCGCGGTCAAAAGAAAGCCAGAGCACGTCTTCAGGGTTCACGGTCTCCCTGACATTACAGAGCAGCCCCGCAGGGCTGATATTAGAAGTATAACCTTTAAGCAGCTTAGTCAGGGTTTCTTTTTTACATACCTTATAAGCTAAAGGCGTGGCATAATCAAACCTGGTGAATTCCCTGCGCTCTTCCGGTGCGGGTATATTGTCCATATTATTTTATCGCCAGGTTAAGTTTATTGGTCCGCATTTTAGCCAGGTCCCAGGCATAATCATAAAGATGCAGGCCCTTGCTTACGGCGATAATCTCCCCGTCATCCACGCCGATTTCTTCCGCCATATATTGCTTAACCAACTGCAGCCCCCCGAGATTGGAAGGAAAGCCTCCCCATAGATCCCAGGAGCGGAAATATAAAATAAAATGCAGCTTGCCGTAGCGTACCCTTGTATCGATAAGCCTCAGGCATGGCGGGTCAATTAATTTTATATCCGAAGGCATGCCGATCTCCATTACCGCCTGGTTTGTCCCGAAACCTTGAGTCTTATAAATTTTGATTACTTCTTCTATCTGGTTTACGTTCAAGGGCATTTCCCGCACCATATCCTTGTCGCCGTTCTTTTCCTTTATCCTTACCTTGGCATCTACCAGCCGTTCGCCATAAGTGTAATCTTCTGTTTCCGTCTTTTGGCCCGTAAGCAGGTAGCTTAAATAGCCCTGGATATAATCCATATCCGTCGGCGCGGGAATGCTCATTCCTTCCGGTATAATGGGAATGATCTGATGCGACGGCTTTTTTATACGTATGGTAACAAAATCGAATTCCAGCCGTTTCTGGCCTTCGTAACTCCCCTTGGTTATGGTGTAGACGTGGCCATGTTCAAGTATTGCGGATAGGCACTGGAACCAGGCATCATCCACGTCAAACGCATCAATAAAAACCGGTTTTAATAATTCTTCGCTCATATGATTCTACTTAGCGTCCTTTCATTTTTTGGAGCGGGAGAGGGGAATCGAACCCGTCGTTCGCTTTGCTCACTCCCCAAAGGGGCTCTGCCCCTATGGCGCTCACTTGCGTTCGCTGTTACCCCGAAAGCGCGGGGAAAATCTTTCCCCGCTCCCCTTTTGGGTTCGCTTCTAATATAAGCGGGAGAGGGGAATCGAACCCCCATATATAGCTTGGAAGGCTATTGTTCTACCACTGAACTACTCCCGCAATACCTATTACGTACCGGCGCGTACCGGCGCAATTCCTATTAGCGCCGGGTACTGCAATTTCCTTGTCGGGAAAATTTAATGGGCAGGAGAGGATTCGAACCTCTGAAGCACAAGTGCAGCAGATTTCAAGTGCCCTCGAGTTGCCTCAAGGCTTGGACTATCTCATCACCCTGGCTCTTAGCTTTAGGTGGTAGGCGCTTAGTCTCTGCACCTTTCCCGATGTTTACTTCGGGACTTGGCTCAGGATTACCCCAAACGTATCTTGGGGCTTCCCTGAATTCACCTACTTTTCCATCACGTCTTTCGGCATGACGCTGCGATTACACAGTCTGCCCCCTTTGGCCACTTGGGTACCTGCCCGTATTAAAATAACTTTTTTGTAATCTTCAATCCAATTGTGTATTATTTCTAGTAATCTTTTATCATTGTATCTTATATGCACTACCCCATAAGGCAATTTTCTATTACTTAAATTTGGGTTACCCTTTCTTACATATGGCTTAGTAAACTGGCTTATCGGTATACCTGTAACTTTTTTCCAATAATCCATTATATTTTTTAAATTAAGATAAGAATAAATGTATAAGTAGAGCCTTAGCCGCTTTTTGTCAACACCACAAATTTCTCTTAAAAACTTTAAAAATATTTTTACCATATCCGGATTACTATTCACAAAATCAACTGTTTTTCCTCTTAAGGTACCTTCTGCCCAATAAAGCATAATCCCAGCAATTTTTAATCCTTGGTCTTTCCCGTTAAGACTTTCTCTAATTTTAAATTGAGGTTTATATTTGTTCCTTAGATAGTTAGCTTCAGAGGGAAGCCTTCGGGAGATAGTATTTTTATCCATAAAATCATATAAAGACCAGAAAGATACTCCCAGCTTTTTAGCTGTCTGGTCTACGCTGAATTGCTTGTCCTGATAAAGATTCCTAATCCTGTTGATATTTAGTTTGCTATGCATTTTCTTTAAAGCTGGCGACCCGAATTGAACGGGCGACCTCCTCATTACAAGTGAGGAGCTCTACCAACTGAGCTACGCCAGCATTAACTGCTCTTCTTTATCGCCTCTGGAATTTTAGCAATAATATCCGAGGCAATCAAGGAAATTTGCGTTTTCTCCCTGGCTGCCAAGTCGCCGGCTAAACCGTGCAGATATACTGCAAACCTGGCAGCGCTAAAACTATCCAGGCCTTGGCCCAAAAACGCGGCAATCATACCGGTTAAGACATCGCCGCTGCCGGCAGTAGCCATTCCAGGGTTACCGGTCTTATTAATATACAGCTTACCCTTTTTATCGCGCACCAGCGTATGATGGCCCTTTAAAACCAGGGTTACTTTATAGCGCCTGGCAAATTTTCCGGTAATCGTCTTCCTGTCGCGCTCTATCTTTTGTACGCTGCTTCCCAAAAGACGGGCCATCTCGCCGGAATGTGGGGTCAAGACCATATTATTTTTCAGGTATTGCAAATGCCCTGCCAGCGCATTTAAACCGTCCGCGTCAATCACCATCGGCCTGGCGATATTACGGATTATCTTGCGCGCTAAGGCTTGCGTGGAGCTATCCCGGCTTAATCCCGGGCCGATAACCAGGATATCAATTTTTTTACTAAAAGCTTTTATCTTATTATAAGCCTGGCTGCTTAAGAAACCGTTAGTTGTCTCCGCTAACGGTAGCAGCATAACTTCTTTGGGCTTTATTTTAATTAAGGGAAGCGCTAAGCTCTCGGGAATTCCCAGGGTCACCAGCCCTGCTCCCGAACGTAACGCTCCTGACGCGCAAAGAACCGCTGCCCCCGAATAAATCCTCGACCCGGCTAAAATAAAAATATGCCCGAAATCGCTTTTATTGCTTTTAACTCTTCTGCGTAATAATCGCGTTGGCAACCGCATAGTTTTTTACGTGGGAGATGGAAACGATCACCTTTTTACCTTTGCCCTTGGCGTTCAAAAATTTACAGAAAGGCTTGCCTTCCCGGTCGTTTAATATTTCAACATCCTTCCAGTTTAAGTCCGCCTCTCCCAGGGCTTTAAACACCGCCTCTTTAGCGGCAAACCTTCCGGCAAGATGCTGGTATAAGCTTCCGCGCGACTTGGCATTAAGTAATTCCTCGTCGGTAAATACGCGGCTTAAAAACGCTTTGCCCCACTTCTCGGCTGCTTTTCTTATGCGGCTTACTTCGGTTATGTCTACGCCTGTCCCCAGGATCATTTTATTTAATCAAATCCTTCATTTCTCTTACTGCCCTGCCTAAGCCCGCGAATACCGCGCGGGAGATTATCGCGTGGCCGATATTTAATTCCTCAATCCCTGCTAGCGCACTAACCCTGCTGACATTATTATAATTTAAGCCGTGGCCGGCAAAAACCCGCAGGCCGAGCCCCTTGGCAAAATTAACCGCGGATTTGAGTTCGCGGACACATTTATTTTCTTCCGCCTTATTTTTCGCGTTAGCATAAGCGCCGGTATGCAGTTCAATAAACCTGGCGCCGGTTTTTTTAGCCGCGCGGATTTGTTTTTTTACCGGGTCAATAAATAAACTTACTTCGATACCCGCCCCTTCTAATTTTTTTACGGCTTGCCTTATCTTTTCCTGATTTTGCGCGACATCTAAGCCGCCTTCTGTAGTCAACTCCTGCCTTCTCTCGGGCACTAAAGTCGCCTGGTCAGGTTTAACTTTAGCAGCAACCCTTATAATTGCAGGGGTGATAGACATCTCAAGGTTAAGCCGCGTATTGACTACTTCTTTCAATAAAAAAATATCTTTATCTTTGATATGCCTTTGGTCTTCTCTTAAGTGCGCGACAATCGCGTCTGCGCCGCTGGCCTCTACAATCAAAGCGGCAAAAACCGGCTCAGGCTCTAATCCTCCCCTTGCTTCTCTTAAAGTAGCGATATGGTCTATATTTACGCCTAAACGCATTACCGGAGCCTCAGTATTATTGCGCGATAAACATCTCTTCTTTTATGTAAAGCCAGACAATCACCGCCAGGATAAAAGAAATAAGCTTAAGCCAGGGGTGATAGGTGAATATATGCAGGATTCTATAAGCGATATTCAGTTTTTTCTTCGCCATTTTATTTCCTCGCCTTGATGATCTCTTTAGCCTTCAGGAATAAATTTTCGTGGCTTAAGTTAGTATGCAGCCGCCCCCGGTAAACCAGGGAGATATCCTGCCTTTCTTCGGAAACGACGATGATCACCGCGTCAGTCTCTTCGCTTAAGCCAAGGGCAGCGCGGTGGCGTGTCCCGAATATACGGTCTATATCCTGCCTTTGCACGAGAGGAAAAAGTGCTCCGGCGCTGGCAATCCTGCCCCGCCGGATAATCAGCCCGCCGTCATGCAGCGGATTATTGGGAGTAAATACCGCCTGAATTAACTCCGAAGAAACCTTGGCGTCAAGCAACACCCCGCTTTCTAAATAGCCGGAAAGCGGATCATGCATCTCGATGGCAATCAGGGCTCCGATCTTATAACCGGAAAGGCTCTCGACCGCCTTGGTTATTTCTTTAAGCATCTGGTCCAGCTCTTCTTCAGCCATAGCGCTCATAAAGATATTGCGCTGGCCCAGGCGCGCCAGGCCCTGCCTGATTTCAGGATGAAAAATAATCAAGAGAGCGATAACTGAGGTGGCAAAAAAATTCCTAAACAACCAGTCCAATCTTTCCAGCCCCAGCTTTTGAAAAAAGAAAAAGGCTACCAGGATAAGCGCTATCCCGCGCACCAGCTGGATAGCGCGCGTGCCTTCAAAGAAGAGCATTACCTGGTAGATCACCAGCCACAAGATAGCTATTTCAACGATAGCCTTCCAGTGAATGAAGATATCGGCTAAATTCATCTCGCTATTCCGTCCTTGATTAATAATGCCTGCTTGACCGCCTTGACATCGTGGACCCTGACAATATGCGCGCCGTTTTCGCTGGCTATAACACAAGAAGCTACTGTGCCGAAAATCCTGTCTTCAGGAAGAGCATTTAACAGCTTACCGATAAATGCCTTGCGCGAGGTCCCCACTAGAATAGGCAGCCCAAAAACCTTAAACTCCCTTAACCGCTTTAATATTTCCAGATTATGTTCCAGGGTTTTACCAAAACCAATACCCGGGTCAATAATAATTTTTTCTTTAGCTATCCCCGCAGCTACTCCCCTATCTATAGCTTCAGCTAGATAGGCAATAAGCTCATCGATTAAAGAGGCGTATTGGGGGTTTTTCTGCATTGAGCGCGGCTTTCCCCGCATATGCATAATCACTACCCCTGCTTTATAACGGCTGATTACCTTGGCGATTTTTATATTGCTTAAACCGGTGATATCATTAATTAAACTCGCGCCATTATCCAAAGCCTGACGGGCGACTTCCGGCTTACATGTATCTACGGATACCGGCACTTTTATTTTTTTTGCCAACTCTTTGACTAGGGGAATAACCCTGGATAGCTCGACCTGCAAAGAAACCGGCCTTGCGCCGGGCCGGGATGACTCTCCTCCCACATCAATAATATCTGCGCCATCCCTGACTAATTTTTCCGCGTATTCAACCGCCTCCCATTTGCTGCCAAGCCCGTCGCGGCTAAATGAATCCGGAGTGGCATTCACGATCCCCATTATATACGCACGCGTTCCGAGGTAAAGCCTGTACCTGCCTAAGTCCAGGGTCAGGTTTTTCCTCTGGTAATTTTTTAAAGCTAGGCTTAACTCCGCGGACATTTTATCCAGGCCAAATGGCTGTTTATGTAATTTATTACTCAAAGAGCCAAGTTGCGCCAGGCTGCCCATAATCAGGCAATCCGTTTTCTTGCTCTTGCCGGTTAAGGCGTCGCGGCTGACCGCCACATCGCCTCCCAAAGAAAGCATCTCCTGTTTCAGGATATTGGCGGATATGTTACTTAAGGAATTAATTTTTAAGAGATATGCCCGGGCTTTAGGCAGCATAATCTTTATGCCGTAGGGGTCTACTTTGATAGCTTGCATAATCCGCTTTAAATCTTTTTCTCCCGCTACGCTTAAAATACGCATAGCCCTTAGCTTAGGCAAGGTCATTTTTTTCTATTCCCAGCAGGCGTTTGACTTCTTCTCCGCTTAAGACTTCTTTTTCCAGAAGGGTGTTGGATAAAATCTTTAATTTATCTAAATTTTCTTCCAACAGTTTTTTTGCTTTTAGATAAGCTTCTTCGATAATCTTCCTTACTTCTTCATCGATTAGGCGGGCAGTCTCTTCGCTGTAATTTTTTTCTTCCATGATATCCTTGCCCAGGAAGACCAGTCCTTCCCGGCGGCCGAGGGTAATATGGCCTAATTTTGCCGACATGCCGAATTGCGTCACCATGCGCCTGGCCATGCCGGTCGCCATTTCCAGGTCATTCTGCGCGCCGGTAGTCACTTCCTTTAAGTTTATCTCCTCGGAAGCGCGGCCTCCCAGCATCATAGCGATTTCGGATACTAATTCCTTTTTGGTCCAGTAATGCCTGTCTTCTAAGGGCGGGGTAAAGGTGTATCCGCCGGCTAATCCTCGCGGGATAACCGAAACTTTCTTTAACGGGTTTACCTCGGGTAAAAGCAGGGAGAGCAAGGCGTGCCCTGATTCATGCAGCGCGGTAATCTCTTTTTCCTTTTTGGACATAATATGGCTCTTCTTTTCCGGGCCCATCAAAACCCGCTCCACGGATTTATCAAAATCAATTTCTTCCACCGCGTCTTTGGCATGCCTGGCGGCCAGCAGCGCGGCTTCGTTGCAAAGGTTAGCCAGGTCAGCTCCGGAAAACCCGGGG
>JAQUAP010000021.1 GCA_028687205.1 Candidatus Omnitrophota bacterium
GGTCAAATTAATTTGTTTCTCCGGATAGGTAATTTTAATGGCGTTAAAAAGCTGCGGGACTTCTTTTTCCGGATACTTTATATCTACGATCGGGCCGATAACCTGGATTATTTGTCCGTTGCTCATAGGGTTAACCTCTCAAGGCCTCCGACGAAGAGATGATCTCCATAATCTCCTGCGTGATATTCGCCTGGCGGGTTTTATTCCGCAATAAAACCAGCCCTTCCAGTAAATCTTTAGCGTTATCCGTCGCGGTTTTCATCGCCACCGTCCGGGCCGAATGTTCCGCGGTAAAAGACTCCAGGATAGCCAGCTTTAATTTCATATAAAGGTATTTGGGGATAAGTTCATCTAAAATAATATTTATGCCGGGCTCGGTAATATAATCCTTTTGCGCTTTTGCTAAACGCTCCAGGTTTAAAAATTTTTCTACGCCGGGCTTATGGATTAATGCCGTCATAAAATGCGTGTAAGCCAGATGCACCTGAGAGGCACCTCCGGAAATAAACATACTCTTAAGCTTATCATATATTTCCAGGCATAACTTTTCAGAATAACGGCCGTTTACGCCAAGATAGGCATTTGATATTTCAATGCCCTGTTTCTTAAAATAGTTAAAACCCTTTTTCCCTATACAGACCAGGAGTATTTTTTCTTTGCCCTGCCGCCGGATAAATTCTTCGGCCAGGCGGATGATATTGTTATTATAAACCCCGCATAAGCCGCTATCCGAAGTGATCACGCACAAGGCGATCCTTTCCGGCGTAAGCCTTTCTTCAAGAAAGGCGTGTTTAACCTGGGGAAAATCGGAAATAAGCTTCTGCATAATCTCCCCGAGGCTCTCCACATACGGCTTTAAGGCAAGCAGGGGTTTTTCAATCCGGTTTAACTTGGCTACCGAAATCAACTCCATGGCCGCGGTGACTTTTTTGGTATTCTCGATGCTGCGGATCCTGTTTTTTATGGTCTTTAGCGACTGGATCATATTTGATTATCCCGGATAAAATCAGTTTTGAACGCGGATATTGCCGCGTCCATCCTTTGCATCAGCGCACTGCTTAAATCCCTTTTGGATTCTATTTCCGCGACGATATCGGGATGGTTTTTATCCATATATTTAAAGAACTGCGCTTCAAATTTCTTAATTAAACTTACCTTAAGCTCATCCAGGAACCCGCGCGTGCCGCAGTAGATAATCATCACCTGTTTGGATATAGGAAGGGGGGTAAATTGTTCCTGTTTTAAGATCTCGACCATCCTTTCGCCGCGCTCCAGCTGCGCCTGTGTAGTCTTATCCAGCTCCGTGCCGAATTGCGTAAAGTTAACCAGCTCCCTGTATTGCGCAAGGTCCAGCCTGAGCTTGGAAGCTACCTGGCGCATGGCTTTTACCTGGGCCTTGCCTCCGACCCTTGAGACCGATAAACCCACGTTGATCGCCGGCCGCACGCCGGCGTAAAATAAATCATTCTCTAAATAAATCTGGCCGTCGGTAATCGAGATGACGTTAGTGGGGATGTAACTCGTGATATCTCCGGCCTGCGTTTCGATAATCGGGATTGCCGTAAAGGATCCCGCGCCGAGCGAGTCATTTAATTTTGCCGCGCGCTCCAATAAACGCGAATGCAGATAAAATATATCCCCGGGGTAGGCCTCTCTTCCCGGAGGCCTTCTTAAAAGCAGGGAAAGCTGCCGGTAAGCCTGCGCGTGCTTGGTCAGGTCGTCATAAATCACTAAAACGTGTTTTCCGGAATAGAGCAGCTCTTCGGCCATGGCGCATCCGGAGTAAGGCGCTAAATACTGTAAGGATGCCGAGGCGCGGCTTGAGGCGCTGACAATGGTGGTATATTCCATCGCCCCGTATTTCTGTAAAGTTTCCGAGACCGTAACGATATTGGAAAGCTTCTGGCCTATGGCTACATAGACGCAATATACGCCCTTGCCTTTCTGGTTGATAATCGTATCAATGGCAATAGCGGTCTTGCCTGTTTGGCGGTCGGCAATGATTAGTTCGCGCTGGCCGCGGCCGATAGGAGTCATCGCATCAATAGCCTTAATCCCTGTCTCAAGCGATTCGCATACCGGTTGGCGCTCTACCACATTAGGCGCCTTGGATTCTATCGGCCTGAATTTATCCGTATTAACCGGCCCCTTGCCATCAACCGGCCTGCCTAAAGCATTGACTACGCGTCCGGCTAACGCCTCTCCTACCGGAACCTGGATGATTTTTCCCGTCCGCTTGACAATATCCCCTTCTTTAATATCCTTATCCGGATTATCTGTCCCGAAGATAACTACGCCCACGCTATCTTCTTCCAGGTTTAAAACCATACCCATGACATTTTCCGAAAACTGCACCAATTCCCCTGTCATTACGTCATCCAGGCCATGGATGCGGGCAATGGTATCTCCGACCTGGATAACCGTGCCGATAGACTCCGAGCGCATACGGGTCTTATATTTTTCCAACTCCTGGCGGATAACTGAGCTTACCTCTTCCGGTCTTAATGGCATATTAAACTCTTACGGTTAAAAGCTTTTGCTTAAGATCTTCCAATCTGCGGCGCACTGTGCCGTCAATAACAGTATTGCCTATAATTACCTGGACCCCTCCGAGCAGGCTGCCGTCCAGATCTATATAAAACCTAAAAGCGCGCTTAAACTTCTTTTCCAGTTTATCCTTGATCTTGCGGATTAAGCTTAAATCCAGAGGAAAACTCGTCCTTAATATCGCCTCGGTCTCTCCGAGGTGGCTGTAGGCGACCCTGACATAATCGGCGATATCGCCGATTATGCCAATACGGTTCTTTTCTAAAAGGAGCTTTAAAAACTGCTTGAATTCATTGGAAAAATCCGCGTTTAAAACCTTGTCTATAAAATCGCGCTTCTCGGCATAAGAGACATCCAGGCTGTGCAGTATCTCCTGGAATCCTTTATTTTCGTGCATGATCGCCTTTAAATTCTTAAAATCCAGGACAGCCTGTTTTAATCCGATCGTCTCCCTGGCAAAATCCATGAATGCCTCGGCGTATCTTTTTACGACCAGCCTTTCTTTCATTTAAAGCTTATCTACTCCTTCCAAAAAATCTTTGACCAGCCTCCTATCCCCTTCTTCGGTGAGTTTCTCCTGGATAAGGTTTTCGGTGGCCTTAAGCGTTAAATCAATGATTTCATTCTTTAGTTCGTCTTTGGCCTTAGCCAGTTCATATTTAACACTCTGCTTGGCATTATCAATAATGCCTTGCGCCTGGATATAGCCGTTTTTACGGCTCTCCTCTAAAATAGCCCTGGCCTCGTTAAGCGCGGCATCGATTTTAAGCTTGGCGGCCTCGTCAATTGACGCGAGCTTCTTATCGTATTCAAGCCGCAACCGCTCAATATCCGCCTTGGCCTCTTCTATCCTTTTAAACTCCAAGGCAATGCGTTCTTTACGTTTATCCAGCAGCCCAAGTATCCTCTTCCAGGCAAATACCCTTAAGAGGGCCAGTAAAATCAGGAACCCCAAAACCTGGGCGATAATCTCGTTAGTGCTTAAAAGTTTAAGTAGGTCCATAAGGCGTTTTTAATTTATATTTTGCCCGCCAGCACAAACGCGAAAACCAGTCCGTAGATCGTCAGCGCTTCAATAAACGCGCAGCCCGTGGCCATGTTAATCAGGATTTTATTGGCGGCTTCCGGCTGCCTTCCGGTTGCTTCCATAGCTGAAGCTACTGCCTTGCCTAAAGCAATCGCCGAGCCCACTGCGATCAACCCCAGGCCTAAGGGAATCGTAAATGCCAAGACTACCTTGTAATCCATTTTTCCTCCTTAATTTTAATTTGCCCGTGTTTCTTTATCTTCCTCCTCGTGGGTTAACACCAGGGCAAAATATATGGTTGTTAAAAGGCTAAAGACCACTGCCTGGACTAATGCCGCTAAGATCGCCAGCAGCGTGCTGAATACCAAAAGCGGCACGCCGCCTGCGCCCATACCGGATAATACGGATAAAAGCAGGTCATCGCCCCAGATATTGCTGCGTAAACGCAAAGAGAGGCTTATCGGCCTGACTAATTCTGAAACGATATGCAAGATGAACATCATTACCGGGATAAAAACAGAAAATGCCAAAATGCCCCGGGGCCTACCCATCATATGGTCCAGGTACCCCCAAAGACCGAATTCCCTTAAGGCGGTATATTGCACATAGATAAAAACGCAAAGCGCCAGGCCCAGGGTAGTGGACCAGCTGGAGGTCGGGGATTTCATAAAGGGAATGATCCCGCAGAGGTTCATCAAGAGGATATAAATGAAAAGTGTGCCGATAAAAGGAGTATATTTTCGGCCTTGCGCCCCTAATATGCCGCAAATAAAATCATCTAAGCCGCCGGCGACCGCCTCTACCGCATTTTGCAACCTGTCAGGAATCATTTTCGGCTTACGGCAAGCCAGGAACGCAACCAGGGATATAATCAGGACGATGATAAGAGAAAATATTACATTTTCCCAGAGGTAGATTTGCTCCCCTAAGTGGGTGAACCTGCCGATTTTATCAGCTAGGAGCGAAACTAAGTTGGGCAGTTCGTGTTGCACTTGTTGAGTTTGGGCCATATAGTAAATACTCCTAAGACTAACAGGATTGACGACAGGCCGAGGAGTAAACTTAAAGCAGGAAAAACTTTAAAGAACAGGATTAAAAATCCTAATAAATATAATACTGGAAATTTTATCAAAAGCAACAATAAAAGCTTACCTTTAGGCTTGCGGAGCAGGGCGATCTCCAGCAGGCTTATGGTAAATAGGAAATTGGCCGTTGACCAGCCAGCGCCAACTAATAGCCCGGCGCTAAAGCTGAATTTACGCATCGCTGCGAAAGCCAGGGCTGCCACCGCTACCAGAATAATATTTACCTTTATTGCCCGCTTAACCGGTTCCTGCATTTTAGTTTTTATTCTCTATATTCCAGACCAGCCGGATTACCCTGATTACTTCTTTTATCCCCAGCGCAATACCCAAAAGGACGCAAAGCACCAGAAAATAAAACGGCAGGTGAAATTTATTGCGCAGGTATTCGCCTAAAAAAAAGCCGCCGAGGGGAGCGGCAGCTAACATTATGGGGATATATGAAATCATCCCCGCGATCTTAATTATTTTATACAACTCTGTCTTGCCTGCCATTCTCTCCTTCGTTAGGGACGGTTCTATTCTTTAGAATAAAGGGGACGTTTCTATTTTTCTATCCTTTAGGGAGGAGGAAAAATAGAAACGTCCCCTTTATTCTATACTCTTATCGGCAGAATAACAAACGGGATCCCTTCGCGGTACAATTTTTTCTGCATGGCGAAAACCGTATAGTTATGCAGGAAGCGCAGAATAAGCGAATCATGGGGGAAGATAAGCTGGCCGCCGAAAAAGACGGCGTTCGGAAAACGGTTGAGAATTTCAGGCGCGATTGCGCTTACCTCTTCTACCACATCCGTGCCTATTTTAAAGGCGCCTTCGGAATAAAACCCCTGCTTATGCATAAAATTGACGTAGCGGGCGATATCGTTCTTAGCTTCGGCTTCTACTTTGCCTACTTCATCCCTGCCTTTAAAATTTCCGGCGTCAACTACGCCTACCTGGACAAAAATAAAATTCTTAAAAACTCCTCCGAATAACCTGATGACCCCAAAAAGGGTATGCAAGCCTATGCCGTTAAAGCCGCTGACCAGGATAACCGCGGTCTTGGCTTTCAGATCCGGCTCCTGCTTTTGCTGGCTGGCCAGGTTTGCGTTAATAAGGGTCTCTTCGGCGGACTCGGCAACCGTTACTAGGCTGTTTAACCGGTGTAAAAGTTTGGCCGTAGCATAATAGTGCCGTTTGATAAGTATCGCCAGGATGACCAGGGTGCCGGTAATAAAAAGCGTAACCCAGCCACCCTGATAAAATTTCATGGCGATCATGGATATAAGTATAAAAACGCATAAGATAAGGCCTATGCCGTTAATGGATATTTTCTTCAGCCACCCCCTGACCCTGTTGCGCGACTGCCACCAGTGCCGCACCATGCCTGCCTGGGAAAAGACAAAAGTAATAAAGACGTTGATACTGTATAAGACGACCAGCAGCTGGACTGAACCTGCGGTAGCCACCATGATAATCAGGGCCAGGCCGCCCATGATTAAAATCCCGTTCTGCGTCACTAACCTGTCGCTTAAGCTGGAGAACCTTGTGGGGAACCAACGGTCATTAGCCATATTCGCTAAAACCCTCGGGCCGTCGACAAAACCTGTCTGGGCAGCGACAAATAGAAGCGTGGCTTCCGATATTAAGGCAACCAGAATGAAAATAAAACCTGCCCTTCCCCAGCCTGAAGCAGCCTGTTCAAAAAGAACTGCGTTCAGGGTCTTACCCGGCTGGAGATTAACCCTATAGAACAAATAAGCAACCATTAAGCCCAAAACCACAAAAGACAGCGAGATAGCCATATAGCGCATCGTATGCTTTGCGGTCTGCACCTTTGGCTCACGCAAAACAGGTATGCCGTTACTTACTGCTTCAATGCCGGTAAAGGTTCCCGCGCCCATACTGTAAGCTTTAAGTACTAAAAAGATCACTCCCCATAAACCAACCTGAGAAATAGTGCTTCTTAAATCGCCGGCGGTTGAAGTGGCGAGCGGAACAAAATTTGCAGAGTTTTTCCAAAAGGCATAAACAATAATAAAAACATGGGTAATTAAAAAGGTAAGAAAAATAGGCGTAAGCACCAAAACCGATTCTTTTACCCCGCGCATATTTAATAACATAAGCAGCATAACGACCATCACCGCAAAAATCAGCCTATAAGCATACAAATTAGCAGGTAGAAGGCTAAATAAAGCATCCGCGCCGCTGGCAATTGAAACCGTAATCGTCAACACATAATCAATTAACAGGGCGCACCCGGAAAACATCCCTAAGGTAGGAGATAATAATTTGCTGGCAACTAGGTACCCTCCCCCGCCTCCGGGGAAAAGCTCAACGATCTGGGAATAACTTGTGCTGATAATAAAAATAGTGAATACGGTCCCTAAGGCGACAAAAATACTCAAGTAAGCGTGCGACCCTAACGCCAGGTACGCCTCCTGAGGGCCGTAACAAGATGAAGAGAGGCCGTCAGCGCCCAGGCCGATCCAGGCAAAAAAGGCGATCAGCGATATCTTGTGGAAAATCGCGGAGTCCCGGGGATTCCGCGATTTCCCGATAATAATATTTTTTATCCTTTGAAAGATGGACATCTTTTAGAAACCCGCCCCGCTCTTCTTCCTGAAGCTTAAAACCCCGTGTTTAGAATAAACAATGGCGCCGAATATCAAAACCACGCAAAGTATAATCCCAATTATAACACCGGTATCGGTTTGGCGGTAGTGAATAATTATCGGCGCAGCCAATAGCGAAACCAGGTTAATTACCTTGATCATCGGGTTTAATGCCGGCCCGGAGGTATCTTTGAGCGGGTCTCCGACAGTGTCGCCCACTACCGAGGCCTTATGCGCGTCAGAGCCTTTGCCGCCGTATAGGCCGTCTTCAATCGTCTTTTTGGCATTATCCCAGGCCCCGCCGGCAGTAGCCATGAATACGGCTAAGATCTGCCCGGTAATAATTACGCCGGCTAAAAACCCGCCTAAGGCCTCTACCCTTAAAACCATGCCGATAAGAATCGGGCTTAATACCGCAATGAGCGCCAGGCCGATGAGCTCCTTCTGCGCGGCTACCGTGCAGATATCCACTGCTTTTTTATAATCGGGCTTGACTTTCCCTTCCATCAAGCCCGGGGTATGGAACTGCTTACGCACCTCTTCAACAATCAGGCTGGCTGCGCGGGCGACGGAATTAATCATCAGGCTGGAAAATAAACAGGGTATTGCCCCGCCGATCAGCATGCCCACAAAAACAATCGGCTCGGAAACCCTTATGCCTGTAGCCAGGAGGCGCAAAGACTCTCCTACGCCCATTTGCGCCTGGATCTTGGTGACGTCGGTTAAGAAAGCCCCGAACAAAGAGACCGCGGCAATTACCGCTGAGCCGATAGCTACGCCTTTAGTAATCGCCTTGGTGGTATTACCAACGGCATCCAGGTCAGCCATGATCTGGCGCGCCTTTGGCTCTAAATGCGCCATTTCGCCGATACCGTTAGCATTGTCCGCAATCGGCCCGAATGAATCCATGGCGACATTATTACCGGTTAAGGTAAGCATACCGATACCGGTCATCGCCACGCCATAGAGGGCAAAGACTACCGGCTGGCCCCAGTAAATCACAATCGCCGCCATAATCGTCAAAGCAATAACCACTAACTGCCAGGCAGAAGATTCAAAACCGATGGAGATGCCGCGTAAAATCAAAGTGGCCGCGCCTGTCCTGGATGAAGTAGCGATCTCCTTTACCGGCGCATAGTGCGTATGGGTAAAGTACTTGGTAACCTCATCGATGACAATTGCCAAAAGTATACCTATGCCGACTGAAAAAAACGCCCTCCACTCATGCATATAAAAATGGGCTAAAAATAAAAAGGACACAATGGAAATTGCGGCGGAAGAATAAAACCCGACATTGATACTCTTAAGTGCATCCTGGCCCTCGGTCTTTTTCTTGCCCCTGACTAAATAAGTACCGATGATCGAAGAAAGAACGCCGATACCGCGCACTAATAACGGAAAGACGATCCACTTTAACTCGCCGGTTATGCCGACCAGTGCCAAACCTAAGATCAAACCGGAAACAATGGTTACTTCGTATGATTCAAATATATCCGCGGCCATACCTGCGCAATCGCCGACATTATCGCCGACCAGGTCAGCTACGACTGCGGCATTCCGCGGGTCGTCTTCGGGTATATTTTTTTCTACTTTTCCGACCAGGTCAGCGCCTACATCTGCTGCCTTGGTATAGATGCCGCCGCCGACACGCATAAAAAGTGCCAGGAGCGTGCCGCCAAAACCAAACCCTAACAATACGTCCGGCGAGGCAATGCCGAAAATAATAAATATTACCGTGCCGCCTAAAAGCCCAAGCCCGTCGGTAAGCATACCCGTAATCGTCCCGGTGCGATAGGCTATCTTTAAAGCCTCGCCAAAACTCCTGCGGCTGGCGGATGCCACGCGCACATTGCCCTCAACCGCCATGCGCATGCCGAACTGGCCGACGGTAAGCGAAAAGAAAGCGCCCATCACAAACGCGCAGGCCCTGCCTATGCCCACGATAAAACGGATCATATCCGGGCTGAATTTGCTGAAACGCTGCAAAGCCTCGTCGCTGGGCGGAATAATATAGACCGAAAAGAATAAAACGCCGGTAAGGACCAAGATCAAAGGTAAGATGCTTTTTAACTGGCGGGATAGATATGCGTCGGCGCCCGTGCGGATGGCATTCCAGACCTCCTGCATACCCTGTGTCCCCTTATCATGGGACATAATCTGCCTGCGCAAAAACAGCGCATAGCCCAATCCCAGCAAAGCAATTAAAAGCACGCCCCAGATCGCCGCCATCTCAAAAGTGCTCGCGTTCATTAAACCCAACATTTTACAAATTCTCCTTTCTTAATCCTGAGTTGTCGCTGCAATGTTAAGATTTTTTATTCCGGCAGCATTTAAAATATCCAGGATATCCACGATATCCTTAAAACGCACTAACCTGTCCGAGCTGACCACGACGCCTACCGCAGGGTCGCGCTGGCGCCTGAGATAAACTCTCTCCCTTAATTCCTTGCGCGTGGCCATTACCCCGTCCACATATACCGCGCCTTCATTGGTAATGATGATGTTGATCGGCCCCATATCCCGTATCGGCCCGGCGCTCTTGGCCTGCGGAAGGTTTATCTTCAAGCTTGACTGCAGTATCAGGGGCGTAGTAATCATAAAGATAATCAACAAGACCAGGATAACGTCGGTAAAGGGGGTTATGTTTATCTCGGCGATTAATCTTTGCTTGCGCGAACGTAGGTTCATTTTCTTTCTAACCTTTTAATAAATCCATGGTCTCGGAAGCGCACAGCTCCATATCGCTGATAAAATTATCGATCTTCTTGGTAAAATAATTATAGGCAATGACCGCCGGCACGGCTACGCATAGCCCCATCGCCGTGCAGGCCAGCGATTCAGAGATACCGCTGATAACTACGCTAATCCCCCCTGAGCCGCTCATCGATATATCATGAAAAGCGCGGATAATCCCCAGCACGGTGCCAAAGAGGCCTATATAGACAGCGGTGCTTCCTATAGTCCCGACCACGCTCGTATATTTCTCCAACTTCATCGTCTCTATCGTTATCTCTCTTTCCATGGTGTTAGAGATAAGCATCTCATTATGGCCGTGTAAATTTAAGCCCGAATATACCACGCTGGAAAACGGGGTATCCGTACTTTTACAGATCTCCAGGGCTTTTTTGACGTCACCCTTGCCCAGTTCCCTACCCACCTCCAGCATAAAATCCACTTTTTTTACCCGTGACCTGCGGCGGTAATAGATGTACCTTTCTATAATAATAGCCAGCGACAGGATCGAACAGGCTAAAAGAATATAGATGGTTATGCCGCCGCTTTTAAGCATCTGCCAGATGGTCATCGGGAGCCTCCTTTGGGTTTAACCTTTCTTTTTTCGTAAAACAAATGCGTTACTTTAAAAGCAATAAAAATGAGCGCCGCAAAAATAACTAAAATTACGATTACCTTGGTATGCTTGATGATGGCTGAACCAAAAATGGCTAAAATAAGGATCCTGGGCAGGACACCGACCAGCGTGCATAATACAAACGGGATAAAAGGAAGGCGGGTAATGCCTGCGGCAATGGAAAAAACCTTAAAAGGGACTACCGGCAGGACCCTTCCGATAAGGACGCTGGCTATCCCGTATTTCCTGGCAAACTCCTCCGCTTTATAAATATGGTGGGGCTTGATCAGCACAAATTTACCGAATTTCAACAATACCGGCATGGCCGCATACCTTCCCAGGGCGTATCCTACCATCGCCCCCAAAGTCGAGCCTAAACCGCCGAAGATGAGCACCGCGGCCAGCGGTATCCCGATTGCCCCGGCGCTAATGATGATTACTTCCGAAGGCAGCGGCACTACGCTGGATTCAAAGAACATCGCCAGGAAAACTCCCAGGTCGCCGAACCTGACAATTAAATTTGTTAAATCGCTCTGCATTACGCCGGAATAATCCACGCTATCCTTTAGAAGAATAAACTACCCTTAATTTATTTTTATCCAACTGGGCCAGCTCTACCTCTTTAGTCGCTTCCAGCGCTTTTTTCGGGCAGGAATCCACGCACTGCGCGCAATAGATGCACTTACTCAGGTCAATCACCGCCTCAAATTTGCCCTCGCCTAGCTTATTAATCGTGATGGCGCCTGTAGGGCAATCGCGCATGCACATCTTGCAGCCGATACAGCGTTCGGGGTAAAATTTTAATTTACCGCGGAATTTATCCGGCATCTCTAATTTCTGCGCCGGGTATAGATTCGTAGCCGGCTTCTTAAAAATAGAACCTAACACCTCCTGCAACATCTTTGCCGGCCTCATTTTAAAAGCGTTCCTTTCAGGATAAGATTAACTAAAATTTGCAGCAGCGCCAGGGGCACCAGGTACTTCCAGCAGAAACTGATCATCTGGTCGATACGCAGGCGCGCCACAACCGTGCGCAGCAGCGAAATTAAACTTATGATAAACAAGACTTTCAGGAGAAACAGCATAAAGCCTAAAGCCGGGTTGATATTCAAGCCGAAAGGAAAGAATACCAGGGCAAGGAGTACGCTTCCCACCACCATTTCTATATCTAAAGTCAGCCTCAGGTATGCCAGCATCCTTCCGCTGTATTCGGTGAAACTTCCGGCCACTACTTCTGTCTCTGCCTCCGGTATATCAAAAGGGACTTTTTCCAGCTTGCCCAATAAGCTGATCAGGGAGATGCCAAAACCCAGCAGGTTAAACATCCAAAACCAGGGATGCTGCGTATAGAAAACAGCCATCTCCTTTAACGACCAGGTATCTGCCAGGAGCGCTGAAGAGAGGATACCCATAAAAAGAGGGACTTCGTAGGCAAATAACTGGGTCAGGCAACGCACTGAGCCGATCCTGGCATAAAGAGAAGTAGAATACCAGCCGCCGATAAAAAATGCCAAGGTAGGCAGGGTCAATAAATAAAAAACTACGATAATATCGCCGTTAAAAGAAAATAACGCGCCGGTTTTCCAGAGCGGTATATAAAGAAAAGCGGTTATTACCGAAGTTAAAGCCAATATCGGCGCCAGCTTAAACATCTTCGGGTTGGAGGCTGTCGGCACGATATCCTCTTTAGCCAAGAGCTTGATAAAATCTGCCAATGGCTGGAACCAGGGCGGGCCGACCCTGTTCTGCAGCCGGGCATAAATCTTACGGTCAATAAATTCAATAGCCAGGCTAAAGAAAATGATGAATAAAAATCCCGGAAATATAAGGATATAAAATAATGCTCCCATTATAATTATCTGGCTAACCTTTCTTTAAGTTTCTTATTGAGCGGGGCAAAATCTATTCCCCGCTGCTTATGCCATTCAATGCTGAAATTGTGCAAGGCCTGCCAATTGATTACCTTGGCCCTGCCGCCAGCCTGTTCTTTTAACGCGACCATCCGGTCAGTGCAGGAAAAACACGGGTCGATTGCCGCTACGACAATAGGCATATCTGCCAAAAATCTGTCGCGCAGCATATGCTTTACTGCCTGGACATTGGCCAGAGTAGGCGCCCTGATTTTTACCCTTTCCGGCTTTTCAGTGCCGTTGGCTTTCACATAATGCACATCTTCTCCGCGCGGGGCTTCGTAGCGGCTAAGGGCCTCGCCTGCCGGAATTTTACGCGGCGCCCTTATTGCTATCGGGCCCTGAGGCAGGTTTTTAAGGGCCTGCCGGATAATTTTACAGGATTCAAGCAGTTCCTTGACCCGCACTACCGTCCGGCCGTAAACATCCGCGTGATTATCCGTAATCACATCGAATGAAAGTTCGGCGTAGGCAGCGTAAGGGTCATCGACCCTTACATCGCGCTTTACGCCGGAGGCGCGCGCAGTCGGGCCTACCGCGTCCAGCCGTAAGACATCTTCGCGGGACAATACTCCCACTCCGGATAACCTTTTGATTATCGTCGTCTCTTCGGTAGCAATCTCGATATAATACTTGGTCCGCTCTTCCAATATCGTGAGGGCATTAAGTATTGCTTCGGCTTGCGGAGCGTCTATATCGCGGCGCACGCCGCCGATAGTATTCATCCCGTAGTTGACCCGGTTACCGGTGATCGTAGCCAGGATATCCATGACCACTTCCCTGTCCCTCCAGGAATACATCAGCAGCGTATCAAAACCGATCTCATGGCCGGCCACGCCCAGCCATAAAAGATGGCTGTGGATCCTCTCCAGTTCCCCGATGATCGTGCGGATATAAAGCGCCCGGGCAGGCACGGCTAACCCGGCAATCTCTTCTACCGCCTGCACAAAACAGGTGGCGTGGGAATGCGAACATATGCCGCAGACGCGCTCGATAAGATAGATATCTTGTACATAACTTCTCTCTTCGGCAGCTTTTTCTATCCCGCGGTGATTATACCCTAAACGTATATCCACACCGAGGATCTTTTCGCCCTTAAGCGCCACGCTAAAGCTCTCCGGCTCTTTTAATGCCGGGTGCTGCGGCCCGATAGGGATTTTAAAATCCGGGGAATTATGCATTTTTATTCACCTTCCAGTCTTTCCTTAAAGGAAATTCATTCTTTGGCCAATCATCGGTCAAGGGGTAACGGTGGCCTGCGGGTAGGCCTTCGACTTTTACGCCGAATAAATCCGCCAGTTCCCTTTCATAAATCTCCGCGCCCGGAAAATAAGGAGTAACGGTCTTAATCACCGGATTATTTTTGGGGACAGCGGTTTTTAAATTAACTAAAACCCCTGAATCAGCGGCCAGGTGATAGATGAACCCTAATTTTTCCGGCTCATCCAGGCCGGTAATGGTGCATAAATGCGAAAACTGCAGATCTTTAGCCAAATACGCAAAGACAGGCGTAAAATTATCCGGACTGACTTCAATGGCTATGCGCCGTGGGCGGACTATATTGACGCAACCTTCAAGATAGCTGAATTTTTTAATTAAATCTTCCCTGATTTCCTCCTCATGTGATGCCATAATTCCTCCGTATCAAAATAAAGGGGACGTTTCTATTTTTCTACCGTTCAGGGGACGGAAAAATAGAAACGTCCCCTTTATTTTCTTTTTCTTCCAGGCTGGCTAAAAGCTTGACCACGCCGTCAATAATCGCCTTGGGGCTGGCCGGGCAACCCGGGATATAGGCGGAAACCGGGATGACTTGATTGATCCCCGCGGCGACATTATAGCAGCCGTCAAATACTCCTCCGGAACAGGCGCAGGTCCCTACCGCCACTACGAATTTGGGCTCTGGCATCTGTTCATAGATCCTGACCAGCCTGTCTTCTATCTTTTTAGTCACCGGCCCGGAACAAACCAGTATATCCGCATGGCGCGGCGTGCCCTTTAAAACCACGCCGAAACGCTCCAGGTCGTACCTGGGCGTAAGCGCGGCAATGATCTCAATATCGCAGGCATTGCAGGCGCCGGTATTAAAATGCAATATCCAGGGTGATTTAATCCGCGCCCAGCTGACTATTTTCTTAATGATGCGCATTTTTTATTTTTTTAATAAGATGATTAAACTGGTTACCGCTCCTAAAATATAAAGGCCGGCCATCACCAGTATGCCTCTGTCTGCCGCCGGCACGGTAGTAATGATCAGGGTGGCTACGTGCGCCAGCGTAAAAAAGAAAGCGTAAGGGAAAAATTGGCTGTAGTCCGGCTGGGCCATATTATTATAATCGCACTCCCCGCAGGCGTAAGGTTCTGCGCTGCCGGCTGCCGGTTTTTTTACGCGGAAGGCTAATTTAGAAACCAGCCTGTTCAGCAGCAAGATTACTGCCAAGATGATTATAAAGACAACCGGGGGGCTGATTAACCAATCAGGCATAAGCGTTTATCCTTTCAACCTTCTTACCTTTCTGACATCCAATGAATTGTTATGGGTGTGGATCCCTAACACTACCCCCACGGCTACGGTAATGACAACTACCTCAACGACAATCAGGGTAATGACTAAGGATTGCGCCAGGGCTAAGCGTCCGCACGCTGAGCCTACGACGATAATCATCAGCGTTACTGCCTTGATTAAAATTTCAACCCCGATCAAGACGCGTACCAGGTTATAGCTGGCCATTATACAGTAGATACCGGTAATAAAAAGCAGGGTAATAAAAATCGCGCTAACCACTCTTCTTCCTTTCCTTAAATAATATAACGACGCCGAAAACTCCGGTAAGCAGGACGATCATCTGGCCCAGCAGGTCAAACCGCCTTAAATGCCACAAGACAAAGCGCACATCTTTTCCATCCGCCGGCAGAGGAAGACTGGTTTCGGGTTTCAGGCTCAGTAAACCCAGCGCCAACCCTACGGCAATCACGATCAGCGGCAGGAAGCGGAAACGCGTGAACATGGATTTCATGCGCTCGATAATCTCCTGGTGCGTATACGGCTGGGTAAGGCTGACGACGCTCACAAATAAAACCGGAATTAAGCCCGCGCATACAGAGAGTTCAAAAACTCCTGCCAGGGGGGCATTCAGCCTGAAGATAATTATCGTGAGGATAGCGCTGACTAAGGCTAACCCGATAGCCGAGCGTAAAAGGCTGCGCGTCATTACCGTCCATAATGCCGCAATCGTCAAGGCCAGATAAATCAATAAATCTAAAGACAAATTATCCTCCCCATATGCTGTTTAGAGTAAAAATTTGCTTCTCGAGCAACAGCGGAGCGGCCAGGCCCACCAGTATTATTATTGCCGTAAGCAAGATTGCGGGAAAGGTAAGCGCAAATCCCGCTTCTTTGATATCCTTAAATTCCGGATTAAGTTTTCCGAAGAAAATGCTTCTCTGAAGATAGAGAAAATATGCCAGGGTCAACAAGCTTCCCAGGATGGCAATGAAGGCATAAACCCGGTAACCCTCCATCCAGAGCGCGATGATAATCATCAACTTGCTCCAGAAACCGGCTAACGGCGGAATACCGGCGCAGGACAAACTGCCTATAACCGAAGTAACCCCGGTTACCGGCATCCTTTGCGCCAGGCCCGAGAGGCTGCGCATATCCCTTATGCCGGTCTGTTTTTCTACGCTGGCGCAATTTACAAAGAGGAGCGATTTAAATGTAGCGTGGTTAAAAATATGGAATATTGCGCCGGCGATGCCTAAAGCCGTGCCGCTGCCTAAGCCTAATACGATATAGCCGACCTGGCTGATACTGGAATAGGCGAGCATTCTTCTAAAGTCGCTTTGCGTTAAGCTGGCGATAGCCCCTAAAATAACCGAGAGAGCTGCGGTTAATAAAAGGACGGATTGAACGGCGGCGGTAAATCCCAATACGGAAACGATAATCCTGATTAAGGCATAAATCCCGGCGACTTTAGTGACTACTCCCGCTAATAATACCGAAATATGCGCGGGCGCACTGGAATAGGCATCGGGAAGCCAGCCGTGGAAAGGCATCAGGCCGGCCTTAATAAAAAGCCCGCAGAGAAAGAGCCCGACCGCCAAAATAACCAAAGCATTATGCGCGGGCTGCATTTTAAAAAGAGCATGGATTACGTTGAAATCCGTGCTGCCCGTTAATAATAACAATAGCGAGATAGCTGCAAGCATAAGGACGCTGGCCACCGCGGAAAAAACAATATATTTGAATGCGCCTTCAAAGGCGAGTATATCCTTGTCCAAAGCAATAAGGATAAACGAGCTTACCGCGGTGATCTCTAAGAATACATAAAGAGAGAATATGTCCCTGGTTAAAACCGCGCCATTCATCCCGATTAAAGCAACCAGGATGACATTAATAAAGCTGCCCCTCTTCTCTCCGCTCTCAATAAACTTCCGGCTGGCTAATAAAGTAACGAAGACAACAATGCTGATACATAAAAGCATTACCGAGGTCAGGTTATCAATGAAGAAATTAAACCTGAATACGCTCTCCAGCGTCCGCGCCCCTGTTTTCCAGACAGGGCAGGCGGGGAAAAATATAAAAAGCGCCTGTAGAAAAGAGAGCGCCAGGCTAAGCCCAAAGGCAATCCTTTTATTTACTCCCTTAGGAAGTAAGTTTAAGATGATGCTGCTTGCTAACGGCACTAAAATCAGTAATGCGTACACTTATTGCCTTTCTTTTTCAGGGACGGTTCTCAAACCAATCTAAAGGTGTCCCCATTAGGGGGGACACCTTTGCTTTGAGTTGAGAACCGTCCCTAATGTATAAACAACAAGCCAAAAATAACCAGCGCCCCGGCGAGTGACCAGGCCAGGTAAACAGAATAATTCCCTGTATGCGCCTTCCTTACCCCTGAGGAAAAAGCATAAGCCAGGCCCGCGGCCAAGCCGTCGGAAAGCCAGTTGATCAACCTGTCGATGCCTAAACTAATCTTAGAAACTATATTTACTAAGCCTAATCCCCAGTTGTAGGGATCAAAAAATCTTTTCTCGGCTAAGTCATAAATTTTGGAAAGCACCGGCGCATAGCGTATATGGTCTAAGGCATGCAAGCCGCTGCCTTTGATTTTGGCGCCCAAAAGATGGTTGAGCAAAGCCAGGAATAAAACTATGCCGGTAACCAGTACCAGGGCCAGGTTAGGCGGGAAACCGCTGAAATTATGCCCTCCCAATTTTGCGCCCAGCACCGGCTGGATAAGGTAATTTAAAGGCAGCTGGTTGAATATGCCGAAGATTACGCAGAGCGCGGCAATAACGACCATCGGGATTAACATGCTAAAATGGGCTTCCCTGGTTTTATCATTGTCATTATTGAGCTTGCCTAAAAATGCGGCGTGCCCTAATTTTAAAAATGAGGCAGCGGTAAAAAATGAACCGGAAACCGCGGCAAGATAAAATATTAATCCCCGCTCAATTGCCGCGTCATAAACCAGTTCTTTGGAAAAGAAGCCGTTAAACGGCCAGACCCCGGAGATAGCGGTAGCGGTAACCAGGAAACAGCCAAAGGTAACCGGCATCTTTCTGCCCAAGCCGCCTAATTTTTCTAAATTAGTCGTGCCGGCCTGTTTTTCCACGCTGCCGGCGGTAAGGAATAACCCGCTCTTATATAAAGCATTATTAATCATATGGAAAAGCCCGCCGACAATGCCCACCGGAAGCGCTGTGCCGATGCCTAAGATCATATAACCTACCTGGCTGATAGCGTGGTATGAGAGCAGGCGTTTATAATCCTTCTGGATTAAAGCCATCATTACCGCCAGGATAATCGTAATCGCGCCTATATTCATAAGCAAGGTGCTTAAAGACGAGTGCGCGGTGAGCTTGAGTAAATCCATCG